>CAKULY010000072.1 GCA_934667505.1 uncultured Treponema sp. | reverse complement strand
ACATGAAAGACCAAAGCAGTGCTGGTCAGATTGCGAGATTGCCATTGTATCATAGAACCCCTGCTTTTTTATGGAGTCCTGGAGAAGAGTGGGGAAATGTAAATTTTGCAATTTGGTATGTTCGTCTTAGAAATCGGGATGTAACTTCTTCCCCATATGCAGGGATAGTGAAAGTTGAAAAGATGCTTATGACAGGGCATGAAGCAGAAAATGGTCTCTCGACAGACGAGATAGATACTATTACGGCAAATCTCATAAATGAGAGAAATCCTGTTTGTTATGGTTCAGATCCAAGATGGGCAAATCATATATATCCCGTATATATGACTGAATGTTTCTGCAAAAGCAGATTCAAAAGTGATTATTATTTTTTGAATTTATTTTAAAAATGACATGATGGAAGTAATCGGAAAGGTTATAGCAACAGAAAAGCAACCTTCTACAATAGAATGTTTTACTTTTTGGACAAAGGCTAATCTTAAACTTAAGCCTTTTGATGTCGTTGTTGTAGAACACATACAAAGCTCCAAGACATTTGGAGTTGTTGAAGAAATTTCGCATATGACGGACTCGCCAAGTGCGTTAGCAGGTTACATATCAAGCGATTTTGGGGATGTTAATTCAACATCTTATACAGATCGCATAGGAATGAACTATGTAAAGTGTAAAGTTGTTGGTAAAACAAGGATATATACATTCCTGTGCAGGAAGGAAGAAAAGTTTCTCTTGCAGCAGAAGATGAAATAAAAATGGCTTTAGGATTGGATAAAATGAAGAATCCAATCCCTGCAGGTTATATTAAAATGTATGAAGGGGATAATGAACAGATTCTTCCTGTTAATTTCAATTCTCATTTCTTAATTGGTCCTGAAGGTGCGCATTTAAACATCTCGGGAATTTCAGGATTGGCTTCTAAGACATCTTATGCCATGTTTCTTATGAAAGCTATTCAAGACGTAGCAATGCGCAATTCTAAAGAGTCTGTTGCATTTATCATGATGAATGTAAAGGGGACAGACCTTTTGAAAATAGATCAAATGAATGAGCGTACAGAGGAACTGGAGCAAATAGAAAAAGTGTATGAGAAACTTGGATTGGAAATGTCTCCTTTTAAGCAAGTGAAATACTACTATCCATATTCAAAGAACTACACGGACTACACATATGAAAAAGAAGGATGCCTCAAAGACCGCTTGGAAACTGGAAACGCCTTTCAGTATAAGTATCTTTTTGAGACAGACGAAGACAAAGAATGTTTGGATTTGCTGTTTGCAAACGTAGATGACCCCAATGATACTATTGAATCTATTATAAACTTCATTATTTCTAAAGGTGGCAAATTTAATGGAGTGGATACATGGGAGGATTTCAAAAACGCCCTTTATGAGCAAACACAAACAACCAAATCAAATGGAGCTGGTAAGGAAATCTCAGTTCTTAGTTGGCGCAAATTTTATCGGCTTTTCAATAAGAGTTATCAGAAATGCCGTCAGATGTTTACTGAACAACTCGGCAATAATGGGTACAGTGTAAGGC
>CAKULY010000071.1 GCA_934667505.1 uncultured Treponema sp. | reverse complement strand
CAATTTGGGTGTGTGGCACATTTCATAACATCTATTCGGTTGCGCGTTGTCTTAATCAACTTGGATACAAAATACTTAATGTAATTACTTGGCAAAAGACCGACCCGCCGCCCTCTCTTACAGGAACTCGCTTCAATTTCGCATCTGAGTACATCATCTGGGCTGCCAAGTCCACCAAAAGTAAATACTATCTCAATTTTTCCCTAATGACGGCACTCAACGGAGGCAAACAAATGCCGGATGTATGGCGTATGCCTTCAGTAGGAATGTGGGAGAAAACTTGTGGCAAACACCCTACACAAAAAACTTTGCGTTTGCTCTATCGCATAATCCTGGCTTGTACGCACGAAGGCGATACTATCCTTGACCCCTTTGCCGGCAGTTGTACAACAGGTGTTGCTGCTAATCTTTTAGAGCGCAAATTTATAGGTATCGATCAGTCGGAGGAGTATTTGCAACTGGGTATCCGGCGCAAAGAAGAAATATCCACCCCACAGACAGCGCAAAAACTCCTCCGTAAGATGCGTGAGACACCGGGAGAAACAACCGTATTGGTCAATCACGCGCGTGAAGAAACGTGTAAGTTGATGATAGAAAAGGGTATTTGTTACTTGCGAGCAGGCGACTCCGAAGGCTCATTGCAAGTAGAGGCCGGCTTTGAGCGTATGAAATATGTGCTGCTTCACACCAACGGGGAGAATGCCCAACTATTTCATCTTGCCAAAGGACACGAGGGGAAATTCCAAATATGGACAAAAGAGGCTTTGCAAGCGTATGGTTTCCATCCTGAACATGCCAAATACTACATTGTTCTGCACTTTGATCCTACTAAACAACAGGTTATCAAAATGCCCAATCTAAAGCAACGCATAAATACTTACCGAGCAAGGATAAGACCCCTCTCCGACTTCCTCGGGACAAAATAACTATACTTTTTTACTAAGACATTCGGTAATAAACCCAAATCGTTTTTTTCTAATGGCAATCGTTGATAATGTTCGGATATTCTATTCAGTAACCGATTCGGATTAAAGCACCATCTCAAAAGTACAAAGGATGTAATTATGAAAAGTTAAGAGTACAACAATGGAGAAATAGTAAAGTAGTAAACGCCATTTTGCGACAAGTGACACTTAGTGGGTATGGGGAGAGTTCCTTTGCCTATTTGCTAAAACTGATCATTTATTTTGTGCAGCGCATAGAACATACACGCAACATCCTTACCGGAACGAGCAGCATAGCGAAAACCATACTTTTGATAGAACGGAACTATAGTTTTCCAAATCTAATGCATCAACATGTAAAAACTCAACGCCCGGCATCAAGTGTTCTGCTTTATCACACACAAAGTTTAGTATCGCTGTACCTGTCCCAACGCACTGATAGTCTTCATGAATCGCTAAACATGCTATATCTATCGTATCAACATATTCACTATGATTATTGTACTCTATAGGTAAACTAAGTGTTCCTATAATGCAAAAACCAATTAGTTTCTTTTCCCCATTATACACACAATATGCAATGGGATTGTCCACATC
>CAKULY010000070.1 GCA_934667505.1 uncultured Treponema sp. | reverse complement strand
CTCTATTCCTGTTTCCTCGCTCATCAAAATTCCCAAAATATGTATTAATGCATATATAGCATCCTTTTCAACACTTTGTCTTTCTTGCTCATTAAAAATATAGGACGAATGCAATACACAGTTTCTATATTTCTGAAACATCTCCATATATTGATATTCCTTACGCTCAAAGTTGTACAGACGCTCTCTTCCCTTTGTGAAATTTTTAACTTCATCATATTCTCGTATTTTCAATTTATTAGTAACATATAATTCTTCTATTTCTGAATCTGATAGGCAACTCTGTTTACTTACCAAAATTGTTCTTATCCCACAGCAGGATACAACTGAAGATTTCAATGCTAATTCCATAGCAAACTGTAAATTCACAATAGCCTGTAGCATATTTACATAGCTATCCAATCCTTTGTTAATATAACCTATTGCAGAGTCAATGAATATAACTGCATTTCTAAATAATAATTGGGCAAATTCCTTCTCAAACTTCATCTTATTTCTCCAAACTTTTTTTATTATATCACAAGACTTACAAACATTTGATTTATTTTTTCCATACCATACAAAAAAGAGCCAAGCAAGTTCTGCTCAGCCCTTAATAGTTTCAGCATATTATGCAATTGCAATTTTAATTGTAATAGGATTCCAATACTTCTTCTTAAATCGTCTGCCTGCCTCTTCCTGACAAAAACGTTTACACTCTTCCATTGGAATCAGCATACGAGCAACAATATTAAAATTCCTATCACTCTTAAGAGAATCCGCATAATTTTTATCGTAACCTCGAATCTTATACTTAGCGGATGTATCTGTACACTCTCCCGATAAATTCATCACCCAAACAAACTCATCATTACCGTCAACAACTCCACGATAAATGATACGCTCCACAAACATATCTATAACTTCATCACTTACCTTATAGTCTCGTAGATTAATAATTGTATTTAATCTCTGTCTAATATCTTCAATATTAAATACTTTCTTCTGCTGCTTTGCTTTCTCAATCTCAAAATGAGCAATCGAATCCTCAATAGTTGCAATCTCCTCATCAATTTCTGCTTTCAACTCTTTATAATCGTTCATATCGTAATCCACTAAATAATTTGCATACTCATCTTCCAACTTTTCCTTTTCAATATTCATGTTTTCAAATGCAATTCTATATTTCTCCCTTAGTTCACAAAATTCATGATAGTCTGCAGGACTTTGCAAATACCCCTTTAGATCATCTTTTCCTAATAAAATATTTCTTATCAGTTCATCCTGCATATTTGCTGGGATTACCGACAAATCCTCCATCTGCAATAATTCAAGAATCTTTTCTTTCAATTTTCCTGCTGCTACATACTTACTTTCATCATTAAATATCCAATTTCCAAGAGCAAACTGATATCTTGCTAATGCATAATTAGCTTTCTTTATATTTTCTTCATCGTTATTTTCAAAATACATAGGACTTGTCAAAACAAAATATTTTGTATCAGTTGTAGCATATTAGCAAACAAATCTAAATCATTTGATACCCCAACGAATCCATAACATGCATATCTCGCCTGAACCATTTTGTTGATACACTCAGCTATACATATTC
>CAKULY010000069.1 GCA_934667505.1 uncultured Treponema sp. | reverse complement strand
CCTTGCAAACAAGGAACTCAGACAAATGGGAGATTCCGAATACAGAAAAGCTATTTCTCAAGCATTAAAATCAACTTATCATTTAATTGTTTTTGCATCCAAAACAGATTATGTAGATTCCACATGGGTGTATTATGAATGGGATTGGTTTTTAGTTGCAAAAATCAAGGGCAAAAAGTCAGGACAAATATTATCCATCTTGAAGGATATAAGCATTGATGATATTAATGCAGATTTGTGGAAATATGAATCAAAATCATTCTATAACTATAAAGAAAGCCTGTTGGCATACGTTGAAACTCCAGCACATCTAAAACGTAAAGAAGAGGAAAGAAGAATAGCAAAACTAGAGGAAGAGAAAATAATTATGCAAAAAGAAGAAGTAAAACGTAAAGAAAGGATATTTATATCATATAAAAGAGTTGATAAGAATAAAGTATTCAAAATTAAGAATAAAATTGAAAAACAATTAGGACAAAAGTGTTGGATTGATATTGATGGTATTGAGAGTGATGCCCAATTTGTAGGAGTTATTATAAATGCGATAAATCAAGCAGACATATTTCTTTTCATGTATTCTTCAGAACATCTTAGAATTGAAGATTATGATAATGATTGGACAATACGTGAAATAAATTTTGCTCAAAAAAAGAAGAAGAAAATTGTTTTTGTAAATATTGACGGTTCACAACTTTCTGACTGGTTTGAATTGTTTTTTGGTACAAAACAACAAATTGATGCTCAAGATACTGATAGTTTGTCGCATTTAATTAATGATTTGCGTATTTGGCTTGGTGTGCAACCTAATTCTATAGAAAATGTCGAAACTAAAACTATTAAAGTTCAAGTAAAATCACATGATAATAAGAATGATTATCGTAGAATGTCCGATCAATCATTAAACAATTTGTGTAATGCTGGCGATAAAAATGCTTGTATAGAAATAGGTAATCGATATTTTTTAGGGTCGAAAGGAAAAGGAAAAAGCAATACAATGGCTCAATATTATTGGGAAAAAGCTGGTTTGAAGAATGTCGATGGAGTTTATATTTCTAATTTGAGTAATTTAGATTATAAAAAGCTGGAAAATGACGACTTGTTATCTTTATGTAAAGAAAATAACTATTATGCTTGCGTAGAGATGGGGTACAGATATTATAATGGCATTAAAGGAAAAGGGCGTAGTATTTCAATGGCCAATTATTATTGGCAAAAAGTTGGTTTTTCGTTATAAACAAATAGTGTATTATTCTTGTATTTTATAATAGTTAAATTGATAAATGATTCATAAATGACCGACCAAGAAATAATATCATCCCTCATTGCCCGTGACCCAAAGGTAACGGCGCAATTCTTTTTTAAGGATTGCCGTCCGTTATTCATAAGTGTCATTAGGCGGGTATTTGATAAGCAGATTGTTGATTACGACGAGATAATCAGCGAATTGTATATTCTCCTTATGGAGGACGATGCCAAAAAGTTGCGCTCGTTTAAGTATGAAAGTACACTCTTTCAGTGGTTAAAGACAATAGCGATAAGACATTGTCTTCTGTTGAAGAAACGTGGAAGAGGGATAGAAGACGAGAGCAAAGAGCCTCT
>CAKULY010000068.1 GCA_934667505.1 uncultured Treponema sp. | reverse complement strand
CATCTTGCATTTGCCAAGGGCTACCATCCTTTGTTGTTCCTGTGCGGGGATTGAATACATCTACAATTCGCCCGAAGATTTTGAAATCTGCCATTTTAATTTGATTGTTTTATATTGTTTAGTTTTATATATTCAGTCGCTGCCGATTTTGTAATGTAGTATGCTTTTACTCGTTTATTTTTATGCACTTGAATTGTGCGGTCTCTGCTAATTGGCAACCCTTGTGCTACCAACGTGGAGACACGTTTGGGAAACTCTAAACTACCAAACAGACGCAGTGCATCAAGGCTTGTGATTTCTTTTTCTGGGTTATTCAAAAACCACCATTTGATACGGCTTTCTTGGGATGCCGTTTGTGTCCCGTTTAGATTGTTGTCCATAAGCGTGAAAGTTTTTAGTTTGTTCGTGCGAGAGGCAGGAGTCGAACCTGCATTGCCGTTGGTCTCTCGCGAGTGCGCCCATATCTTCACAGACTTGGAACGCTTAAACCAATTTTATTTCTTTGCTAACCCTTTCGGTTCCCCGATTGGGTGCATTATCTATCCTCACGGACTAATAGTGCTATTTAATTTCTCTAATTCCTTTTCTCGTCTGATTTTCTCTTGTTGTAGGAATTTGCCACAGCGAACGGCTTGATAAACTGTTTTGGCAGTTACACGGAATCTATTTTGCACGCTATAAATGGCAAGTTCGCCATCCTTGTAGTATTCGTATGCTCTGCCATACCAGTTAAACATCATAACATACCTTGTAAGGGTGTGTTTCTGCTTTGGTATATAGACATCTTTCTCGGTAATTTCAACAACTATGGGCTTGTTTAATTCAGCCCTTTGGGCTAAGTATTCTGCACTATGCTTATGCTTCTTTCCCTTGTCCTTTCGGGGTTTCCCCATTCGTCTCCTGTTATACCTCGGTCGTCCATATTTGTGGGGCATATTACTACTTGATTCTCAAAACAAAGAAACGCATTGGGTTGTCGAATGCTGCTATTTGGAATTTCCACTCTTGCGGGATTCTGCCCAAACGCTTGTTTGTGCAGATTAGTGATTGTAGCGATTGTTTGTTTGCGATGCCAAAATCGGCATAAGTGAGATTAAGGCTGTCTCCAACCTTAAAGGATAAAAGAGTGTCTGCCAGACTAACTCTTGTTGTTGTTCTAATTTCTGCCATATTGAATAAATAGTTTATAAAAATTCAATGATTTGTTGAATTGGTATGCTTTTTGCAGGAAAGCAGTTACGATTATTCTTATAAAAAACGATGCAAATATAAACTTTTTATTTCAATCGTGCAAATTTTATAAGGATTATTTTGTAACAAAAAATATACATACATAAACTAATAATTTAATCAAAATGCTTAACTTGAGCAAAATCAAGCAATTAACGAGACAAAATGGGATGACAATGACGGAGTTGTCAAAAGAACTCGGAATATCAATGCAAGCCCTTTGCAAAATGATACGGGAGAATACAACAAAGATTAGCACTCTCGAACAAATCGCTCAAATCTTTGGTGTTCCCATTACTTTTTTCTTTGAGGATGACGAGGCACAGCAGAAAAAAGAATTGACCGAAAAAGAGCAAATGGAACTAACCATTCTTCGGGAAAGGGTGCAGT
>CAKULY010000067.1 GCA_934667505.1 uncultured Treponema sp. | reverse complement strand
TTAATAGAAACCGCAAAAAAGATGATAAAAAAATGCATTGACTTAAACACCATCTCTGAATGCACAGGACTTTCTTTGGAGCAGATTAAGGGGCTGTAAAACTTCTGAATATGGTAACAAAATAAACTGAATCACACTTTTTTATTATTACGGTCATAAAATATTGTTAATAAAAAATTTTTAATCAAATCTCATCTGATTTCTTCTTTCAGCCTATTCACTTCTTCCAAAGAAAGTTGGGTTGCAGAGGCAATTTGATTGCTGGATAAAAGGTTCATTTTTATAAGTTTGATAGCCGTTTCTGTTTTTCCTTCCAAAATGCCATCTTCAACACCTTCCCTGTATCTGCGGCGTTCAAAACTTTCTTGGTCAAATTCAGTAAGGCTCATATTCAATACCTCCGCTTTTTGAAGTTTGAAAAAACCGTTTAAGAAGTTGTTTTTAATAGCAAAGTTCACGGCTTCGCAAACCGCGTTTTCTTTTGAAAGCCCATTCGCAAGATTTGTTTTTACGCGATTCACATATTGAATATAATCATACAACGGTTTACATTTTTGTCCAAGAGTTTTATTGCGTCCTGCATTTATATTTATGACTGTTGCCGTCCATTCAAAATCGCCATCAGAACGAGGGCATTCAAAAGCCACAGAAAGTTTTTGCTTTTCGATGTCGCTCATGTCCTTTGAACCACTATAAAAAACTACAAAATTTGGAGTCGGAATCTTTATAAGCCTAGAAGTGTAAAGGTCTTCGTCAATTTTAGAAAGATGTTTTTGATAAGCTTGAGCAAAGTACATTAACCCACGAAGAGGCATATTCGGGTTAAAAGATGATTGTTGTTCGTAAAGATTCAATTGAGAATCCAGCAGAAACGAAATGTCATTTTTCATGGTAACGTAAATAACGTTTTCGATTGTGTTTAACTCAAGGTCATCAACATTTTTATAGCAAGTGTTGTTCAGAGCGTTGTACAACGACAAAAGCCAAGACTTATGTTCTTCACGTCCAAAAATTGCTTTGAACAAGGTGTCTTGATAAATTCGCTGAGGAACAACCGAAAAATTTTCCATTCTGACTCCAAAATCTAAATGTAGAAACTTTAAAAAGTTTTTAAAAGTAAAAAAATCGACATTCAGATTATCTACATTATTAATCTGTGGTAACTAAGCAAAATCTGCAAATTTTTTTACAGACAAAATGAAAAAATGATATTAAAATTGCAAAAATGAAGAAAAAGAAATTATTTCAAAAAATTATTGAACGAAGAAAACGGAATTTTTGCGAAAACGCTTGTCGCTCGGATGTTGAAAGACAAGTTTTTCAAGAAAAAGAAAAGTTTCAAAAGAATTTAGCAAGATTTTTTATAAACCTAGATGATTTAAAAAAGTTCAAAGAAGAATTGCATTTTTAAAACCATATTTTTCCGCAAAGTGCCATTTACAAACCGCACGAAGATTTTTAATAAGTTTGCAAAAAAAATCCCTTTTTTCCCCACAAAAAAAAATCAAAAAAGTGTAAAAAAAACTTCCGAAAACGCCTACTTACCACAGAATAATATTATATAGACTGAATGTTGTGTCTTGTAAAAAGAACCAAGCATAAGCAAATTTACAATTTGTGAAGATTTTGTGCGATAAGAACAATTAAGGGGATGTCTAATAAGTTCTAAATGTCATTGTCGTACTTGA
>CAKULY010000066.1 GCA_934667505.1 uncultured Treponema sp. | reverse complement strand
GCCCCACTCTGCATTGGCAAGTTTATGAGAGATATACTCGCCAAGTTTCCAATACAAGTCAATAAGTGCAGTATTCGCTACGCGCAATAAATTATCGCGCGTGGTGCGTATCATTGTCAATACCTCGCTGAAATCGGGATGTATATTGCCTATAGGCTGTATGCTTTGCGTATCACTCATACTCTCACAATTTTGCTACAAAGATATACATTTCATTTGATATATGCAACAAACGTAAAGGATTTCTATGGTAACATCCACATAAAAACAATAGTTGCGCAAAAATTGTGGCATTGTTTTGTTTCACTTCACAAGTAAAATGGTGATATATTTGTTTCATTTCGCAGGTAAAAGTAGCAGATGTCTGTTCCGTTTCACAAGTACTGTTGCCATAAAAATAGCGATAAGTATATCCAAATTGTAGTGGTCAATGTTGCGCCGGGCGGCGAGGGCTACCCTCTTGGCGAACTATAAAGACATTCTTTAGAGTTCGATTTTATTCCAACTCTGCTGTTTGAAAGATGTTGCTGATGTTTGCCTCCTCCAAGATACTGTTTTTCAGTGAACTATGCAAAAAATAACATTTGACAATCTACAATCAGGGGCTGCCCATACGTGTTAGGCAGCCCCTTTCTATTGTTCCCCTTCTGCTGCGGGGTAGAATGTATTAGTTGTTTTCAATAACGGCATTTCCTTGTCCTGAAGAGGGTAGCGTATGCTTACCAATAAGCGAATTAACAATCAAATAGAATATGTGAATAGGATATGCAGGATACTCTTCAGGTGTACTACAAACATTATAAATACTGCCATTGCGTAGCATAATGGTACACAAATGATGCTGATCATTTCCGTCATAGTGCAAATTGATAATATCTGCTATCTGTATTGCAATACGTCCGATTTCCTTACCTACAAACTCAATACTATCTTCAAATATGTATGTAAAAATTTCTGTTCCGTTTTTATAATCATAGTAGTATTCTCCATCGTATTTGCGTTGATAGACAAAAGTAAAACTAAACCGTTCAAAACACTTTCTTCCGTTTGCTACCAAGTCTGTACTTGGACAGAGAAAGGAACGTTTGTCAAAATCAGGACACTTCTTGATTAAAATGTCTTCTGTTTGTTTACGGAGTTCATCTTTGAAACCATTCGCACGAACATACAATGCCTGATATGCAAAAAGAATGGAACGGGTTGTTTCTATTTCATTCAGATTATAGTCATTTAACAGCAAACCTGATAAGAATATTGTTTTAAGAAATATATCCCTATCAAGATTTATGTCCGTACAATTTATTGCAACCCATTGTCTAATAGGGATGCCAAAGGCTGGTAGAGCATTGTCATAAGCCACTTCTATTTTACTATCGTACAATACGTTTTCTGAATTATCAAATTCTTTACCGACATATTCTCCTTTTTCATCATACTTTAGAATATCCTTCTTTAGATTTCCCTCCTCATCGATAGCAAAAGAATCATCCCAAGAACAAGCAATCAAATTATAAATTCCTTTACATTTGGAAGATGAGGCTGTATAATACAAAAGTAAATGAATCTATTTTATTCAATGACACTTTTCAAAAAATCCCCAGGTAAAGATTATTTTAAATATACGTTTGATAATGTAATTTGATTTAGAAGAGATATTATGTCCGGTTAATTCAGATTTATTTGGTTAGTTATTTTTGTGCTGAAAACAATTTATATAATAATGG
>CAKULY010000065.1 GCA_934667505.1 uncultured Treponema sp. | reverse complement strand
GAAAAAGAACCACGACTACGGCGACAGCTTCCACCAGACCTACATTGAAGAAGGAATGGCAATGCCACGCATTCGCCTGGGTGATAAGTTCAGCCGTTTTAAGACTCTCTCCCGCATTCTCTCCTCGGACAGCGATCAGCAGGCTGTGACAGATGAGTCCATTCGCGATACCCTGCTTGACCTTGCAAATTATTCCATCATGACTGTGCTGGAAATTGACGACGCTCAGCATGAGCAGGAGATCGCTGAACAAAAGACTTGCGATGAGGGGGGGGGCAAGTGATGCAGATTAAGAAAGCCGGCGGAAAGATATTTGGCGCGTCCTTGACCGCCGCCGAGCAAAAAGCGATGAATATGGAAATCCAGCGGCAGCTTGTCGAGTATGATCGAAAAAACGAGTTGGAGCTGGATGCCATTATTCTTTGGGAACTGCACACGCAGCTCGGACTTGGTCCAAAGCGTCTGAAGAAGTTCTTTGACGGCTTTTCCGATGCTTTGAACGCGCTGGTCAACCGCTATGAAATGGATATTTCGGACGATGTCTGGCTCTGCACGCACAAGCTGAAAGAGATTGGTGTGGATGTGGAGGACTGGTACCGACAAAAAGAATAGGAGGTGTTTTGGCTTGCCCCAGAACAATCCGCATAAGAACAAAGAGGGCTATTCCGACCCGACAGCGTATGAAGCCCTGCGAAAAATCGACGAGGAGGATGCCCGTTTTCACAGACTTCTTGACACGATCTTCTATCTTTGCGAGCTGGCAGGCTTCCGAATCGAAGGCCGTATTGTGCTGACGGACAAGCGAACCGGCCGTATTTGGAGGTGAAAAACTGCTCGATTTTCTGCCCACTTTTGGGTTTTGAAAAGTGGGCTTTGCCCGGAAAAACGTGGGCAGAGAGTGATTTTGGCCGAATTTTTATGCCTCCGATAAGCGTTTTCGGACGAAAAAATGGCCATTTGCCCACTTTCTGCCCACTTTTGAAACCACTATTTGGCCACGAAAAACCCAGTATTTTCAAGGGTTTGCGGGCTCAAAGCCCACTTTGCCCACTTTTTTCTCTTCACTATTATGATAAAAAGATTAAAAATATATAGTAATAGGCGAAAAAAAGTGGGTTTTTGGCCACAAGTCATTTAAGGAGGAAGAAATGCCGAAAATAACATGGGACGATCTTTACACCAATTTCAAGTCGATTTACCCGAACCTCGGACGACAGTCCCTTCGTTTTCAGCCATATGGCTATATGATGATTCTGGTATATTTGATGGACGGAAGCCGTATGATTTACGACGATCTGCGGAAACAGGCGAAGATGTCGGCTTGATATTTCGCGCAAATTCTTCTTCCTATTTTCAAGTTCTTATGCTATACTGTTCTTGCGACACAACTTCATATATTTTTTGACCGTTAGGGGAAGATACTTTGGTAAAAAGTGTTTTTCTCTCTTTACTCATTTCCCTTTCGGTCTTGAGGTTGTGTCGCAGCAATGAGGGGTCTTCACTTTTTCGGGTGCGTTCCTTCATTGGGGCGCACTCTTTTTATTTTGCGGAGGAATGGGAAATGGCGAACAGCAAAGAGCTTATGGCGCTTGCCAAGAAACTCGGTCAGGCGGCCGTAGCTATTGGGCCGGTCGTTGCTTTAGCCGAGCCTGTCGCGGATTGGGCAAAGGATAAGATCGACGAACGCGGCGAATTGATCGAAGTGCCTCGTTTATATTCCAAGGGCTTTCCCGTAAGTC
>CAKULY010000064.1 GCA_934667505.1 uncultured Treponema sp. | reverse complement strand
GTGTGTTAACGTTATTTTGTGCAAATAATTTGGTTATTTGATGATAATGCTTTATATTTGCCAAATAAAGCAGTTGTAAAGTGGATTGTAGTTACGCCACAATTATTTGATTCATAAAACTAATACGACAATGAAGAATTTACGAATTATTTTATTAGGATTATTGGCTGGAGTTATAAACTTTAGCCAAGCAGAATCTGGCGCAAAGTTATTGTTGCGCAATGGTGAACAGGTATGTTTTAGTTTTGCTCATCATCCGGTAATTAAAACTTCTGATACCGAAATTGTGTTGTATGTTGATGGCAAGGAGCAAATCACATGTGCACTTGCTGATGTACAACGAGTGGAGATGATAGATGATGTGGAAACAGCTGTTAATTTGGAATGTGGTGCTGATGAAAGGACTGTTGTCTTCAGTATTAGTAATGGCACAATGACGATTAATGGCTTAAAAGCCAAAGAAGCTATTGTGGTTTATAATGTAAATGGTGCCAAAGCAGTTTCGTTAAAGGCTTTGGGCAATGGTTCTTTGTCTGTACCTCTGTCTTCGTTGCCACATGGCGTGTGTTTTATTAGTACCGCAAGTGGCATTAGCTATAAATTGTATAATAAGTAGCGAACTTTCTAAAAATGTAGAATCAACTTAAAACTCAAGTTATTATGAAGAAATTATTTTTTACTTTAGTAGCATTGGTGCTGACTTCTACCTTGGCCTCGGCACAGCAGATTAACCTTTGGAAAAATGGTAAATGTATCAACCAAATACCTACAGCCAACGTCGATAGTATCACTTTTAGCGATAAGGCTCCTGTAAAACCAACGACTAATATTACCATAGACGACCTCGTGGGTACGTGGAGAATATATTATAGCATTGGACATCGTATGGAGGGCACAACTATTACTGAAAGTTGGAATAAAGATGTAGAGGCTGATTTGAATTGCTTCGTGTTTACCCCCGACAAGGTGATTACATTTATGGAGTATAGCGAGGATATAGAAGGACAATGGAATGAAGACGGTATGTATCCTTTCACTATCACCAACGGTAAGGTGGAGAGTAAGAGTGATGATTTCGAAGGAAAGATTCTTGTGCTCGAAGGCAATAAGATGGTAATAGACTATAAATTCGTAGACGGCAATCGCTCAAAATGCTATGTTGACTCCATCGTGCGTATAAGCAAACGTACAGATGTGTTGCGTACAGAGACAAACAAAAATCCAGCACGTCCAGATGCTCTGCAGCCTATAACTATAGACAATATTGTGGGCACTTGGCTTATTTGTTACGAAAAGGGATATGAAACAAAGAACGATACTGAGATAGACCGCTGGGATGGAAATGTGGAAAATGAGAAAAACTACTATGTGTTCTTCCCTGACAAGCGAATTGGTTTCTTAGAGTATAGCGATGAAAGCAACGAATGGCATTTGGATGGATCTGAGTATTATCCATTTGATATCAAGAACGAAAGATTTGTTGCTCCTTATACCGAATTGTTGGAGTTTGATGGTGAAACAGCAAAGTTATATACATGCTTTACAGAAGAAAAGGGTAGTACCGAATATAAGGAATGCAATATTTGGGTTCTTCGCCGTGTAAGCAATCGTACCGACTATATTAAATATAGAGAACTGAACGAATAATACTCATAGTTGATAAATCTTAGGTAGTTAATTAAAAAATAAGCCTACACATATATACATATTTACAGAGATGTATATACGTGTAGGCTTTGTGGTTATTATCGGTTAAT
>CAKULY010000063.1 GCA_934667505.1 uncultured Treponema sp. | reverse complement strand
TCTATCTTTCCTTCCCTTTTGCTTGTCAAACATCTTCCGTGGCACTCCCGTGCGACGGTGAATATGAATATATCAGTATTTATTTTTTATGTCAACAGTTTTTAAAACTTTTTTTGATTTTTTTTTAATTTTAAATGGAACAATCTTCATTTTAGAGAATAAACTGAACTTTCCGTCTAATAAAGATATAGCAAAATCTCGGCTTTAAGATTTAGACAACATAAGAAGTATGATTTTCTTCGAAAATATACATTTAATCAATTTTTTAATTTTTCCAAATATATTATAGAAGATTTTTCATTCATGTGCATAATCTAGGGGTAAAATATAACAATCCATTCCTAGAACCGATTATTTTTTATTAAAGATATGATATTTTTTAAAAAAAATTAAAAAAAAACGCTTGCAATAATCACTGAAATAATATTTAATAGTTTTAGTGAATGATTTTTGATAATTTCAATATTATGAAAAATTTATTATGTAGTTAAAAAAGTTTACTTAAATTTGAAAACCTACCCTGCTTTGACAATTGCAAAATAATTTTTCGAAAGTTGCAACTTTTCTTAATCATTTTTCAAACAAAAAAAAGAAAGAGAGGTTTCCTATGGAAAAAAGTTTCAAACCAATTTTTACAAGATTCGATTTAAAAGTAGAATCTCCTTATTCAAAGAAATATCAAGAAAAAATGCTTGGTATAGAATGGGCTAATCGCATAACTGTCTTCAAGCAAGTCGTTATAAAAGCTGATGGCAAACTTTTAAAAAAACGGTTAAAAGAGGGCAACGAAAATTGATTCTTCTAAAAAGTTTAACAGTCGTGATGTTAACTTAAATGAACTTAAAGCTGAGTTTTATAGAGTTAATATAGAAATGATATTTTTATGATATTCCGTAAAACTCAACTTTCTGCCAAATACCCCAAAATTCGATTTGCTGAAAAAACAAACAAAAACGTAAGTTAATTTACAATTTGCGAAGATTTTGCGCGATTAGAACAATTAAAGTTGTGTAGCAACCCGACTTCATTCAAACGAGGGGCGAGCAAAACCGTCTGAACAAATTGAAAATTAGCAGATTTTTTTAACCGTTATAAAAACTCGAAGTTTGGGCTAAATAGTTAAAATTTAATAGAACCCTTTTTTGAAAATAATAAAATCAGGCTTTCAAGCCATTGCAGATTGATTTCGTTTTATTCGTCTTTTCAAACGCGACTTTTAAACTAAACATCATTTTTCAATAATTAATTTTTCTCATATCCCCTGGTACCATAATGAAGTACAAGTTCATCAGCGACGGCAACTGGACAGCCGACATCAAGGCGCCGGATACCATCGACGATGGATTCGGCGGTAAAAACGGCTTGGTTGAAGTTGATGTGTTAGGTGCAAGCGGCAGCGACGGTGGAGCTGTGGCAAAGGCAAAAATAAACTTTGTTTCTTGGACAATGGCTGGTGTTCAGGCAAACTACCTTACACAGAGTGTAACTGACGCTTCAAAAAAAGGTATGGATCTTGATTCTGTAACAGTAGGTCTTAAATCTTACAACAAGTTTGTAGGTAACTTCCTTCCAAACTGCCCGGTTTACATTGAAATCGCTTTGGCAGAAAAAGAAATGGAAGACTATGCTGGAAACGAAACAGAAAAACTGAACTACATTTATCGCAAAGACAAATATGGTGATGACCTTGTTTCATGGGAAGACGGTCTTAAAAATCTTGCTACAGGTCTTTTCACAAGCCCGGTAGAATTCCTTTCAATGGCAAACAACAACGAAGGCTCTGCTGCAGGTCCTGGTTCAAACCCATTTCTTGGACACCTTAAATTCGGATTCAACACTCCTTATGTAAACTTCCTTACAGGATTCAACTATGCAAAGCCAGATGT
>CAKULY010000062.1 GCA_934667505.1 uncultured Treponema sp. | reverse complement strand
TATCATGCCACCTATAAATATATAGCAATTCGTCTATTAAATAAGTTTTTTGCGATTTAGTGTAAAAAGAATAATAAAATTCTAAATCTTCGTATAAAAGCCCTTCCGACCATTTTATATTATTATCTTTTAAAAAATTTGTTCTATAAACTTTATTCCAAGCATTAACGGGGAAATTATTAATATTATTTTCGTCTATATATAATAATCCTCCTTTATGTTCGTATAGTTGTTTGTAATAATTATCAGTCGTATATTGATTTGTATTTTGTATATATGTATTTACTTTAACCCATACGCTGTCTAATTTTAATTCTTCTAATACTTTAACGCATTTTTCAAACATAGTTTTTACTATCCAATCATCCGAATCTATGCAAGAAATATACTCTCCCGAAGCGTTCAATATGCCTATATTTCTTGAATAGCCCAATCCCATATTTTTATCGTTTTTTATAATTTTTATTCTGTTATCTTTTTTTGTATAATTCTTTACTATTTCAATAGAATTATCGTTTCCGCAGTCGTCTATACAAATTATTTCAATATCTTTTAAAGTTTGGCTTAAAATACTTTCTATACATTGAGTTATGTATGGCTCTACATTATAAATTGGAACTATTACTGTTAATTTCATGCATCCTTATCCGAACAATATATTGATTTTAATAAATTTACAAAATCATGTTTTTTTTCTTCAATAATTTTTGTATATTCTTTTAAATCGTCTTTATTGTATATTTTATCTTTTTCTAATCTAAAATTAATCATATTAAATAAAGAACTCCTACCAATAGTTTCTGCATTATCTTCCCCAATATATTTAAAGCTTACGCTATTGCTAATACACACTAAACTCGTATGTATTCTATTTGTAACTATAAAATCAGCTTTGGCTATTAATTTATAAATACTATCCCAGTAACCTGCATAAATAAAATCTTGAATATCATAATAAGTATTAGAAGTATTCTCATATACATAAACATTTTTATATTGTTCTTTCAATAATTGTTTATAATATTCTATAACTTGCATATTATCTCTAATTAAATCAATATTAATCAACGCATACCCCCCCCCATAATTACATATATAATTATCATTTTTAGATATATAATCCGTGAAAAAAGCTAAATCTATTGCGCTATATACATTAAAAGAATTACCAAATAAACTATAAGTTATATTATCTCTGCAAAATATTTCATCGTATAAACTTTGTAGTGAATAGCATAATGATTTTTCATTTTCATCGTATATCAAACAAGAAGCACCCAACATAACTTTACGAATTTTAATTTTGGATAATTCAAATAAAATATTTTTGGCTCTTAAAGAAATTATACTACCGCAAAGTAAAAACATTATATCGCAATTGCTTTCTATTTCTTTTATGTCTTTATTTAATAACGCTGGCGTTGGATATTTATAATTATCAATAGTAGCCGAATCTAAAAATTCATATTCATAAAATTTAGAATTACTAAATATTTTTCTTAATAAATATATGCCTCCAGCATTAATAAATTCGTTACCTATATTTAAATTTCCTGTGCATTTTACTATAGCTATATTGTATTTGTTATTATCATATAATCTATGATTATACGCTTCTCTATTAAGATTTAGTTTATAGAAATTATTAATATTTGTTATATTATTTAATAAATTATTATAAAAAATATTTATTGAAAGTAGCTTATTGTTAGCGAAATCAATTTTTTCATTCAAGCTATTAACTTTGCTTTCAATTCTCTGAATTTTACTAATAAATCTCGGAGTTAGTTTGATTTGTAATTTCTCTAAAAATTTATTCATTTTTACACCTCTTTTTTTATTAAATATTTTTCTAATAATAACGATAAATAATATATTCTATGCCGCTTCCCTAAAGGTATATTCAAACATTACAGGTGTCCTGTCCTGTCCTGTCCTGTCCTGTCCTGTCCTGTCCTGTCCTGTCCTGTCCTGTCCTGTCCTGTCCTGTCCTGTCCTG
>CAKULY010000061.1 GCA_934667505.1 uncultured Treponema sp. | reverse complement strand
ATGCTTTGATCCATGGTGGGTCCTCGTCCTCTTTTTTAGAAGTTTTGTTACCATTGCAAGCAAATAAAAATATCAAAAGAAAAAACGGAACAAGATATTTCATAATTCTAATCTTTTACGGTTAATATTGTATCAGCAAAGGCTATCATCAACGATATGATTATTGCTCTCGTAATGACAATGCCAGAATAAAAACATATCTTTGCGAACATATTTTCTCGTTTGAATAATGCCGCCCCCAAAAACAACACAATTATCAAAGGCATCAATATTACAAAAAGCACTACATTAGCAGTACCGTACGTCACGCCCCAATTATTTGCCAACACCGTCATTACCGCTATGCATAAGTTGCAAAAAAGATCAAAGTCATTTTTCACGACGCAAGGGTCTGAAATCAGAGCGGACAAAAACATATTACTCATTTTTACTATCATGCTTCATTATTTGATTTCAACAAAAAAAACAGTTCCATAGCAATCCAAAAGACAGGAGTTAGTTGACTTTTATTATACAAGAACTACTCACGTTGCTTAAATCCTATATGAAAGTTACCTAATGACTTGGAGAAATTAGACAACGTATTTTCTTATAAGCTAATCAGAGAGGGTAAGACAAAACTTTATAAATCAGATACATTCTTAATCATTACCAACATACCATCTAACAACTCTACTGAATTTGAATAAAAATTCACCTTTTTAGGATCAACTACTTTACGCATAATATCATCATTATATAAAGCAGTAGTCATTTCATCTTTCTTATTTGCTAATTCTAACGTTTCTTTTTTAGATAAGGCTTCAGTTATTTTCAAATTCTTGTAAGTGTGACTCACATTAATTATTTTTTCAACTTTATTTCTTAAACCACCACTTATCATATAATATCCATTAATTCTAATATCAAATTCTTTGCATTCATTTAGAATTTCTTCAAAATAAGAATCTAACAACCCTTTTTGGTATAATACAAGATGTATTATATTATTATCATCAAGCTCTATTTTAAATTTTCTGGAAACAACAGGAAATTCATACTCACCATATCCTGATTCATCGTGAATTAAAACTTTTAGGGTTATCAGATGTGGAAGCTCAAGCAAATCTTCATCCGAACCACAAAATCTAGCTTTATACATAATTTCGTCATCACACATACCCCAAGTAGCAGTAATTGTTGATTTAAATGTGTTTATCCAGTTTTCAAAGTCTATTTTGCTATATATCTTACTTATTCGTCTTTCTATAGCAAAATAGCATCGCCCATTTATATTTACAATTTTGCTATTACAAAGATGTTTAGATTTATTATAATATTCAGATATTTTATATGCTAATATGTCAAATATATCGTATGAAAAAGATTCTGTCAGTACATCATCAAAATATTTTATGTGGACATAATTTTGAAAATCTAACATTATATCATACTTTTCATTGTCAATCAACTGACTTAACAATGGTGGGGAATAAATGTACGCATCGGTATAAGTAGGCAAGTCCTCAATGAAATGTTGTTCAGAAAAATAATCGACATAGCATTCTACCAATTCATCTATAGCTATATTATCATTATTTGATTTCGGAATAATACTTATTGGAGATACACCATCACCCCAATAACAGCAATATTCACTCTCTTCATATATTTTTATCCACTTTTTTATTACTTCTATCAACTGTCCCTTTAAATCCATGTCTACAATAATATATTATAAATGACATTGAAAACGATGATTATTTACACAAGCTGTCGCATCGGTATCTGAATGAACAATACCCGAGTGTATAATATCAACAATCAATTGACATCTAAATGTACCATCTGGTAGATTGGGATCTTTAATTTTATTTATACACTCTCCACAAAATCTCAATCCTATATTTTTTTCTTTGTTCATATATAAAGAATATTATAATTTAAAAATTAGAAAAGACAATATCATGTACACATCCCAGGACATTTACAGCTCCTCTCTGTTCTTTACGTCGACATTGAAAGTTGCGAAGTTTCGGTC
>CAKULY010000060.1 GCA_934667505.1 uncultured Treponema sp. | reverse complement strand
TTGCTCAAGTCGATACCTGCTTTCAGATAAACGGTACAAGTAAACAATATCTTTCGGTCTCCTTTCTTCTTAATGTTTGTATATATTCCCAATAGTTTGTAATTCTCATCTGTCGCTTTCACTATCTTTTTTACAGTATATTCTACCGTCGATAGTTCCGACACAGACATCAAACTATTGACAGTCTGGTTTGCCCTTTGCTTGAGTGACAATTTCTTTCTCGAAAAACACATACACTTCATTCATTTGTTAAAGAAATCCTATCGGAACATTTGTTATTATGTTCCGATAGGAGACATTATGTGTCGTCAAAAACTACATTACGCGCAAAGACCAGCCGTTTGCGTTTCGGATCTCGAATGGTGATGGGTATCCTTTTCGTATCTTAAGTCCTGTAGATTTCAAAAATTCCGACATTGTAACACGATCCGGATACCTGGCATCCACGATAAATGACACATTCTTTTCTAATGTGTTAAACGTAGTTCCATTTGGTTTCTCAAAGATTTGCAATTGTGCCCATTCGCGTGCTGTAACAATTACTTTGTAATTTGCCATAAGACTATAAGATTTTAATTAAGTTGCGCCTACTCTTTGTCCGGATTTTCGGCTTACTCCATTTATATTTTGAAATCTACACGATGTCAAGTATTAGGCTTCTTTGTCTATACGCGGTATTTGCGAGTCCTCACATTCTCCATAGGCAACCCAAAAACAGGCACTTTGTGGGAACACTCGATTATGAATATCTCCATTAGTGACAATGGCATATATCTGTAACTTAGATTGAGCCAAGTGGTTCGCCCAATCTGATACAAAATCCACATTGGCATCGTTATTCCGCCAATCTCCTTTGAGTATCCAACGAATATATTCTTGGATCATCTCCTGATCTTTACCAATCGGAACTTCTGTTACGTGCTCAAAAACTAAAAATCCGTCCGGTATAGCAACTAAAACATTTTGCAAATCTCTTTTACTGATGAGAGTTCTCACATCTTTGCGTGTGATTGTTTTACCATCTTGTTGTAAAATAGGAATTAGTTCCTCTACAAAATCAAGATTTTGTGCATTGTCCACAATAATCGTTGTGTCTTGATACCTTTCTTTCCAATGAAAGAAAATACGAACTGATGTTGAATTTAACATATCGAAATCATTTTAAGGATGTGACGTATTTGTTATTGTTGATGAATTTGCTTTACTCAACTCCCGACCATACATAAAGCCAAACATATCTATCAGTTTGGCAACTTTATAATTCAAGGATGTGGGCTTGCCGCTAAAATCTATAACGGGAAATTTAATGCTATCTAAGATAGGTTGATTAGAACAATAGAAGTTCAAAATTGAAGTGAGGACTTCCTCACTAAACTTACTAAATGAAATTTTGGGATACAGCGTGTGAAATGCTTGCTGAAAGTAGCGATCTAATGCCGGTACCACTCCGAATACACCCAACATGATTTTTGTTACAAGCGTATCTGTAGGAACAGAATGACTAGAAGTTATACCATTTCTATTCTTATTTAACTTATCCTCATCGCTGATTCCCTGTTCCTCACTATAGCTATCCTTGAAAATTCTCATAAGTATATGGCGTATGTCGTTATAAGAGGCTATAATCATTCTGATTCGATGCTTGTCAGCAGTATAATCGTATACATCTAAATTCCAAATATAACTATCTTTGTGTTTGTCAAAATACTTAACCAGAGATTTCAATGCAACAGGGGTATATTGTAACAATGGGCTGCTACCACGCAACATCCCCCAACTGGCGAGATAACTAAAAAGGACATAGCAACTAAGTTCCATATTGTTAGATAACCGTCCTTTATTCTGCTGAAAATAGCCATAGCAGAAATCATACGTTGCAAAGCGGCTATTCACATTTACCATTGTACGAAAGAATCCTATATAGGGGCTCGGATTTATTGTTGCCATTGTATATTTATTGTTTTGCTTTACATTAATTGGAATAGTTGTTTGAATTGCAAGAGTTTGGGCATTAGACTTTTACCTGCTGTCCAGACATTAACGGAACTCCTGTTTTTATAGGGAACAGGCAGTAGTCCTTTGAGCAGTTTGCCTCCTATCCGCCCTACACCTTTCTTTGAGATGTACTCTTTCAAGTATTTGTCTATGGTCGGATTATCTTCAAACC
>CAKULY010000059.1 GCA_934667505.1 uncultured Treponema sp. | reverse complement strand
CTGTAAATCCAGGCGGTCTGCCTCCTGCAATCTACAGAGAAAAATCAGCAGTTATTTCTGTAGCTGCTTAGAAATTTTGGGTATTTTCTGACTGTACTAAAGTTGACTTTTTCATGGGACAGTGAAAAAAATCTCATCAACATAAAAAAGCATCACTTAAGCTTTGAGACGGCTTCCAAGGTTTTTCTTGACCCGCTGTTTCTTGAGATTCCCGACGAGGAACACTCAGAGACAGAGCAAAAATATCAAGGATTTGGAAACATAAATGGAATTGCCGTAGTTACGGTGTTTTATACGGAACGGTGTTCAGACGGAAAGGAACGGCACCGCTTGATTTCAGCAAGAGGACTTGATTCTCAGGAAAAGAAAGCGTATGACGAATTTATCAAATCTTACACAGGAACAAATTGACGAGTTGAAAAATCTTGGAAACGCCCCTGTTGACTATTCAGACATTCCAAAGACAACTGATTTCTCAAAAGCCAAATTCAAATATTACAAGATTGAGCCTATAAAGCAGACAGTCACAATGAGGCTTGACGCGGATTTGGTTGCAGTTTTAAAGAGTTTCGGGAAAGGCTATCAGTCAAAGACAAATGAAATTCTTCGTTCCGTTGTGATGGAACACAAAATGCCAGTGCTGGATATTACTAAATAAAAACTTGCATCTCAACTACCTAGATACTTGCATTGCAGTTTCCTAGCTAGGTGTGCCGCAACTTCCATGGTAAATGAGACGCAAGTATCTAGGTAACCGCGCCGCACATCAGTTGGAGTTTTTCTTTTTTGCCTAGGAGCGTCCGAACAGCTCGCCGCCGCCGGCATAAAGCTCTATCACCGTATAATTTTCAATTGTTTTCTTTAGCTCACCGCTTTCGTATGAATTTTTCTTGTCAAACGAGACAAAAATCTGCTTTTCAGACTTTTCATATTCCTCAAAAACTTTTATGACACGGTTATCGCTCAAATTTTTGAACAAAATCGAGTCGTGAATCACAAACGGAAGTCTTGTAAGCTCAAGAAGCGCAAGGTCATACAAAATCATGTTAACATAGGCGGTTCCTGTTCCGCTGTCCTTTGGAGCATAAAAACTGTAACTTGACGCTGAATCTAAATTGAGGCGGGGCGCATAACTGTCATTTCCATTTACATTAACGCTAAGCTCAGTAAGTTTTTGCGTTGCTTCTATTAAATTCTTTTCGTTTCCGGATATTTTATCTTCAAGCTTTAAAAGCTCTTCCTCTGTTTCTTCTTTTAAGATTTTTGAAATCTGCTTATGGAAATTTTAAATTTCTTCAAGATGCGGAATATTTAGCTCCGGGAAAAATGACTTTAGCTCTTCAAAATCTTCTTTTTGAATTTTTGTTCCAGAACCAAGATTAGCTTCCAAAATTGATTTTTCATTCAGAAGCTTTGTCCTTTTTCTTTTTAAAACCGTGATTTGCTTTTCAAGTTCTGCCGCCTGCGCCGCCCTCTGAGTATCAACAGTTTCTGTCTGTATTTTGTTTGACTCTGCAATTTGCAAAAGCTCATCCTTTAACTGGTCAACTCCGATTTTTGATTCTTTCAGCTGAGACTGACTTTTTATCTTTCCGTTTTTTACGATTTTTGATTTTGCATTGGATTCAGCGAACCGCTGAAAGGGAATTTACTCAATAGGAACTTACGGCTGCTGCAAATCTTCTGAATACAAATTTCATTTAAGAGAAGGCCTGAGTTCTTTTATAAAGGAAATTGAGCCAAAAATCATCCTTGTTTACGGAGCAATACCTAACGAAGTTTTTAACAGATTCAAAAATTGCGGAGTTCAGTTTTTCCAATATGACAACTGGACAAAAAGACAACATAAAAAATCGGAGGTGAGAAATGGGAAGCGGTAGAAGCGGACTGTACAACGGAACACGGAGAAGCAGAAACAGACTTCCGAAAAATCCTGCTTAGATAAAGCATATTTTCAGAAAAAGCAAAGGACATCTTGCAGATAATTCAAAAATAAGAAAACTTTGCTAAACTTGATAAATGACGAGTCTTGTTATGCAGGAACAGATAAAGACGGCTGTAAATGGTATATAAAAATTGCAAAAAAATATCTTTCCGAACCGCACAAAGGCGGAAAAAACTAATCTTTCCGCACAAAAGGGGATGTCTAATAAGTTCTAAATGTCATTGTCGTACTTGATACAACAATCTCTAAATGATTGCAATATATGC
>CAKULY010000058.1 GCA_934667505.1 uncultured Treponema sp. | reverse complement strand
ATAGAACCAACGAAACAGACTCTAACAGAAATTCGTCATGAGCATTTTGCAGCAAAAACAGCAAACAGCAAAAGCACATTACGTCAGAAAGACAAAGAACAGCGTGAAAAACTTGCTCGTCTGTTGGCTGAAGACAATGACTTTGCTCCTGCTGATGCTAAGCAACTTGCAGAATGGAATCCATACGATCAAAATGCCGTTGCCGATTTCTTCGATCCTGAATGGATGTTCGGGGTCAGCGATGGTTTTGATATTGTCATAGGTAATCCGCCATATATTCAGCTTCAGAATGATGGTGGCAAATTGGCAAAACTGTATGCTGATTGCAACTATAAGACATTTGCACGTACAGGCGATATCTATTGTCTGTTCTATGAGCGTGGTTATCAGCTTCTGAAGCCCAATGGCCATCTTTGCTATATCACGTCAAACAAATGGATGCGTGCAGGCTATGGGGAAAAGACCCGTGATTTCTTTGCCAAAAATACCAATCCCATGCTCTTGATAGATTTTGCAGGTGTGAAAATCTTTGAGAGTGCAACCGTAGACACTAACATATTGCTCTTTGCAAAAGCAGCTAATGAGCATAAGACCTGGTGTGCTGTCACCAATAAGCAGAACAAGGATAGCGTAAAGAATTTGAGCGTTTTCGTGCAGCAGAGCGGGACAGAGTGCGATTTCAGCAGTTCTGACTCATGGGTGATTCTGTCGCCTATCGAGCAGAGCATCAAGCGGAAGATAGAAGCGGTAGGAACTCCACTCAAAGATTGGGACATAAACATATATCGTGGTGTACTTACTGGTTATAACGAGGCTTTCATTATCTCAACGGAGAAGCGTGAAGAGATTCTTGCCAACTGCCAGACAGAGGACGAGCGTAAGCGGACGGCTGAACTTATACGACCGATTCTCCGAGGCAGGGATATCAAGAGGTATGGATATAACTGGGCAGGGCTGTATCTGATCGCAACATTCCCTTCACGCCACTATGACATTGAATTGTATCCGGCAGTGAAGAATTACCTTCTTTCGTATGGCATTGAAAGACTGGAGCAAACTGGTAAAGTGCACAATGTGAATGGCGAGAAGATCAAAGCTCGTAAAAAGACCAGCAATAAGTGGTTTGAAACGCAAGATAGAATAAGCTATTGGGAGGATTTTTCTAAGCCAAAAGTAATGTGGAAAATCATAGGTTGTAACATCAATTTCTCATTTGATGATACGAATAAGATTTGCAACAATGCTGTTGATATCATGACAGGGAAAAGATCTCAATTGCTGTAATTCGTTGGCCTTATGAATAGCAAACTGTTTGATTGGTACTTAAAGCTTACAACAGAAGCAGAAGTGCAAGGTGGCGGAATACAATTGTATGTAACCACTTTGGAAAAGACGTTATTAAAATTCGATTTTCCTGAAGAACTTAATGACGTTACCGAGCAACGTCTTATGGGCAAGGTGTCTGACAAAGATGTTGATGATATAATTTATAAATTATATCATCTCACAAACGATGAAGTGGATTTTATCCATTCTTGCAAGCAAGTTAATCGTTGACTGTCAAGGGTGGACATACACATTTGTGTCCACCCTTAAAAGTTAAATTTGTTCTTCTATATATGTAATTTCTTCTTTTGAAAATCCATAGGATTCATACACGAAATGATTTGTGCAGTCATCTGATATAGGTGGATTTTCAAAGGATATATGCGGAACAGGAAATTTTATTAGAGATTGTATGTTTAGCATTATATCTCCAGCTCCAGTTGTGTCGCTGTTTTTATAGATAAAATATTTTCCTACGTTACTGCAAAGATAGGCTAATATCAAATCGTTGTATGCTCCTGCAGAAATGAAACTTGCGGGAGCTGTCAAAAATGTACCACCCTCAACTAATGCAAATGCCAAATTTCGCCCCACTGCTTTCCAACAAATATGTGGCTGAAAGAATAAGTCCCAATAAAAGCCTTTTGTATGTTTTGTCTTATATGGACGATAATTTTGTAAGGATTATATCTTTCATAAACGATAAAATATGTATCTTTGCAGCAGTTTTTAGTATTAGCACGAAAAGGATATGACAAAAGATTTAATAAAATTGCTTATCTCTGAATATCAAGCATACGTATCACAAGTAGAACTCATTCCTCGTAATGTAGAACTAGTGGACGGCCTTAATTATGTGTTTGTTGGATTGAGGCATGCCGGCAAATCTTACTTGATGTTCCAACGCATAGCACAATTGATAGAACAAGGGC
>CAKULY010000057.1 GCA_934667505.1 uncultured Treponema sp. | reverse complement strand
TGTCTCTTTTCGATTTGGCGATTTCTTAATCTGTTTAACACATATTTATCTACTTTGCAAATTCGGCTTTTACCCTTAGAATGTTCCCCCTCAAAGGAATAATCCAAGGAATGGTTTTCAAGCAAAGCAAAATCTTCATCAATGCGTTTTATATCGATAAACGAAACATTATTCCCATAACTTTCCAAAATATTTTTCAAACTATATGCTTGCAACAGTGATCCAAAGTTATCAACTTGTTGCATCGATAAAATACCTATATCCATATTTTTCCACTCCCAATGTAATTAAAAATTCTTTTGCACATCTCTTTTTGACATTTTCAAAAGTACGAGTCCTAAATAAAATAATCCTGATAAATTTATTTCAACCATAGAACAAATAATCATACCATAAACAAATGCCAACATTGAATATTCTATTTGCTTATTACTGTTCCTATTATTTTTTGTAGAATCATAAATCAATAATAAAAATGAAGCTGTTCCAATAATTCCAAAATCCAGCAGCATTTTAAGTATACCATTTTGAGGATTTCCCCATGATAATACATCTTGTACCAAAGTGCAATTTATACCATGTCCCATCCACAGAGCATCTTTAATGCCATTTAAAGTAATTGCATACATGTCCAATCTACCGGATAGTAGTTTACTTGTATGACTATACTTTCTAAATATATTATTTATAAACTGATTATTTAACAATAAATCAGTTCCAACAAGCAAAAATGTAGATAAAACAAAGAATGTAATGATGGTGGTAGGTTTAGACATTATCTCAATTAAATTATTTTTTCTAAAACTAATTAAATGGACTAACGCAATAACTAAACACCCAACTATTCCTGTATTGCAATCAATAACACGACAAATAAAAATTGAGTAGGCTAGCAATAAAAAGAAAATCAAATTTTTTTGTTTTGCCCTTTTTACGTTGATATTCTGTGCTAAAAATAAAGAAAGAACAAACATATGGTAATAGGAAACAGTAAATTTGTTTCCTATAAGATAATATCTTTGAACAATATCCTGATTCCAAATTCCGTTTCCACCGGAAAGAATTACGATAAAATCGGCAATTAAAATAACGAACAAAAAATATTTCCACAGCAAGTTAATGACCGATTGCAATGAATCCTTTTTACTAAAATAAGAAATATAATAGAAAAGTAAAAAATATTGTGCCCCAGTTACAAATGCATTAAGTGTTCTTGAAGTGAATTTAAAATTCAAAAATGTGCACATTACCATTAATAGCCAAAATAATAGTACATATATATTTGATTTTAGAGAATGTTTCGTATGTAATTTAGTAAACATATAAATCAGCAAGAATGACTCTATAACTAAATTAATCATATTATTCATTTTTTGCGATAAATATGGTATATTCAGTATTAAAAGGCATACCAATACCAGAATAATTGACTTTATCTTTATTTTCATACTACTCACTTCTCAACTATAAACTATATCTCATATTTGTTTTTAATCCACATTGTAAATTTTAAAAACAGATAAAGTCTCTTTTTTAGCATTAAATTGACTAATCTCGAACTAATTTTCAATGAACTATCATCATATTCTTTAAATATTTCTAATACTTTTTTCTTGTCCCATTCTTTTACCTTTATTTCATCTATTGTGTCTTCTAATGGTGGGTTCGTACATATTTTTTTTAATCTATCGTTTGCAATTTTATTTCCATTTTTTAAAGCAAACTTGTATTCCAATTTTACCGAGTATCTTGCTATTGCAATTACTGTATTTTGTAAACGTTCAATGCATAACTCTTCTATACTTAATTTTTTAGCCTTAGAAACAAGAAATTCATATAGTTTGATTTGATTTTCAAAACGATCCTTTTTATATTTGGTCGTTAAAGATCCTGCATTGTCACAATAATAATAGTCCGTTCCATCAGAAACACATACACCTTGTGCCAATGGATAGTAATCAAAATCAAATACAAGGTCTTCGCTAACAAATTCTCTTTCGGACATAAATCTCAAATTATTCTTTTGAATGACTTCGTTCGACAGCAATACCATGCAAACAGACATCTCTATATAATCATTACCCTGACTATTCGCTCCACACATACGTGGCAAAATTTCTTCTTTTACATTTCCTATATATACATTCCCAGTGCACACATTCTTGTGCCTTACTTCTTTATCCGTATAAACTTTCGTATGTCCTGCTATACATGTATCTGTCTTAGTTTTCTTAATTAGTTTTAGCATATCCTCTATATGGGTTTCACCAATATAATCATCACCATCTATGAATGTAACATATTGTCCGGTAGCTACATCTAAGCCTGAGTTTCTAGCATAGCCTAAGCCTCCATTTTGCTTATGGATAACTTTGATTCTACAATCCTTTATTTTATAATTATCACAAATAGCTCCGCTTTTATCTGTAGAACCATCATCCACAAGTATAATTTCTAAATTTTTATATGTTTGATTGATGATTGAACTTATACATCGATCAAGATACTTTTCTACATTATATATTGGAACAATTACACTTACAATTTC
>CAKULY010000056.1 GCA_934667505.1 uncultured Treponema sp. | reverse complement strand
TTGATTGCGCTCGAAAGCGAAAGCCCCAAATCGTTGTAAAGCTCCGTCGCCTGTTCCTTGAGATTTTTGTCAACTCTTATGTTCATCGCTACTGTGTTCATATTTACAATATATGTTAAAAGGTTGCATTTGTAAAGAAAATGGTTGAGAATGTATGTTTTTGTAATTTCAAAAATTCCTGTGAAGATAAAAAACAGATTTTTTAAGGGCAACTATAAGAAACCAAATTTTTGCCACTTATGAGTGTAATACTATTTTTTTTTGCAAAGTTTGTTGCCTGCTCTGTAAAACCTGTCCATGAAAAATACCAGTAATGAATTTTGGCATTTTCTTTCGTTTTAATTGTTGATAGATTTTTTGAAATGTGTTTCTGCAATTCTGAATCATTCACAAAACGGTTGTGGAACTTACATTCCGCACTGATTATTTCTGATTTGTCTGTATTTGACGCAATAATGTCAATTTCGGTATTTTTGTCCCACCATCTGCCAATCTGTGTAAAAATAAAGGGCAAGTTATGTTTTTGATTTTGGATTCTGAGCCATTCAATACAGATTTCTTCAAATGTGGCTGACGCAAATTCATTCAGCTGTGGTTCTACAATCATATTGTAAATGTTTTCCCAATCGCCGAATTCCAGTGAAGATAAATTTGGAAAAACGAATCGATACCAAAATTTAAAAAAGGAATCCTTTATTTTGTACAGCCCTCTCTGCGTATTTTGTTTTTCTTTTTCGGTTGAAAGAACTGGAAATTCTCTTGTTGCAATGTTGAGTTCCACAAGATTCTTAAGATAGACTGACAATTTTCCTTTTTCTATCAGCGTTGATTGTTGAATTTCATTAAATGAGTTTTTTTCGCTTGCAATTGCCTGAATAATTGTGTTGTATGTTCCTGGCTCTCTAAATTCTTGTCGCATGAGGAATTCTGGTTCTGAATAAAGAATGGAACCTTTTTTTAGAATTGAGCTGCAGATATTTTCTTTTAAGTTCTTTGAATCATCAAATTGAGAAAGATAATACGGAATTCCACCAAGAATTGCGTGGGCAAGAACTTTATCTTTGTCTGTCCATTTGGGAAAGAATTTTGCGGAATCAAAATAAGGCATAGGAATCATTTTGTAAATTCCGGTTGAACGTCCGTAAAGTGGATTTTTTTCAGATAGAATTTCTTTTTCCATGTAGCTCATGGCACTTCCGCACAGAATAATCATTAGGTTTACATTTTTTAATTCTGTATCCCAAAGTTTTTGTAATATAGAAGGAATTTCTGGATTTCCTTTTGCCATGTACGGAAATTCATCTATGACCAGAATTTGTTTTCTTCCATTAAAAACCGGAATGTCCTTTGTGGCAAGAAAAGCCTGTTCCCAACTTGAAAATTCTGAAATATATTTTTTTTGTGGAATATCAAATGAAAGAAGTTGGTGACTGAAATTTTTTAGTTGATTTGAATCTTCGGTTTGAGTGCAGGTATAAAAAAATGGATTTTTATCTTTGCAAAAATGACTTAGTGTTTCTGTTTTTCCGATTCGTCTGCGTCCATAAATGATTATAAGTTGTCCGCCTTTAGATTCGTATTTTTCTTGCAAAAAAGACAGTTCTGCTTTTCTTCCAATAAATTCATTCATGGTTTTACTATATTTGACAAATCGTAATTTGTCAAATCACGGTTTGTCAAAATGTAATTCATCCTGTTTTTTATTAATGGTGGAACAGTCTGATTCCTGTGAACGCCATCGCCATTCCGTAGCTGTCTGCGGTCTGGATTACCTGGTCGTCGCGGACTGAGCCGCCTGGCTGGGCAACTACTGTTACGCCGGATTTGCGCGCTCGTTCAATGTTGTCTCCGAACGGGAAGAAAGCATCCGAACCGATTGCAACGTCTGTGTTCTTGTCGAGCCATGCGCGTTTTTCTTCGCGTGTGAAAACGACCGGTTTTGTCTTGAAGAATTTCTGCCATTTTCCTTCCGCAAGAACGTCCTCGTATTCCTCGCCGATGTACACGTCGATTGTGTTGTCGCGGTCGGCTCGTTTGATTCCGTCAACAAATTCAAGCCCAAGAACCTGCGGACTTTGGCGCAGCCACCAGTTGTCCGCTTTTTGCCCTGCGAGGCGTGTGCAGTGAACGCGGCTCTGCTGTCCGGCTCCGATTCCAATCGCCTGTCCGTCTTTTACGTAGCAGACTGAATTTGACTGTGTGTACTTCAGGATTATCAGCGAAATCACAAGGTTCATTTTGTCTTCTTCGCTCATCTTCTTGTTTTTTGTAACGATATTTGAAAGGCAGCTCTCGTCGATTTTAAGGAAGTTGTGTCCCTGCTCAAAAGTAACGCCAAAAACCTGCTTCTTTTCAAGGGCGGCCGGAACGTAGTTCGCATCAATCTGGATAACGCAGTAGTTTCCGTTTTTCTTTGCCTTGAGAATTTCAAGCGCCTTTTGCGAATATCCCGGTGCGATGATTCCGTCTGAAACTTCTTTCTTTATAAGAAGGGCGGTCGCCTCGTCACATTCGTCTGAAAGAGAGATAAAATCTCCGAAACTGGACATTCTGTCCGCTCCGCGTGCGCGCGCATAGGCCGAGGCCAAGGGAGAAAGCTCGACTCCATCTGTAAAATAAATTTTCTTCAAAGTGTCTGAAAGCGGTTTTCCGACTGCGGCTCCGGCCGGGGAAACGTGCTTGAATGACGTTGCGGCAGGAAGTCCGGTTGCTTCCTTTAATTCCTTTACAAGCTGCCAGCCGTTCAGTGCGTCCAGCAAATTGATATATCCGGGTTTTCCGTTTAAAACTGTGATTGGCAAATCAGCTCCGTCTTCCATAAAAACCCTTGCCGGCTTCTGGTTCGGGTTGCATCC
>CAKULY010000055.1 GCA_934667505.1 uncultured Treponema sp. | reverse complement strand
AAGAATTTGAATTAACCGAAACTCATGTAAAATCTGCCATTTGCGATATGGAAAACATAAAAACTTGGTGCAAAGAACAGATTTTTCAAGAGTTAGAATAAAAAAAATGACATTTTGTCTATTTATTCTTCGCCGTTCCAACAGTAGGTGCAAAGGTTTTCTGGGGGTAGCCCTGTGCTTGCAAGCATATCGTCTAAGCGATGGTAACGCAAGGTTGTAAAATGCAGCTGTTTGCGTATTTCTTCAAGCATGGCAGCGTATTTAGGACTGTCTGGGTTGGAATACTCTTTTAGAACTTCTTTCGAAACATTTTTGCCTTCAAGCTGTTCTATTACGCGGCGGGTTATTAAGTCCATCTCGGATTTTGAGCGGCTGAAGTTCAAGTATTTGCAGCCAAACATGATTGGAGGGCAGGCTGGCCGGACGTGAACTTCTTTTGCTCCGCTTTGATAAAGAAAATCTGTTGTTTCGCGGAGCTGTGTTCCTCTAACAATTGAATCGTCAATAAGAAGCAGTTTTTTGCCTTTTATAAGCGTTTCCACAGGAATGAGCTTCATGTGGGCAATAAGATTTCTTTGTTCTTGGCTAGTTGGCATAAAAGAACGCGGCCAGGTAGGCGTGTATTTTATAAATGGGCGGGTAAATGGGACTCCGCTTGCGTTTGCATATCCTATTGCGTGGGCAGTTCCGCTGTCTGGAACGCCTGCGACCGCATCTGGGTGAACGTCGCTTTTTTTGTCGCGCATTGCAAGGTATTTTCCGCAGTTGTAGCGCATTTGCTCAACGTTTACGCCTTCGTAGCATGCTGTTGGGTAGCCGTAATAAATCCACAGGAAAGTGCAAATTTTCATCTTTTTTTGCCTTTCCTGCAAGATTTCAACTTTGTCGCTGTTCACAAAAACAATTTCACCAGGTCCAAGCTCTTTGTAGTCCTTGTAGCCAAGATTGATGTAAGCGTGGCTTTCAAACGAAAGGCAGAACGAGCCTTCTTTATGGCCAATTTGCAAAGGCGTGCGGCCAAACTTGTCTCTTGCTCCGTAAATTCCTTCTGGAGTCATAACAAGCATGGTTATTGAACCTTTTATTTTTTCTTGAACGTATTTTATTCCTTCAAGAATTGTTTTTTTGTGGTTTATAAGAGCAATTATCAGTTCCGTTTGGTTGATTTCGCCGCCGCTCATTTCTAGAAAATGCGTGTATCCGCCGTCTAGAATTTCTTTTACAAGCTCTTCCTTGTTTTGTACGATTCCAACTGTTGTTACGGCAAAAGTTCCCAAGTGAGAATTTACCAAAAGAGGCTGGGCTTCAAAGTCGCTTATGCAGCCGATTCCAATTTTTCCGTGCATTTCGCCGATGTCTGTTTCAAACTTTGTTCTGAATGGAGAATTTTGAATATTGTGAATTGAACGCTGAAATTTGCCGTCGTCGCCAAGAACTGCAAGTCCGCCTCGCCTTGTTCCCAAGTGAGAATGATAATCAACGCCGAAAAATAAATCTAAAGAACAATCTTGCTTTGAAGCGACTCCAAAAAATCCGCCCATGTTTTGCCTCCGTAAAAAGTCAATCCTTTTTTATTTCATCAGTTCGCGGTATTTTTGCGCAAGCCGTTTTGATTTTACAGCCGCAAGTCCGCAATAATTAGAAGGGTGTTCAAAGAATTTTGCCGGGTCTGCAACGCCAAGTTTTTCAAGCTGCGCAGTAATCTTTTCATACGCTTCCTTGTGGGTTTTTAGAACCTCAAAGAATGTTTTTCCAGTCTGTTCTGCTTCAAGCGTAATCTTGCGGATAACTTCGTGGCCATCGTTCACGCCGGCTTCTCCCAAAAGAATGTAAGCCGGTTCTGCCAGAACTCCGCCCTTTACCTTTCCGCCGGCATTCTCTAGATTTTTAGTCATATTTTCGCGGTCAGCCTGCAATCCCTTAACAACGCTGTTCATTCTTGCAACCGCCATTGTAAAGCCGCTGACGTAGTCGGCAATAAAGCGCTGGCTTGCAGAATTTGTCAAGTCGCGCTGATGCTCAGAAATCTGGTCCATATAGAACGTAATTACGCGCGGACACATAGCCTTCCACAAAGATTTAACGTGCTCGCTGTTCCAAGGATTTCGTTTCTGCGGCATGGTTGAAGAGCCAACCTGAGTCGAAGCAAAATATTCAAAAACCTCGCCGATTTCAGAACGCTGCAAGTTTCGCAAGTCGTCTGCCAAGTTCGCGATAATTCCAAACGCAACATTCATCTCGAGCAAAAGGCGAAGAACATATTCCGGCTCAACAAGCTGGTTCGAATATTCAGAAGGATGAAGTCCCAAAAATTCAACATAAGTTCTTTCAAGCTCTTCCGGGTCTTTTACAATCATGGAAGGACCATTGTAAGAGCCAACAGGACCAGCTAATTTTCCAACAAGCTGATTGGAAAGCTCTTCTATGCGAAGAATTGATTTTCCAAGACGGCTAACAAATTCCGCAATCGACCAGCCAAAAGTAATTGGGACTGCGTGCTGACCGTGAGTTCTGCCAACCTGCGGAGTCGCACATTCGCGCTCAGCAATATCGCAAAGATAATTTTCAAGCTTTTTAAGTTCCGGAAGAACAACGTTATGAGTAACATCGCGCATACGGCAAGAAAGTGCAGTGTCTAAAATGTCAACCGAAGTCGCGCCTAGGTGAATCAAAGGCCCGATTTTCGAGTCAACCTTAGTTTTCATAACATTTACAAGCGCGCGGATATTATGTTTTGTTTTTTCCTCTTCGGCGTAAACTTCCTGAGGATCAATTGCCGCCGCAACATCGTCAAGTTTTTTCGCAGTCTGCTCATCAAGCTCGCCTCTAAGTTTTAAGTGTGCTTTTACAAGAGCCGCCTCGCATTTTGCGCAAGAGCGAATGCTGGCTTCTTCAGAAATATACTTAGAAAGCCCGGCAAATGCTTCGGCTTCCGACAAAGAATATCGATGATCGATACAAGAAAGATTTTCAAAAATATTACGTGTTTCCATAAAAAGATTATAACGAAATTTGCAAAAATTGTGAACAAGG
>CAKULY010000054.1 GCA_934667505.1 uncultured Treponema sp. | reverse complement strand
TTATGAATCTGATTTATTTTTTATAAATTTGCATCGTTAACGTTGACGTATACAATGTTATTACGTTCAACAATGTTAAACCAAAATATAACTTTCACGAAACAGACAGGAAACCAACGAAACGCAAACAGCAGTAGTACATAGTGTCTGCTGCCAGACTCAGAGTTAGAATATGACATTTGATCACATAATGTCCACCAACAAAAGTCAAATAGAGCGTTCCGTTCTTTATTTTTTTAATCCACGAACGGTAGCGCCATTTTTAATTAAATTCAATATGAAAAATCTATACCTTAAGTTATTATTCATCATAACTTCATTCATTGCTACAGAAGCATGGGCTACTACAGAAGAAACAGTAATAGATGGAATAACGTATGAAATCACTTATTATCAAAATGACTACAGTGATTTGATTGCTTATGTTGTAAAGCCACAAAATGATAGTTATAAAGGAGATATAACAATTCCGGACTCCATTAAATACGGGGGGAAATATCATAAATTAACAGGCATCAAATCTTCTGCATTTAAAAATTCAAGAATAAATAATCTATATTTGGAATTTATAGAGAATAAAGATTTCGACGCTGAAGATTACGAATATGTCTATTTATACTATTTAAATAAGGATTGTATACTATATGTTCATGGCAGAGATTATCAAAAAGCCAAGAAAGAATTTCCTGGCATAATCAAGACATTTGAAGATTATTATGTAGATAATCAGACAAAGACTTTGTTAGGAGAAGTTTCTTTTACTATTACGGTACCTATAATCAAAGCCAGCGATCCTAGTCCTAAGATTTCAACAAAAAAAGTCAACAATACAACAGATTTGAATGAACGGGAATTGGATGTGACTGTAAGTGTAAACGGCGCTACCATATCTCCTGACCAAAATGGAGTTTACACCGTAGGCAATTTAATGCCGGGAGCTGATTATAAAGTTATTTTCAATTGGGCTAAAACTGAAAATGGACAAATCGTTGACAAAGGAACAGTAACCGATAGTATAAAAACGATGAAGCCCACAATCAAAATAGAGAATAAAATTGAAAATTTATACAGTATTTCATTTGTTTTGAATGCATCTTCTGACAATAGCATTACACCATCTGAAGTTGGAGCACGTATTTATGATTATAGAACTGAAAAATACCTAGAAGGAAACTATACAGCAAGCAGTGGAAATATTATTGAGATAACTGATTTATTTCCGTCTACCGGATATAGAATATACCCATACGCTATTTACAAAAATAAGATATACGATTTCGACCTTAAGTATGATAACTGGATGCGTACAAAATCTCCCAAGATAACTGCACAATATGAAAGTACACAAACATCTATTACAATCAACAATATAAGTGTCGACTGCACAGAACCTATCAATTTCGAAATCGGTCTTTGCAAAGGATATGCCGATATTACCGACGACCTGGCTACGTTCAACAACACTCCGTTAGTTTATAACAAAAAATGCCCCAATACTCAATATAAGTTTTTCATAAAGGCGAACTATGATGATTACCATTATTATTATGAAAACGTATACATTAAAACCTTACCTACAGCACCCGAAATAAAATCCACCACATATGCTACATCACTAAACCTCACCGGCGAGTATAATCTCGGTGATGCGACATTGAAACGGTGTTATTTTGAGGGATACGAAGATGAAGGCAACAACATTGTCATTACTGGTCTTAAACCACAAAGTACCCACAACTTTACTTTTGTTATTGAAACAAATGAAGGCAGCACTGAAAAGGTAGCTAAAACATTAACTACAGACGAGCTGTGTTTTGAATCACTTACCCCAAAAGTTACTGATAAGAATTCAGCTATAGTGAGCGCAAAAGTAAACATAGCCAATGAAGAAACCAATTCTGGATTTGAATGGAGAAAGACAGATGCGCCTGAAGTAGTTCAATCCAAGTCAGGTTATGGCGTTGTTTATGACGGCATTCTTGAAGGACGAATAAACAATCTAAATGCAGACTCATATTACAAGGCTCGTCCATTCTATAAAGACAACGAAGGCAATTATTACTATGGCGAATGGATTGGTTTTGACCCAAGCGACTTCAGTTACTTCGAACCTACCGTTCACACATATGCAAAAGCTATCGTACAAGAAACATCAGCAAGAGTGAAAGGTGTTGCGCTGCAAGGCACAGACGACATCACAGAACAAGGCTTTGAGTATTGGACAGCCGATGCAATGACAAATAGAGCTTACGGTGAGAAATCAATGATTCTCGCAACAGGACAAAGTATGGAAGCCGAGATAACAGATCTCACTCCTAATACCACATACAATTATCGTGCATTTGCCAAAACTGCCAAGGGTATGACATACGGCGAAACACAACAATTCGCCACCCCTTCAGTAAACGGCATACAAAATGTCTATGCTACCACAACCGAAAGAATTTCTTATGACATAAGAGGAAACAGGAACATAGAGGTTTTGATAAATAATTCCCAATCAACAAAATGCCAATATAGCATAATCAGCATAAGCGGAAAAACAATAGCCCGTGGATCTATAGTTGCTGACAATGAATGGCATAGAATATGTGACAACAGCTTACCAAGTGGATTATATATCATAACAGTCATTGACAACACTAACAGAGAGTCAAAGAAACTATATATAAAGTAATTCCATCTTGCATGTCTTCGGCATGCTGCAAACTACAAGAAATCGGAATATGCCAAAAAGACATATTCCGATTTCTTGTATATATTCTAAATTTCCTATAAAGGGTTAGCTTTTCATGTCACGCTGATTGCAGCGGATTATCCGTAGATGATCTTGCCGTTCTCGTCGCGGTTCTCGTCGATGAACGACTTGTTGTACTGCGTCATGCCGCGTAGCGACATACCCATGCTTGAGAATCCTCCGTCGTGGAAGAGGGTCTGCATGGTGACTTTCCTGGTGAGGTCGGAGAACATCACTACGCAGTAGTCAGCACACTCGTCAGCGCTGGCGTTACCGAGTGGCGACATGCGGTCGGAGAAGTCGTAGAG
>CAKULY010000053.1 GCA_934667505.1 uncultured Treponema sp. | reverse complement strand
CAAAGTGAGCCGTTTTCTCGTTAATCCTAAAACAAAGCTCTCGCTTTGTTTTTTAACGGATTTCCGATTTTAGGCACCCATTCCGCCGTCGATGCCTAGAACTTGGGCGGTCATGTAGGTGCTTAAATCGCTTGCTAAGAACAAGGCTGCATTCGCAACGTCTTCTGTAGTTCCAGCCCGTTTCAACGGAACAGAATCTATCATCGATTTTTTCAAATCTTCCTTTAAAACTGCTGTCATATCGGTTTCAATAAAACCAGGGGCAATGCAGTTCACACGAATTCCTCTTGCGCCAACTTCCTTTGCAAGCGATTTGCTGTACGCAATAAGACCGCCTTTGCTTGCCGCATAATTCACCTGTCCGCCCTGACCGTGAATTCCAACAATTGAAGACATGTTTATAATTGAACCTTTGCGTTTTTTCAGCATATCGTTCGAAACAATCTTACAAACAATAAATGCCCCAGTAAGATTTACATTTAAAACTGCCTGCCAATCTTCCAACTTCATTCTAAACGAAAGGCCGTCTTTTGTAATACCCGCATTGTTTACAAGCACGTCAAATCCGCCAGAAACATCCAATGCAGACTTTACAACGCTTTCAAGCTCTTCGGCGTTTCCACAATCCGCACAAATCTCATGAAAAGCAGAACCATTTTCAGAAGCAATTTTTTCCAAATCATTTTTTGCCTGGCTTGGCTTAGAACAAAGTCCCCAAACTTCAGCGCCGTTTTTAAGAAAAACTTCTACAATTTTTCTTCCAATTCCGCGGCTAGAACCCGTTACTAAGGCTTTTTTTCCTTTTAATAGCATTGCATTTCCTATATTTTAAAAACTAAATCTTACAAATTTTCAATAGTTTCAGCAGTATTCACAGAAGAACAAGTCCATTTTTCAGAATACTCAGTATTTTTCCAAAGACCACCAAGGACTCTTCCAGGACCAACTTCAAGAACATTCCATTCAGAATCTGAATCAGCTTCCATCATAGAGTCTAAAACTTTTTCTTCATCCGTCCACAATACAGAATGAGTAAGATGCAAAACAGCAGATTTTTTAGCTTCTTCGCCACTCATAACTTGCTTTCCTGTAACATTGCTGAACAAAGGAATTTTTGGGTCATTGAATTGCACATCCGCAATCGCTTTTTCAAATTCATCAGCAGCTTCTTGCATTAAAGGACTGTGAAAAGGACCTGCAACAGCAAGACGAATCGCACGGCGTGCTCCAGCTTCTGTCGCAGCGGCTTCAAGCTTAGTCAAAGCATCCGCAGTACCACTTACAACAGTTTGCTTTACGCTATTCATATTCGCAGCATAGACATTTTCAATTCCATCAACAAGTTCTTTTACCTTTTCTGGAGCAAGCCCCACTATAGCAGTCATTCCTGGAGCGTGACCTTCATTTTCTGCAGCAATTTTTTCGCAAACCTTTTGCATTATAAGACCACGCTTTCTAACAACTTTTACAACATCCTCAAAAGAAAGAACCCCTGAAGCATATAAAGCAGGGAATTCCCCTAGACTAAAGCCCATCGCAGCAGAAGGCTTTATTCCCTTTTCTTCAAGAACAGCCATTATTGCAATGCTATCTGCCATTATTGCAAGCTGACTATTATCAGAACGGCTCAACTGCGCGGCATCAGATTCCCACATCAGTTTCGCCATATCAACTCCAGTTATTTCTGAAATTTTATCAATAATTTTTTTAGCAACAGGAAAAGCCTCGCAAATATCTTTCAACATTCCAGGTTCCTGAGCTCCCTGGCCTGGAAACAAAAAAGCAAACTTCTTAGACATAATAACCTCACAGATTATGACATTTTCAATTTATTTGTCATCAATATAATAGTCTAACATTTTTACAGTTTTTGTCAATACGAACATCAAAGCAAAACATTCTTGAATTGATTTGAGTTGCTATGCAACCTTGATTGCTCTTATCGCACAAAGTCTTCACAAATTGCAAATTCGATTATGCTTTTATTTAAAGTTCATACAAACCTAAAAAAAGGTTGGCTCAAGGTCTTGAGCATAAACGAACCGTGGTCAGACGTATTCATTTTTCTAAAAACATCTAAAACCTCAACCTTGTAGATTTTTAATATTTTTTGTATTTTTTGTAACCTTAAACCTAATAAATTGTTGTTTTAATGAAACCTAAAAGCGAATATACAATTGGAACCGCTGATTTTCCTCCTTTTTCAGCGGTTCTTTTTTTAAAATGAAATTATTTCTTCATAAACTTGAATTGCAAAACTATCTGTCATTCCAGAAATAAACTCAATTACACACTTCGTAAACGATTCGTAATCTTCAATTGAAAATATCTTTTCGGTATTGAAATGCATAATTTTATATCTATCAATTCGACATTTACAAGTTTCTGAACAAGGCATATAGTGAGCGTACTTTATAAGCCACTGTTCAAAAGTTTTGCACAAAACAGGATAATAACGCAGAGCCTGGTTCAAGCGACCGTGCTGCACATATTCTTTAGTTTTCATAAGAGTTCTAAAGATTGTGCCAAGAACATTTCCTGCATAAATGCTAAATTCCTTAAGCCGCCAGTGATTGTAAATATGTGAAAAATTAAACTTTTTTAACTCAAGAATAAATCTAAAATATTCATCACTAAAACACAACCCTTTTTCAGGAGAGCTCTGCTCACAAAGATCTACAATTAAATCATTTATAAGAACAGTAGTATTCACAGCCTTGCCACTTCTAAAAGCGTGTTTTTCTTTGCCATTTAATGTCGTAGCAACAATTTCTCGAATATGGCGATAAGCACCCATATCCAAAATATGATACTGACGAGCATCTTCAATATCTCTGCCAAGATATGCAATTTTATCAGCGATTTTTACAACACAACCTTCCCAAGTGAACGGCTGAATCAAACCCGGTCTTTTAATTGAATACAAATCAATATTTTCATTTCTAGGTTTAATTCCTTGCTGATCAATTTCTCCACAGTGACATATAAGTCCATCTCTTACGGCATAAGTCAAATCCAAAGGTTGCTCAATTCCATCTGGATCAGGAAGAGTTTCTATAAAATCAGCAAAAAAAAGACTGTTTCTTTCATGCCAAAACTTCTTTGGTGCATTTTGACCTTCTTTTTGCTCCATAAGCGCATTCAAGCAGTCCTCACCGTGGTGACCAAAAGGAGCATGCCCTATATCATGACCCAAAGCGATGGCTTCTGCAAGTTGTTCGTTCAGTCCTAAAAATTTTGCAATTGTTTTAGATACAGACGCAACATGCATAACATGTTCCATTCTAGTACAAACATGATCATTGTGAGGCGCATAAAAAACTTGAGTTTTGTGTTTTAAACGCCGGAATGCTTGACAATGCAAGATACGTGTGTAATCACGTTCAAAATCCGAACGAATATCATTACGAGAATAAATAGGGTGATTTCTTTTTATGGAAGCTTCCCATTTAGGATTATTTTCATCACATTTTTCTTTTGTAAAAGCGTTTTGCATTTAAAGATTATACCACGAAAGAATAAAAATAATCAGTTAAAATGTCAAATTTCGGGAAATTAGTCTTCTAAAAGCATTTTTTCAATCTCTGCAATATACAATGTATGAATATCATCTTTCCAAAATTTTTCTTTTAAATCTTTTTCTAAAAGCATAGAAGAATCCATAGGCTGCGTATACAACTTTCTACAAATAAAAACAAGCCTAGATTCTTTTAGCCAAACTGTATCAAATCCATGTACAACAGTCAATTTACATTCAGAAATCTTGTCCTTATCGCGTCCAGAATACTTTCCACAATATGACATAACATCTCTATAATTTTTAGGCAACACGCAGACAGAAAACTTACTTTCAGAATCAACAAACTGTTTTGTATATCTACTAGGACGAATATAAACAGAAATCACATTTCTATTCCACATAACGCCAAGGCCACCCCAACTTGCTGTCATAGTATTAGTTTTTCCATCTTTTTCAATTGCAATTAAAAACCATTCATCGCCTATAAGAGTAAAGGGATTTTCTTTAAAATCTGAAATAGAAACTTCTCGCATAGCTTTTCTCTGTTAAATAAAAAAAAGTCCAGCAACAACCTACTTTCCCACCAAAGGCAGTATCATCGGCGTAAGAGAGCTTGACTTCCGTGTTCGGTATGGGAA
>CAKULY010000052.1 GCA_934667505.1 uncultured Treponema sp. | reverse complement strand
ATCGTAATCTGCTCAAGGCGCATCCGCCTTATGAACGAATGCACGCTCTGCCCAGTGTGCCGCTTGAACTCCCGACAGAAATAAAATTTCGACCAGCCGCAAAAGTCTGCTACATCGTCAACAGAAATCTGAGCGGTCAGGTGAAGAAGAATGTAGTCAATCGCCTTGTTGATTGTCTCCCGTGGAATCATACGAAAAGATTATAGATATATTCTTAGAATTTAAATAAATCAGTAGAATAGTATCTGTCGCCAGAGTCTGGTAAAAGAGCGACTATATTTTTTCCTGCAAATTCGCTTCGTTTTGCAACTTGAATAGCTGCCCAGACAGCTGCTCCTGATGAAATTCCTACGCTAACACCTTCTGTTTTGCTTATTAATTTTGCACTATTAATTGCATCATCATTTTCTACAGGAATAATTTCATCATAAATTTTTGTATTTAGAACTTCAGGAACAAATCCTGCTCCAATTCCTTGAATTTTATGGCTTCCTGCAATTCCTGTAGAAAGAACGGCAGAGGATTTTGGTTCTACGGCGATAATTTTAACGTCAGGATTTTTAGATTTTAGGTATTCTCCCACACCCGTAATAGTTCCTCCTGTTCCAACACCTGCAATGAATACATCAACTTTTCCATCGGTATCATTGTAGATTTCCGGTCCAGTAGTTTTTTTATGAGCTGCTGGGTTTGCTTTGTTTATAAACTGACCTGGAATAAAACTGTGCGGAATAGTCTTTGCTAGTTCATTTGCTTTTTCGATAGCACCTTTCATTCCTTTTGAGCCTTCAGAAAGAACAAGCTCCGCACCATAGGACTGAATAATATTTCTTCGTTCAATACTCATAGTTTCCGGCATTACAATTATTATCTTATATCCTTTAGCAGCAGCTACGCTTGCAAGTCCGATTCCTGTATTTCCGCTAGTCGGCTCAATAATAGTGGAATCTTTTTGTAAAAGACCTTTTGATTCCGCGTCTTCTATCATTTCTTTAGCGATACGGTCTTTTACGCTTCCTGTTGTATTAAAATATTCTAGTTTTGCAAGAATATTTGCTTTTAGATTTTCTTTTTGCTCAATGTGAGAAAGCTCTAGCAGTGGAGTTCCTCCTATAAGTTCATCTGCTGTTTTAAAAATTCTACTCATTTTTTTCTCCTGTAAATTTTAGTTTTTCTGCATAGCAGAGCGAAAAAGTAAGCAAATACTGTATAACCTACTTATTAAGTAGGTTATACAGTATTTGCTTTTTCATGTCAACACAAATCTTATTTTTGATGCAAATTATATTTTTATAATTTCTTTGGCTATTAAATTTAACATTGCTTGTGCAATCTTAGGATCAAATTGAGTTCCTTTGCCTTTTTCTAATTCGCTGATTATAACTTCCTTAGAAAGGTGAGGGCGGTAAGCTCTATCTGTTGCCATTGCGTCAAATGAATCTGCGACGCATACAATTCTTGCTTCTAGAGGAATTTCTTCGCCTTTTAACCCTTCCATATAACCTTTTCCATCATAGCGTTCATGATGATACAAGACGGCTTGCCTAATATTTTTTATCCCTTCAAAGTCTTTTAAAACTTCTGCTCCGTAAATTGTGTGTTTTTTCATTTCTTCCCATTCTTCAGCAGATAATTTTCCTTGCTTACACAAAATTGCTCTTGGAATTAAAACTTTTCCTACATCATGAAGCATGCCTATGCTGTAGATATTTTGTTGAAACTCTTTGTTATAACCTAATTCTTCTGCAATTAGTTTTGAATATCTTGCAACATGGCTAGAATGTTTTTTAGTGTATTCATCTCTTGTATCAATAAATCTTGCGCAGAGATTTAAAAGTTCAGAGATTTCTTTTTCTGAATGAATTTGCTGATGTTTTAAAATAATATAGTTTATAAAAGTAATTATAAGCAGGAAGAAGGCGCTTACAGTTAAAATTAGAAAAAACAAAAATGGCTTATAAGAAAATAAGGGTCTTTTTAAATTTGATACAAATGAAAATTCTGTTTCTGTTAAAAGCTCTTCTGAATATAGTACAAATCCTAGCTTGCAAAAACCTGATGGTAAAATTTCTTCATTAGAGGCCTCTTTTGAAGGAGTTATTGTTATGCTTTTTCCTTCTTTTTTATAAAATCCGTTCCAACTGCTGTCGATTCTTGCTGTTTCTGGGACAGTTAAATTCAAAGTCCAATTTTTAATCTTATTATAAGTATTGTTATTTATATAAATATCATACTGTGCTCCCCATAGAGTTTTTTCTTGTTCCCAGCAGTTTAAAACACCGTCACTTCTTAAGGGAATTTTTATTTCAAAGTTTAGACCTTTTTGAGATTCTGTATGAACAGGCTGGTTTTCTTTTTCGACAGTCGCTTTTTGATTAAATTTTACTGGGATTTTATTTTCATAGCTTGCATAGATATATATTGATAAGAGAGGAATTGCTCCAAGTATTGCAAGTACTCCTGATAAAATAATGGCTTTTTTGTTCAAAATAAATCTTATAACTGCATTTTCGTTCATAATATCCTCTTGTGCGTATAAAAAATATTATACACCAGAAGTGTGATTATGTAAAAACAAAGCAAAGAAATATTTTTCTTATGTCCTTAAAAACGACTGAGTCAAGGTATTGAGTTTTTTGTTGCAAGTGCGCTTACATTTTAAATTCTGTAAGAATACCCATTGACCACATGTTTGTTCTAGGATTCCATGCGGCATCTAAACCGAATTCAACAAAAGGTATTTTTATGCCAAGACCGCAGTATATTTGCGGTTGAATTTCGTCCCAAACAAAACTGTCTGTTTTTATTGTTGCAGAACCGTTGTTCGTTGCTTTTTCATTTATGCCTTCTACTTCTGCATTGTAGTTCCATTTGTGATTTGCATCTATAAAAGAAAATCTTGCTCTAGCACCGATGAATGGTCTTAAAATAAGAATCGATTTAGAAACTTGCACTTGCGCATAGAAAGTGTGAACTTTTAAACTCATGTTCATGTCTGCTTTCATGTTCATGTTTTTTTCTATATTTTCAACTTTTACAGTCTGCGTGCTAGATGCGAAGAAATCTATGTTTTGAGAAGAATAAATATATCCGGCTCCGACAGAAATCTTTGGAATCAAAATATTTCCTTCAAAAACTGCATAACGTATGTCTGCTCCAAAAGACATATAGTCAAGTCCTAATGAAAAATCCTTAAACTTTACAGCATCCAGCGAATGTGGAATTAAAGCTACTGCAAAAACTCCAATGTCAAAAGGCAGTACAAAACCACCGATTCTTCCTGTAACTGCGCAAGTAGGAACTGGCAATTTTGAAGGAAACTTAAAATTCATTAAAATGCTGTCAATCTGTTCGATTCCAGTTATTTCTTCATTTGCAGTATCTTTCATTTGAGAAAGAATTACATTTATAGAGTCGGAAATGTTAGACGTGTCTGTAAATGTTCCTGTTATGTTTAGCCCTGCTGTAAAATGTGGCGGAACTGCAGGTAGAAATTTGCCGATATGAGCATCTGGCTCAATAGATAAAAGCATTGTATTTTCAGGCACTACATCGACAAGAGTTGAAAGAGTTTTATTTAACGCATTATTAATTTTTTCGCTGCTAGATGATTCCTGAGAAAAACAAAGTGGCATCGAAAAAGCCGTAAGCGCTGAAAATAACATAAGTATTTTTTTCATAATATCTCCCATAAAAAGTCAAGGTAAAAACTTCAGTTTTAGGATTGACTTTTTAATGCAATTTCGCAACGAAGTTAAAACGACGTTGATATAATTTTTAGTTTATTCTACTATACTGTAAGTTTTATGTCAAAATATACAATGTTCTTCAATTTATATATGTCATATTGAAAATAGGAGTTTTTATGTTTGTTGGATGCGCTATTCTTTTATGTATTTTTATTTTTGTGTTTTCTATTTATATGGATGCAAGAAGTCAGCCGCCAAAAAAATATCGCAAATTTATGCCAGATAATTTTTACGATGAACAAGATGAGCAGGATAATGCATATTCAAAATTTGATTTAAGAGAAAAAAACAAATCTGATTTTGAACTTTATGGAGGTGTTCAAATGGGAGATACCACAGTTCACTTTACAGATGATGATGACCTTATAGATGAATTTGGTGATGATGTTTTGTAAAAAAGGTTAAAAGATTTTTTCAAAAAAAAAGACATCTGATAAGTCAGATGTCTTTTGCCACAGGTTGGAATCGAACCAACGACATACGGATTTTCAGTCCGGCGCTCTACCA
>CAKULY010000051.1 GCA_934667505.1 uncultured Treponema sp. | reverse complement strand
TGATTGCAGCACGAGTAATGCCACCGTTTCTCGTTAATCCGCATTTACTCAAAAACGTTTGGACATTCCAAGCATTCACTTCTTCCGCAGGTATGCGACCATGGACTTTCTTAAACATCATTCGAGCCTTAGCGTAAGTCTTGAAATGTCTGTACCGACAATTTCGAGTGTCTTATCCTTAACTCCAAGCACAAGATGTCCTCCCTCCATGTTGGCAATAGCCGACACGTAGGAGATGACATCATCTTTCTCGTCCCCACAGAACGAGTTCTTTAAATTTTTAAATTCTTTCCATTCACAGCGAGCATTTTCTTGTGGGTACTCATGAAGGAGATATTGTTGTAGTTCTTGTTCGAGCATATATCAATACAAATCTTTAAAATTATAATAATTATAAAATCTGTCATGTAAGTCTTTTAGTAACATTCGAAGATAATCAGACATTATTGATTTTGTATTTTCAGTTCTTGGCATATTTAATCGTTCTAATTGATTATCCGCCAAACTAGAAATATTTCTATTTGAGTTAAATGTTTCACTGAATATGTTTTCTGCGGATAGAACCAGAAATGGAGAAAATCCATTGTCATCCCTAACCTCTTCTTGCAAGGCACTAAGGGCTTGTGTAATATCCAATAAATTGAAGTATTTATCATAGAAGGCAAGAAATCCCCGATATATTTCATCTGCAGTAACAACTCTAGTTGTACAAATGAATGCTCGATATGGTGCACGCTTTTCGGGGTCTATAGCAGAAATCATTGAGATACTCTTGCACATTGACATTACAACAAATAACAAGTGTCCAGTTTTAATATTAAGAGGCCTAATAATATCGTAAAAATCCTTCCATTTAAGAATTTCTCCATTGTTTAGTCCTATACCTTCGTCACAGCCATGAGTTTCAATTTGTATGGTAATGATGTCTCCTTCCGATAATGATGTCTCAATAGTCTGCATAGCAAGGCGGAATTCATCGGATGAGTTTACATCATAAAAAGAAGAGAAAGATTCGCTTTTATGATATTTTTTATATTTAAGAATATCATGATATAGCATTTCTCCTGTTTTGTAATCGTTAGGATACAATGACTGTATCACAACGATTCCCCACCGTTTTATCTTTGTATCGGGTTTGTTCATATTTAGAAAAAAGTATTAATCTATATTCCAATAAGCCTCTGGATCACCATCGAAAATTGTATCTATATCATCGTCACTATATCCCATCTCATCTTGGGCATAAGAACCGTTATATCTGTCGTAAGTCGGCTCATCATAGTCATGTGAATAATCATCATAGTCACCATCATCATATACTTCATCATTGTATTCATCGTCATCACAAATATCACGATAGGTAGATGAATTATTATCCCAAGTTCCCTTCTCTTCAGATACATTCAATGGAGCACTACTAATATTTCTTTCACTAGACTTAAAAATTTGGAAGTAATCACATATGAATTGTGAAATTTCTGCATTCACCAGCCATACGGGTTCTCTCTCAGAAGAGTTTTGTCCCAAGGCAATAAAAAGAAAATCTGCAAAACTGAATCTTTCCCATTCCGAAGATGGCAGGAAGAAATGCGCTCTTCTTGCACAAACTTTCTTCTTGCACCAATAGAAAGGAAAACTATTATTTGGATCAGAACTGCCAGAACATTCACATCTGCAGATATAATATTCTGATTCTTCGTATTTCCTTAGATAATTGGTATAAAGTGGTTGAACTGCATTATTCCTTGGCAAGTAACCAAGTTCAATCATTCTTTCTTTATCACTTAATAATCCACATTTATCTTCAATATGATATGCTATTACAAACTGCTTGACAAAGAATTCCAGCGATTCCGGGATATAATATTTGCCATTTACAATCTCAACATCACAATTTCTTTTGAGGACTTGTTTCGCAGTATCAACTTCCTCTGAATCTAGCCATTCTATTGTGCGTCCGAATAGATTAACTGGAGTATCATGGAAAGTTATAACATAAAACGATGTATCATCTTTGATTTCTTTTTCAAGAATGCCATTGAATGACTGATATTCAATATTTTGCTGATTATGCGTTATTGCCAGATAGCCGTTACATGGATAAAAAAGTTCCCTGGAATCTTTTAGAAAATTGTATCTATGTTCCAGATTCTCTCCTATGACAGTTTCCACCATGGTTGACGTAATACTAATATTTATATCATCCTTCTTTGCTTTTAGTATGAAGAGCACTCCACAAACAGCAGAACATGCTGGAGTGGATGTTTCTACAAACGCAGAATATAGATCATCTACGACTAAACTAGATTCTCCGGAAGCCATTTGCCCAAAGATATAACGCAAAGTTCTTATCTGAGCTTCAGCAGACATTTCGTAGAAATGCAACTTCACAAAATCCCAATCGATTTTGCCAGAAGGTTGCTTTTGCCACAAATACAATTTCAAGAAGCCTGTTGCCTTTTGTTGCATCAAGTATTGATGGTGACTATCGAGATTATCTGCAATGAACAATAAGATCTCTGGGGTTTTGACTTTGTCCACATCAGACAACATTGCGTCCTGAAAGCATTCATGCTTAAAGAGTTCCTTGTTTGCATATTTCTTCTTATATGCGATATCCAAACGTTTACGGATATTTGCATCGCCTGGTGATTTTGCAATTTTCTCTTCAAACAATGTCCATCTTTCATCACCAGACAGAACGGAGCAGATTGCCTCTTCTGCTTTTTTTAATACTATGTCCTTTAAGTTTCCATAATTATTCAGCCATTCAAGCAGACTTCGAATGTCGCTTATTGCATCATAATTGTCGAGTCTTACATAATTAAACGAGTTGAGACTATCATATCCCAACTTTTTAATTATGTTTGAAACAACATACCATTGTATGGTTAGTGGAGAATCCTTTATTTTATAATCTGACAACTCCTTCAAAAATTGATGCGTATTAAAGTCACTTGTCAGTTGCTTGTATCTTTTAAAATACTGCTTGCTTGTAATATAGTCATATTTGTAGGCATCATTAAGAACCTCTAAATCATCAAGTTTTGAGAATTTCTCATTTACAAGTTCCTTTATCTGTTGTTTCGTTGAATCGAGAATCCATCCATTAAGTTGTTCGATTTGATACCCGAGTAAAAATGGTGAAAGGTATTCATTCTTTGTTGCTAAAATCGCTGATTCATTTACACAATTTTGAAAAGACACCATTAATGCATCCTTGTATAATTTCGGAAGTTTCTCGTAACTTTCAAAAGTTTTTTTATATACTTTATACCCAAGAAAATCATTCCTCAGGGCATAGAATTTTTCAAGGAAGAGACCTACGCTGTCAAATTCATCCGAAGTGGCTTTTTTTATCTCGTTCACCACATTAGCATCATCGCATATTTTTGTCAATTGGGATATTACATTTCGTTTGATTACATTCTCGTATTGTAAATCCAATCGTTTCTCCAAATTATTGATGCGCCTTTTCCCCATTCGACACATTGGGATACCTTCACCTTCAAGATGCTTCGCTCCGCAATGGCTATATACAAATAGTCGATGTTTGAGATCTTTATATCCTGATACTGTGTCGGTATTAGAGATTTTGTGGAGGCAATATAATTTGCATATTTCAACATCAGGCATACCATAATCATCCGTTAAGAGACCTACGTTTTCCTTGCAGAACTTTTTTGGAAAAGCAGGTTGTAGTTTTGGTGCTGAGTTCAGTAAAATTTTCAAATCACTATCACTTAACTTTGACAAAAGTAAAGCCCATTTGGAAGAGATTACATCGTTTGCAGGCTTATAGTTGATTTCGTTACCCTTTCTATCATAATGTTTTCTCATCACGAATATATCATACAAGAATTTCAACTCCTCTACATTCATGCCATAATATTTATCCTTGAGAACATCTTGATTAACCCATAAAGATAGATCAAATACATCTATTGTGATACTTTCATATTGTCTATGCCTGTATTTTCCAAAACATTCAAACAATTCGTTAATTGATTCTGGCAAACTACCACTAGTTTCCTTTAGGATTTTAACATCAAATTCAGTTGGAATCAAGGACGTAGAATCTTCGTCTTCGAATAAGTCTAAGTCTATGTCAAAGTCGTCTTCATCCACATCGTCAAAAATATCGCTAAGAGAGAAATCTTCTTCAGATGATTCTTGCTTTGTTTCTGGTATCACTTTTTTCTCCTCAGGTATAATAATAGTTTCAAGATATTCAAAAGAAATCTTCGTATTATCGTTGTAAAAGGAATACTCAGGCTCTCGTTCTCCGCATCTTACTATACTATTTATAAAGTCAACTTTGAAATTTGACAATGAAGCACGTTCTATATTAGTAGCCGTTTTATCATCATTAAGATCAAAATATACAAGTTGACCTGTACTTACTTTCGACAATAAATCGTTATCAGAAAAAAGGATTGGAGTGTTTTTTCTTGTAGAGCCCCAACTACTTTGTACTTTCCAAACGCCAAAAACCAAAATGCCCATTCTTTCGGATGGGTTATATTTATATATAAATCCTATTTTTTTCATATTATATATTTTCCCGTTATAAAAAACAATTGACATAAAAAGCCATAATGACGATATTCCTACTTGCGGAGACTATCATTGGCACCTGCGGGGGCATCAAGTTTCTTTTTACTCTTGGTAATTTTTCTTTTATCCACATTAACATATTTATTAATATATCCGAATTTAATGATAGACATATATCTTTATGGCATTTCTCGGAATATATGCCGTCGCCACCATGCATCCATCGAAAAGTTCTACCAAAACCCTCTGCTGTCCAGCAACCCTTGCCACTCTACCACGTATATTCTTAAACTCACCCTCTGTAATCACGACTTCATCCCCTAACTTATATTTGATATTCTCAGAAGTAACAGGGATAATG
>CAKULY010000050.1 GCA_934667505.1 uncultured Treponema sp. | reverse complement strand
TAAATGCATATATTGCAATCATTTAGAGATTGTTGTATCAAGTACGACAATGACATTTAGAACTTATTAGACATCCACTTGTACTTTTATAGGAGAAGTAAAAAAAATGACAAATCAGGAAATTGTTTCTAAACTTTGGAATCTCTGCAATATTCTGCGCGACGACGGAATCACATATCACCAGTATGTTACGGAGCTTACATATATTCTTTTCTTAAAGATGGCGAAAGAGACAAAGACAGAAGATTCAATTCCGCAAAACTACCGCTGGGACAATCTTGTTTCCCACAGCGGAATCGAGCTAAAAAAATTCTACAAGGAGCTTCTTACATATCTTGGCGAAAACACAAAAGGACGTGTGCGCGAAATATATCAGGGCGCAAGCTCGAACATTGACGAGCCTAAGAACCTTGAGAAAATCATTAAGTCAATAGATGAGCTTGACTGGTATTCGGCAAAGGAAGAAGGGCTTGGAAACCTTTACGAGGGGCTTTTGGAAAAGAACGCCAACGAAAAAAAAAGCGGCGCGGGCCAGTATTTTACTCCGCGCGTTTTGATTGACGTTATGACGCGCCTTGTCGCGCCACAGGTGGGCGAACGCTGCAACGACCCTGCCTGCGGCACATTCGGTTTTATGATTAGCGCGGACCAGTACGTAAAATCTCAGACAGATGACTACTGCGATTTGACAGAAAAACAGGCTGAGTTTCAAATAAAAGAAGCGTTCACAGGAGGAGAGCTTGTGCATGAAACGCACCGCCTTGCTTTGATGAACGCAATGCTCCACAACATAGAAGGAAAAATCGTTCTTGGCGACACTCTTAGCGAAAGCGGAAAAGCCATGACAGGCTATGACGTGGTTCTTACAAATCCGCCGTTCGGAACTAAAAAGGGCGGCGAGCGCGCGACCCGCGACGACTTTACCTACACCACAAGCAACAAGCAGCTGAATTTCCTGCAGCATATCTACCGCTCTTTAAGGACAACCGGAAACGCAAGGGCGGCGGTTGTTTTGCCGGACAATGTTTTGTTTGAAGACAATGCAGGCCAGAAAATCCGGCAGGACTTGATGAACAAATGCAATCTTCACACAATTCTGCGCCTGCCTACAGGCATTTTCTATGCGCAGGGCGTAAAGACAAATGTTCTTTTTTTTACACGCGGAAAAACAGACGAGAACAACACAAAAGAAGTCTGGGTTTACGACATGCGCTCAAATATGCGCTCTTTTGGAAAAACAAATCCTCTTAAGACGGAAGATTTTGCTGAATTTGAAGAACTTTATTGCCCAGGCCATTTTGAAGACAGAAAAGAAACCTGGTCAGAAGAAAATCCGAACGGAAGATGGAAAAAATACACAATAGAAGAAATCCTGAAAGATGAAAAAACAAGCTTAGACCTAAAATGGATTAAAGACACCTCCAGCGACGTGAACTGCACGCTTTCAGAGCTTATGCAGATAATTGAACAGAAGGCTTTTAATATTTCAAAAGCGGTTTCTGAACTAAAGGCTCTTACAAGCTCAATCGATGAGTCGGAAAAAAGTCAATCCGAAAACTGAAGTTTTAATCTTGACTTTTTATTGGAGAACTAAATGAACACCCCGGCAACACAAGACAGTGCAGTTTCACCTCAGACTAGAGAAATCATCTTTTATAAGAACGAAAGCGGTGAAGCAAAGGTTGAAATCCTTTTGCAGAATGAAAATCTCTGGCTGACACAGGCACGAATAGCAGAACTTTTTGATGTAGACAGGAGCGTCATAACGAAACACCTGAAGAATATTTTTGAAGAAAATGAATTGGACGAAAAATCAGTATGTGCAAATTTTACACATACTGCCGCCGACGGAAAAAACTACAAAACAAAATTCTATAATCTGGATGCGATAATTGCAGTCGGCTACAGAGTTAACTCTAAAAAAGCCACACAATTCAGAATCTGGTCGAACAAAATATTAAAGGAATATGTCATTAAGGGTTTTGCCATGAATGACGAAAGGTTAAAAGAACCTGATTATTATTTTGGCAAAGACTATTTTGAAGAGCAGCTGGAAAGAATCCGCGACATCCGTTCAAGCGAAAGACGATTCTACCAGAAAATCACGGATATATATTCAAAGTGCAGCGCCGATTATGACCGCGACAGCCAGATTACAAAGGATTTTTTCGCAACAGTTCAAAATAAGCTTCATTTTGCAATAAGCCGCCAGACGGCTGCCGAAATTGTTTATTCACGGGCGAACCATGAAAAGCAGAACATGGGGCTGACAAACTGGAAAAATGCGCCTGACGGAGCTATCCGAAAATCAGATGTTTCAACAGCAAAAAATTATTTGAATCTTGAAGAGCTTGATAACCTGAACCGGATTGTGACTATGTTTCTTGATTATGCAGAAAGCCAGGCAAAGAAACAGCGTGTCATGTACATGAAAGACTGGGTAAAAAAACTTGACGCATTCTTGCAGTTTAACGAGGAAGATATTCTGAATGACAATGGAAAAGTGCCCCATGAAATTGCAAAGGCATTTGCTGAAAGCGAATTTGAAAAATACCGTGCCATTCAGGACAAAACTTACAAAAGCGATTTTGATTTGTTTTTGCAGAATGTTCAGAAAATAGAGGAAAAGTAGACAGATGGACACAAAACAGTTAAAAGCAAAAATTCTTGATTTGGCAATTCACGGAAAATTATTGCCTTTGAAAACTCTTGACGGATTGAAAAACTCTCCAGACTACGAGCCTGCTTCAAAACTGCTCGAAAAGCTCCGCGCTGAAAAAGAAGAAAAGATTGCAAAAGGCGAGCTAAAGCGGGACAAAAAAGACTCTTACATTTTTATTGGTGATGATAACCGGCATTATGAGAAGTTCGCGGACGGAAGCGTAAAGGATATTGAAGACGAGATACCGTTTGAAGTGCCAGAGGGGTGGGCGTGGTGCAGATTGGGAGAACTGTGTTCCCTTGAAGACGGAAAAAAAGAAACTAAAAAATTATCATATCTTGATGCAAAACATTTTAGGGGAAAAGGTACAGATATTGTTACTTCAGGAAAATATGTACCTAAAAATACTTACCTAATACTTGTTGATGGAGAAAATTCTGGAGAAATTTTCTTTACAAAACAGGAGGGCTTCCAAGGTAGCACATTCAAAATCCTAAGAATAGACCATTTAATGAATGACACTTTTATTTTATATCGTATAAAAAAAGAACAAGAATTGTTAAGAAATTCTAAAGTTGGTTCAGCAATTCCTCATTTGAATAAAAAGTTGTTTAAAGAATTGTATATTGCATTACCACCTTTAGCCGAACAAAAACTCATTGTCGCAGAAATAGAAAAGATATTTAATCTTATCGATTCCATTGAAAATGATAAATCAGCCCTGCAGCTTGCCGTAAAACAGACCAAGTCCAAAATCCTCGATTTAGCGATACACGGAAAGCTCGTTCCGCAAGACCCGGCAGACGAGCCTGCGTCCGTGCTCCTCGAAAAGCTCCGCGCAGAAAAAGAAGCCAAAATTGCAAAAGGCGAACTTAAACGCGACAAAAACGACAGCTACATCTACAAGTCCACTACCGATAATTGCCATTATGAGAAGTTCGCAGACGGCACGGAAGAAGAAATAGAAGTTCCGTTTGAAGTGCCTGACAATTGGACTTGGTGCCATTTTGGAGATATTGCTGAAGTAATCAATGGTAAAAATCAGTCAAAAGTTGTAGATGCCAACGGCTTATATCCAATTTACGGAAGCGGTGGAATTATGGGACGGGCTAATGATTTTCTTTGTCCTGAAAATTGCACAGTAATTGGACGAAAAGGCTCTATAAATAATCCTATTTTTGTTGAAGAAAAATTCTGGAATGTCGATACCGCTTTTGGACTAGCTCCAACATCAAATGTTTTACCAAAATTCTTATTCTATTTTTGCAAATCTTTTGATTTTACAACTTTAGATAGCAGCACAACACTTCCAAGCTTAACAAAAACAAGTATTCAGCAAATTTTATTTCCGCTGCCGTCATTATCTGAGCAGCAACGAATCATAAATAGAATAGAAAATCTATTTGAATGCTTAAACCAAATTGCTTTGAATCTTGTCTAATGCCTCAAACAGTTCTTCAATCTTTGAAACAATTCTCTTTTGTTCAGAGATTGGAGGAATTGCTATATACGACTCTGACATTTCTTGCAAATAAAAACCTAGCTGTGCTGTTCCTGTAGCGTGTTCAAGCACATAGCCTTGATAAAACGGACTGTCAAAAAAGTATTTAAGATATTTATTTTCTATTTGAGTTTTCAAGATTGAAACACTTCTCTGAAAGCAGATATTCAAATTCCCATCATAAATACAACTTCTTCCCAAAGTTCCTACGGAAGTAAAGAAAATGTCTCCTTTTTCCGCCTTAGTTCTTTGATTTTCAATTTCAAACATTTCTTTGGTTAAATATCTGACATTTTTTAAATCTTCTACACAGTCATGGTTTATATTTCGTGATGAAGCCATTATATAATCTGTCTTTTCTTCAATTCCTTTTGGTGGATTATGGTCTCCGTCTATAAGTTTTGTACAGATTCTTCCAAGTTTTGTCCACTGCCAACTATCCGGCACTTCAAAAGGGACTTCGTCTTCAATGCAGACAGCATCTTTTCCACTGAACTTCTCATAATGGCAAAATTAGGCACATATTCTTAGATAATTCCAATAAGCGGAAACGCAAATTCAACTTATTGGAGGTCGTTATGGAAAACGGCATAACTTTTGAGGAGTTTTTGAAAAAAGAAAACCTTTCAAAGAATACTCTTGCTTCTTATCTTTGGACGGCAAAATATTTTGCAGAGCATTATGACTGCGCAAGCAAAGAAAATCTTCTTGCCTACAAAGGCTACTTGCTGGAATATTACAAAGCAAAAACTGTAAATCTTAGGATTCAGGGAATAAACAAGTATTTGTGCTTTATTGGAAAAGAAAAGCTGCAATTAAAGTTTGTAAAAGTCCAGCAAAAGAACTTTCTGGAAAATGTAATCAGCAATGCTGACTATCAGTTCTTAAAAGCAAAGCTGAAAGCCGACGGAAATTTAGAATGGTATTTTGTTGTCTGGTTTCTTGCCGCAACCGGTGCGCGCGTAAGCGAGCTTGTTCAGATAAAAGTTGAGCACGTTAAGGCCGGGTACTTTGATTTGTACTGCAAAGGCGGAAAGCTTCGCCGCCTATACATTCCGGCCACATTAAAAGACGAGGCGTCGGACTGGCTGCATTCAATAAACAGAACCTCCGGTTATTTATTCTTGAACCGCTTTGGAGAAAGAATCACAACAAGAGGAATCGCGCAGCAGCTTAAAAACTATGCCAGAAAATACGGGCTTGATGAAAAGGTTGTTTATCCCCATTCATTCCGCCATCGCTATGCAAAGAACTTTCTTGAAAAATACAATGATATTGCTCTCTTGGCAGACCTGATGGGGCACGAAAGCATTGAAACAACCCGAATTTACCTTAGAAAAACTGCCAGCGAGCAGCAAAACATTGTTGATACGGTTGTAACGTGGTAAAAAAAATAAGGGGCTGTCCCAAAAGTATCTTTTCTGTCATTTTCGGGCTTGACCCGAAAATCTAAATGCATATATTGCAATC
>CAKULY010000049.1 GCA_934667505.1 uncultured Treponema sp. | reverse complement strand
CTGTCCCAAAAAACGACCGTTATTAAGGACAAAAAATGGCGTGGAATTCGAAATTTGGCAGCTTGAATTTTTCCTCAATTTCTGATGATGAATATTGGAGTCTGTTCAATTTTGTTTTTTCGGAAAGCTGCCACAAAACTTCGACCTACAAGTTTGCGCTTTTAAAATCGATTCTGGACAACCTTCTGAACAACACGCCGGGCGAGAACGGGCAGCTTATTTTTTATTCAGACCTGTTCGCAAAATTCGCCGAAAGTTTCTGGAATCTTGTTGTAAAATACCATCTTCATCAGCAAAAGCCGACGGCTGAAGGAAAAACTTCAAAAATCGAGCAGATATTCGGCGAGGCGGTAAAAACAAATCCGGTTCTTGAAAATCTTGAATTTGCCTCAATCGAAGAAAATACAAGAACGCAGCTAACTCAAAAGGTTCAGGCGGAATGCAAAAAATATGTTCTCGGCGCGCTTTACGGTGATTTCGGCGGAAAACTTTACGGCTTTGACCAGAACGGAAATTTCATCACGCTTTCGCAGGGTGCTTACGGATTCCTTTTGAAATATAAAATCGAGCTTGAAAAACTGAATTACTACGCCTGGGCAAAATTCCTTGAGAAAATCAATGAGGAAAATGTGCTGTTTCACCTTCTTTCAAAACTGGAGCTTTCGCTCCCGGAAAGAACGCCGCTTGAAATCTACCGCAACATTCTTTTTTCGGAATTCGAGGAATGTAACTGCTTCTACTGCGGAAAAAAACTTTCGGGAAAAATCCATGTTGACCATTTTATTCCGTGGAGTTTTGTAAAAGAAGACAAACTTTGGAATTTCGTCCTGAGCTGCCCGGAATGCAACATCAAAAAAAGCAATATTCTTCCGCCGCAAAACACAATCGCCCGGATTTTGGAACGGAACAGAATCATTTTGAACGCAAGCGATTGCAGAAACAACAGTAAAATCAGCTTTGCCACAAACTCTGAAAAAAACAAAAAGAACGAAATCGACTCCACATTCATAAAAAAACAGTTCAAGAACTACGATGAAAATCTGATTCCGCGCCTGTGGCAGTACGCAAAATTCTCAGGATTCAAAACAATGCAGACAACATATTTTATCCAGCCGGATTTCGGAAGCCTGAAAGTCGCAGAACCGAACACCAGAAAATAACAACAAGTCGAATATGGAGTTTGAATTTCACATTATCTGATTTGTTCTCGCCTGTCATTGCCGTGCTACGACACGCGACGTTTGCGAAGCAAACTCGGTCAGCAATCTATAAAAAAACATCGGCATTGGTGAACTTGCAAACTCCCTACTCCACTTTTGAAAGCGTGAGCCGGGCAAGTTCTTTTTTTGTGCTGTCCGGGTAGACGTTTATGCTGAATTCCGTGTGGTCGCGGTTCATGCTGGCAGGATACGCCCATTCGATTTTGCGCAGGCGTTTTGTTTTTGCGTTGCGGAATGTCGCGTTCAGCTTGAAGATTTTTCCGCCTGAAAAACCGTCGCTTGTGTACGAATAAGTTCCGCTGCCTTCCAAAACGGTTTCATTGCCGTCCGAATCCACAGAAACAACTTTTACGCCGCACTTTGATTTTTCGCCGAAAGTGATTTCGTAGCTGTCGTCGAATTCGTCGGTCGAAAGAGTTCCTGTCCAGACGCCGGTAAAAATATTCGGCTGGGGAATTTTCTTCACACATTCAGATGCGAATTTCGGAAGCTGGGATTCGTACTCGTTCCAAAAGCTCAGGCTCATTTTTGCGGAATGAAGAACTGTGCCCTTCTCAACGTCAATCATGCGGGCAGTGATGTAAAGCGGACAGCCTAGAGCCGCAACCGAGCCCACAATTATGCAGTCCGCGCCGATTCCCTTTCCCATCTGCTTTGCCGTCGTTATGTCAATGTACGGATTCGCCTGAAAACTGTATTCCGCCATCACCTTGTCAATTTTCTTGCGCTCAACAACGGTAACATCGCCAGCCTTAACAAGCTCATGGACAAGCAGGTCGGTCATCGTGGAAACCTTGTCATAATAAGCCTCGTCGTCGCAGTCAAAGTCGAACACCGCAACAGTCTGCGCCGGAAGAACCACCGCCGCCGCAAACATTAAAATAGAAAGAAGAATTGATTTTTTCATTGTGCACCTCGTTTTAGTTGGATTTTATTAAAGTCAGAAGAAAAACAGATATGCTTTTTCCAATCTGACGAAATATCCTGATTCAAAATATGAGAGCGGATTCTATAAGTCTTATAATGCCTCATTATTCCAAGATATGAATTCACAGAAGAAATAAAATGTTGAATTTCAAAAACATCCGGTTTGTGAAGCATTGCAAGATAATTATGAAGAGCAACAGAACGCTTAAAATTTCTTATAATCCGTTTGTTTACAACAATATGTGAAGGCTTTACAAAACAGCCTAAAAACCGGACTCCGTTAAAAACCGGCTGCAGAGATATTTTCTTTGGATGAAGTTTTAATCCAAGCTGAGATTTTAGATAATAACGCAAAACCGGAACAAGCTTTAAAAGAAATGATTTTGACTTATGCACAATCACGCAGTCGTCCACATATCTTCCATAAAATTTTATTCCGCAGATATTTTTTATAAACTTGTCAAATTCCGTAAGATAAAAATTTGCAAAAACCTGGCTTGTAAAATTTCCAATCGGAAGTCCGCAGTTTTCCGCAGCAAAAAACAGACTTTTATTCTTTGGCAAATCGTTCCATTTATTTTTAGAAGAGTGAAAAATGCAGTTTTTTGTAGGATTATTAAAAATGATGATTCTGCACAGATTTATTATAAAATCTCGGTTCGGATTAAAGTAATTTGATTTTATAAAACTCTCAAGTTTTGCAAAAAGAATACTTTTATTTATGCTCATAAAATAACCGCAAATATCAGTTTTTAAAATCCAGCACTTTCGCGTATTGTTCAAGGAACAGTTTTTCATAAAATCAGAAACTCTTCTTATTCCAAAATGAGTTCCCTTTCCTTCTCTGCAAGAATATGAATCGTAAATAAAATACTGCTCAAAAATCGGATTCAAATATTTTAAAACCAAATGATGAACAATCCTGTCGCGAAAATCTGCAGCAAAAATTTCACGCTTTACAGGTTCTTCCACAATAAAAACAACAGAAGGCTTTGGCTTGTAATTTCCGCTGCACAAGTCGTTCCAAAGCTGAATAAGATTTTCTTCAAGATTCACCTCAAATTTCAACGCCCCGCTTTTATTCCGCTTGTGCTTTCTACATTCATAGTAAGCTTCAAAAACATCTTCTATAGTGACTGGAAAATCTTTCTGCTCATTTTTTAAACAATTCAAATCATCCATAAAATAAATTCCAAAATGGCACAGACAAATTTTTACATCTGCCTGTGCCTGTCTTTGTGCAAAATCCCGAACGGCTCGAACAGAATTTGTATTATTCTTATTGTTGTTGTTCTGATTGCCGTCACTGAATCTCTGTTTCCACGCGTTATTATTATTGTTAGACGACGAAGACCAGAACGCGTTTGTGTGCAGTTTGTTCTTAAGTGTTTTCACCGCCGAATATAAACTGGTTTGAGGCTGAAACAGCATTCTCCCAGTACGCACACCGCTTTTACACAAAAACCTTGCTCGCTTCCATGCACCGTAACACATGAAATTCCGGCTATTGACTGCGAGTTGAATTTCTCCAGCCCGTAATCTGCTTTCCAATTCCGTCCATCTGCAACGCAAGATTCGCCTGCTGCTTTATTGTAAACAAATGCAAATCTGTGCATAGCCGGACTTCCAATTTTAGAACTTCAAAATCATCAAGAAATTCCTCAAGATATTTTTCTCGTTCATGGCACTTATTGGCTCTGTATATGCTTCTTACAAGATGAATGCAGTCCCGCTTTATGTCCTGACCAAGCGTGAATTTATATTCCCTTGGAAGATGCTGCGTAAGCTCGAACAGGCGCAAAGTCAACTTGTAAGTATCCTTAAAAACCGGCAAATCATAATACAAAGCCATTTTTAATACTTCTCCAAATAGTTAAAGTATTTAATAGCTAAAAGCCCGAACGGCTCGAACAGAAGATGTATAATTCTTAATGAAGCCGTCCTGACCGCCGTCACTGAACCTCTGGCCCCACGCGAGATCATTAACGCCGTAGTACTCCGACGAAGACCAGAACCAGCTGTCGCCTGAAATTTTTCCGGGCTTTCTTAAATTCTGATAAACATAATTTAATTCATCTTTGTTGGGCAGATACCAGTCTTCATATCCACCACCGCGATATTCACTGCACAAAGTTTTTGCCTCGCTCCAATTTCTTTCGCCCAAAACTTCGCTGCACTCATACGCACGGTTGCCTTCTATGTAGAAAACAAGTCCACCGCCCGGACCAATGTTGCCGATTTTCAGAGAAAGACCTTCCACCACATCCTTTGCAAATTTCGTCAGAATTCCAAAAATGTCGTCAATGGAAACAAATTGAACTTTCGCACTTGACAAAACTTTTGCGGTCTTTACGTCAATCAGCGTTGCGGAAAGATACATCTTGCTTCCAAGCTTTATAATCTGACCGCGGCTTATAATTTCCGCACCGGTAGCTGTTCCAAGTTTTACTGTTTTTTCGCTGTTCGCCCAATCTCCAGCCTGAAACTGCATTTCCTTTAAAATCTTGTTAAAATTCGTGCGGTCAACCACAGAAACTTTTCCGGTTGAAACAAGTTCTGCAATGTAAAGTTCAGTTATGGATTCCGCCTCATCACTGGAAACCGCATTTTCTGTAACATCAAATGTCGCAACCGCCATAGACTTAGGTGCAGATTCTGCAAAACCACATACAACCGCAAAAGCAGCAATAATCAAAGCGGATATTGTTTTTTTCATTTTGAATTCTCCTTCTTTTGTTTTTTCCTGTAATTTTTCCAAACCTCATCGGGAATTTTACTTGATTTAATTTCGTTCAGATTTCCGTCATTTGTAAAATCACCCTCCACAAAAATTGTTGGATGAAAAGTTTTCTTCACGGCAAAGTTTTTGTATTTGCTCTAACTCCACAAGCTTATCTTCTTTTACTTTTTTATAAGGCTTTTTATCACTAGCACTTTCAAAAAAATCTTGGCATTTTTTCATTCGGTCAATTTCTATAAGTGTATTAAAAAGCCTTCTTGCGTTTGTTTTTTCAAATGCACTGGTTGTAATATGATCTCGGTTGGAATTGTGCATAAGAAGTTCAAAGACATATACATTTTTTCCATCTATCTTTTCTTCTGATTCATAAAATCTTAAAGTCTGAAAAAATGCTCCACGCAAAAGAACTTCCTGCTCTTCCCTATATTTAGAAATATTTTCTATATCAACAGCGCAGATTGAAGAAACAACAGAATCAGGATAATAACTTTTATAAAGTTCAAGAAAAGTTTTATCCAAACTTGTAACATGAATTTTAAAAAGCACAGGACAAAAACTTTTTACCTTCTCTTCATGCGGTCGATGTTTCTGCTTTTTTAAAAACTGTTTTGCAACATCTTGACTCTTGCTACAGGACATAAAACTTAACGGAACTGCAAATTTTCGATCTTGAACTTGGAGTTCCTTTATATCTAGCAAATTTGAAATTGTATTTTCATCAAGCACCATACCTCTGTAAATTGTATTTTCAAAGTTGGAAAATTCAGGCTCTGTTTTAACTAAGTTGTAAAGCTCGATGTTCATGCATTCAACAAGGAACGCTGCCGAATCATATACATCTTTTTCATGTTCCTCTCTAAAAATTGAATTCATGTATTTAAAAATCGTTTTATAACCAGTATTAGATGTATAGAATTTTATT
>CAKULY010000048.1 GCA_934667505.1 uncultured Treponema sp. | reverse complement strand
CCCATAAAAAGTCAAGATTAAAACTTCAGTTTTAGGATTGACTTTTTAAGTTGTTTCGCAACGAAGTGAGAAACAACCGATGATAAGAAAGTTTGCGACGCAAACTTTTAAAGATAAAAACAGACGCCATTTTCGGCTGTTTTTATCTTAGCTCCTTTTTGCAGAGCTTTAATAACTAAGTTCCGAAACACTGAAAAGTTTTTCCGCAATAGGTTTGTCTATCTCTACTGAAGATATATACATTGTGGTCTCGCTGTTTTTCTTTAGAAGATTTTTAGTAACGCTTTTCACCGAAATCCAGTGGCCATCAAAGTTTTTAATATCGTAAAAACGGCTTTCGTTTAGTGCTTTTCCGCTTGCGCTGTAGTCAATTTCTTTTACTGTTGCATAAGTTTTTTTGTCAAGCCATAATTCTTGTTTTTGGTACAACTGTTTTCTGTTCTTTGCAGTTAACATAACGTGGTAACATTCTATGCCGTCAATTGTTTCTTCTGCTATAAGTTCTCCAGAATAGTTGTTCAAAATAGAATTATCGCCTGTAAGATCTTCATAAGTAAAATCAGAACCCATAATGGAATCTTTTAAAGCGCTTCCTTGAAGTCTGATTACTTCTTCTGCATCTGGATAAAAAAGATAGACAGAATCTTTTAAGCGCAAGATTTTTTGACCTGCGTCTGGACCTTCTGTGACGGTGATTAAGGTATCGCCGTTTCTTTTTGCAAAACTTTCAAAGTAGTTGTATGTCGTGCCAAACTTGTCTTTTACTTCGATTTTTGCACTCATTCTGCCAGTTTCGTACAACTTGTTCTTGTCGTAACTGTTCATGATTTGTTCTATAGAAAATTTCGATGTTTGCGCGAAAAGTGTCGCTGCGAATGTCAAAAATACAGAACAAAGAATTTTTTTATTTTTTTTCATATTACCTCCTCGATAAGAAAGTTTGCAACGCAAACTTAAAAAGATGAAAATTGAAGCAATTTTCATAGTATATTTAGTTTTCTGAGCGCAGTGCTTCTGCTGGTTGAACTTTTAATGCCATTCTTGCAGGAATTATACTTGCAATAACCGCTGTTAGAAAACCCATAACAAAGAATTCTATATAATGTTTTAGCCCCAAGTGTGGATAAAGCATTAGTTTTACATTGAAGCCTTCCATAGAACTGTAAACAGAACCGGAAAGGTCTATTCCAGTATGATAAGCGATTGTTATAATCACTGATGAAATTAGAGTTGCAATTCCAGCTGCGATTGCAGAAATTATAACAGTTTCCATAAGAAATAGAATTACGACCGTATGAGGTCCCATTCCAAGTGAAAGCAAACTTCCAATTTCTTTTTTTCGTTCCATTACGCTCATAAGTGTGCTGTTAAAGATTACAATTGCAGAAAGCAAAAAGAATATGAACGCCATAATACCATACATCACATCTGCGTATCTAAAAATCGCATACAAAGTATTCCCTCTGTACCAAGGAAGAATTTCAAGATTTTTAATTAATTCATTTTTTTCCATTTGCAGAATAACATTTTCTGTAAGCTCTTCGTTTTCCCAGTCATCTGTTATAACAAGAATTTCTGCTGCGTTTCCATGCATTCGCAGTAGTTTTGAAAGAGTATAGAAGTCCATCAAAATTACGCTTCCTGAATAATCGCTATCTGCAAAACTTACAACTGCACTGATTTTAACTGTGCAGCCGTTTGTTCCATTGCCAGCGGTTCTTGTCATAAACGTAAATTTGTCGCCCGCATGAAGTTCATATTTTTGCGAAAAGTTTTTGGAAACAACTACGTTTTTCTCAGGATTTTCGCCTGTAACAGTTTCGAGACTTCCTTCCAAAATTTGATTATCCTTATCAGAAAGATTATATCCGTTTTTGAAATCCACTCCATAAATTGGGCAGGCTTTTGTTTCTCCATTTTTATAAACTGCAACTGCTGTTGAAATTTTAGGAAGCGCGTTTATTACGTGAGGAATTTTTTTTATTTCTTGGATTACAGAATTTGTGTCTTCTACATACAGATTTAGCGGAGTAATTCTTTCATTTTCTGTGTACAAAGGATTTCTAACGCGTATTACGCCAAGCTCGTTGTGAGTAAAATTGTATTTCATGTCATCTAAGGAACCATATTCTGTCGCCATATAGACATCAATTATCAGCGTTACTAAAAAAAGCGCTAAGCCAGAAAGGATTGTACGCCTTTTGTTTCTTAAAATATTTTTCCAGGCCAGTTGAAATATTAATTTTATACTTCCGATTTTATTCATGTTTTTACCTTTGCAAATTTTTAGTTCTTAAAAATATCTGCTATTTCCTTTTTTACAATAGAAACTGTTGGAATGATTGCAGCAATTCCAGCGGTTATCAATGCGCCTGCTGTTACTTTTACAAATCCAACAGGATCCCATGCAGAGCGAACAATATTGTTGATTCTAAATCCCATGTCTACATCGTCTAAAAGCCCGCCGATATTGATTCCAACTGTGCTCATAGGAATATTTAGAATGCAAGCCACTGCAAAGCCAAGAATACAACCTACAATTCCAATTGAAACGCCTTCGCACATAAAAAGCCTTTTTATGTAGCCAGAAGAATATCCCATTGCCTTTAGCATAGCAATTTCATTTTTTCTTTCAATAACAGACATCAGCATTGTATTGCTTATTCCGACTGCGGCTATTACAAACATAAACAGCATAAGAATATCTGTTACAAGCGTGTAAAAACTTTGTATATTCATGCTGTCTTTGTTTATTTCTCTCCAGGTTTTAAGTTCTGCATTCGTTTTTGAAAGAAGCTGTGTTTCTTGCAAATCTTTTTTTAGTTTTTCGATATTTTGGTCTACATTAAAACGGCTTCCTAATCCTGCATCGATGGCGGTAACGGCTCCGTCCATTTCAAGCATTTCGTCAAGATAGTTTATATCCATAAAAATGTAGTTTGAATTGATTGTGGTATCTGGACAGTGAAGAATTCCAACGATAGGAACATCCATAGTTTGTGTAAAACCGCCGCGTCCTTTGCATTGCACAGTTATGTAGTAGCCTAACTGAGCATTCATATCGTCGGCAATCCAGCTTCCCACAACAACGCCAGAGCAATATGGCTCATCAGCATTTTTTTCAAGCCAAGTACCGCTTCTTATGCTTTCATGCAGCTTGTAAACAGATTTCGTCTTAATAGGGTCAATCCCTATGAGAGCTCCCGTTATGCTTCCTGACGCTTCAAAGTAGTCTTCGTTAAAGAAGATTTCACATTCGCTAGCAAGTTCTGGAGTGCAGGGTATTTTTTCGCTATTTAAATAATTTGTTATAAGTTCAACATCTTTTTTTTCTATTAAATAGTCAATTGGAAGCTCTTCTATTTTTTCAAAGTATCCTTTTGCAAAAAACTTAACTCCTGAACATTCGTAGTTTAAAAGATTTATATCAGTTTCATTTGCGATGCCGTAAATCAGCGCATCAAACAGCACTGTAAAAATTACACCAAAAGCCACTGCGCTTGCAGTAATTAGACTTCGCCTTTTGTAACGAAGCATATTTTTCCAAGCCATTTTCAGAATCATAATTTTTCCCTTAAAAAGTTTGCAATGCAAGTTTATTTTCCAGCTGGAATCGGAGCGTTTAAATTTTCAATCTTACCGTCGCGAATTCTAATAATTCTTCTAACCGTTTGCATAACAAGCTGATCGTGTGTTGAAAATATACAGGTTACATTGTGTTTTTCGTTTAGCTCTTTCATAAGCTCAAGAATCATTTTGCTGTTTTTTGAGTCCAAATTTGCCGTCGGCTCGTCTGCTAAGACTACAGCAGGTTCTTTTACAAGCGCGCGCGCAATTGAAATTCTTTGCTGCTGCCCTCCAGAAAGTCTTGAAGGCGTTCGGTCTTGCAAACCGTCAAGACCGACTTCTTTGAGCATGTTCCAAGATTTTTCTTTAATTTCTTCCTTTGAAAATTTATTCAATAAAAGAAGAGCCATTTCTACATTTTCTTGGGCAGTCAGAACAGGAATAAGATTGTAACTTTGGAATACAAAACCTATTTTCTCGCGGCGGAGTAAAGTTTTTTGCTTTTGATTCATGGTCGCAATGTCGTTGCCTTCAAGAAAAATATGACCTTCTGTTATAGAATCCAAACATCCAATTAAGTTTAAAAGAGTTGTTTTTCCAGAACCGGAAGGTCCTGCAATCGCTGTAAATTCACCTTTTTCAATATCTGCAGAAACTCCATCTAGCGCATGAACTTCAATAGTCGATTCAGGTAAATTTTTCTTAATCTTCTTTTTTTTAGACGAATCAACAAGATAGATTTTTTTTACATCTTGAATTTGTAAAATCTTTTCCATAAATTACCACCGAAACTTTTATGAGAGAGCTTTTTCGCCAAATGCACGGCATTTTTCACAATCTTCATCGTTTGGCTCTAAGTTTACGGCTAAAGGTTCTTGGATAAGAATTGCTCCTGCAGCATTTAAACGTGCTTCCCAATCTCTAAGCCATTGGCCGTCGCCCCAGTCATAAGAACCGAATATTCCAACTTTTTTTCCACTTAAAGAGTTTTCAATTCCTGTAAAAAATTCTTCTACAGAGTCTTCAAGCACTTCATCTCCCATTGCAGGACTTCCCAAAAGAATTACATCTGAATTTAAAACCTCAGTTGAATTTGCATTTTCTGCAGTTGAAAAATAAGTTTCTGCGCCTTTAGATTCTGCTCCTTCTTTTATGAGCAAAGCCATTTTTTCAGTGTTTCCAGTTGTTGAAGCATAAACGATAGATATTTTCATTTTTTCCCCTTTAGAAAGCAAATATAAAAACTGACGCCATTTCCGGATGTTTTTATTTTCCCTTCTATTATTTTAATTTTATTTTAAGCGTTTTGATTTACGCTAAGTTTACTAAATTTTTGTTTTAATTCTGAAATAGAACTTCCCTGGTTGTACCATTGCAGACATTTTAAGCTGCAATTCCTAAAAAGCTCTTTTGTTTTTATTGCATACTCCACATTTGAGTAAGATTTCCAACATCCTGTGTATTTCGAATTAGAACCTTTGTTCTTTTCGTATTGGATTACGTCGCTTAATGGATAACCTAAAAAAATTCCAATTTCATGTGGAAAGTCTTGCTCCTTGCAAACTTTTTTAAAAAGTTCGGAAAGAATTTCGTCAATTTTTTCAAAAGATTTATATCCTTTCGCTTGCAGGTAGTTTTTTGTTTTCTGCTCTGAAATAAGATTTTTTATAAGATTTTCGTTGTACACAAAAAAAAGAATTTTATTGCCAGCGCCTTTTAATAAGGCGACTTTTATTCCTTCTTTTGAAAAATCTGATTGAAATTTTGAAAAAAGTTTTCCATTGTGATGCAGCATATCTTTATTTATGGAAAATAAGTTTCCGGGTTTTATGCCGCATAAAGTCGGAGCACCTAAATGTATAAATGCTTGATCAAAACTCATAAGTATTCCTTGTTATAAGTTAGTTATTGCTAACTATTAAAATCAACATACCATTTACTTTTTTTTTCGTCAAGAGAATAATTTCAATAAACATGTAAATCTTGAAAATAAAAATACTAGCAATTCTGTAATAAAAGCATTATTATTTAAATAGGCTGAAAGTCGGGTTTTATAGAATTATTATAGAGATGCTTGTTTTTCGTTAAAAAACTATACAATCTCGCTATTGTCCATGTTGATTTTTCAATTTTTGTTATGTTTGGAAAACAAACTGCGCAAGTGCTTCGGGATATAGTTTTTAACTAAAAGTTAATCAATTTTAGTTTTACAAAGGTTGATTTTCGCCCAAATATAACTTTTGTCGTTAGTGTGCGACACATTTTAATTTTAGAGGTCAAATATGATTAAGACAGTAAAAGATGTTGATCTTAAAGGCAAACGCATCATCATGCGCGTTGATTTCAACGTTCCTAT
>CAKULY010000047.1 GCA_934667505.1 uncultured Treponema sp. | reverse complement strand
GTTATCAGTTGTACTGGTGCTACAGCTTCCCGAAACTATATGCCAGGATTGACGGAGGCATATTATCGCAAACTACCAGTTCTTGCCATAACTTCATCTAGAGGTAATCACAAAGTAGGTCATCTGATCGATCAGCAAATCGATCGCCGTAACATACCAAATGACATCGCTATGGAAAGTGTAACCATACCTATGGTTAAAGATTCGGAAGACGAGCGTTATTGCGAGATTGAGGCAAACAAGGCGATGCTGGCTTTGACATTGAATGGTGGTGGACCTGCACATATCAATATGTACACGAAGTATAGTCAAGACTTTAGTGTAAGCGTGATTCCGCCAGTTCATGCGATTTATAGACATACTGTCTTCGACAAAGAATGGCCAAAGATACCGAGAGATGGTAAGATTGTAGTCAGAATCGGATCACATGCTAACTTTACTGAAGAGTTGACCGATGCTATCGATGCTTTTTGTGCTACCTACGATGCTGTCGTTTGTTGTGACCACACCAGTGGTTATCGAGGAAAATATGAAGTACAAGGGCAGTTGGTCTTCTGCCAGAAACAATGGAGTTCTCCTCTTTCTACTGCAAATCTATGCATACACATTGGTGAGGTCTCTGGTGATCAGTTTACGATTAACACCAAACATTCATGGAGAGTAAGTCCTGATGGTGCCTTACGAGATTCTTTTGGAAATCTCAGAAGGGTATTTATGATGCCAGAGATTGCTTTTTTCAAGCATTATTCGCAAGAAAATGCCTCCCATAGTGAATATCTAGAAAGTTTGAATGAAGAGATTAAAAAGTTGGAGGCTAAGATCCCTGATTTACCTTTCAGTAACATTTGGATGGCACAGCAAATGGTCGGAAAGTTACCGGATCATTGTGAATTGCATTTTGGCATATACCATAGTCTCCGCTCATGGAACTTCTTTAAACTGCCTGCAGGAATCCAAGCCAAGTGCAATGTTGGAGGATTTGGAATAGATGGTGGAGTTTCAACCTTGATAGGAGCATCATTGGTAAATCCTAACAAAACATACATTGGGATTTTCGGTGACTTGGCCTTCTTCTACGATATGAATGTAGTGGGCAATCGTCATGTGGGTAATAATGTTCGCATTATGCTTATCAATAATGGTAAAGGTAATGAATTTCGCAATTACAATCATCCATGTAATTTTCTGGGTGAAGAGGCGGATAGATATATTGCTGCAGCTGGTCACTATGGGAACAAATCCCATAAGTTGGTAAGGGATTATGCCACTGACTTGGGTTATGAATACCTTAGTGCAAGTAATAAAGAAGAGTTCCTTGCAGTTGTTGACAAGTTCTTATCATCAGAAAAGAATGAGAATCCAATTTTGTTTGAAGTCTTTACTGAGACTGAGGATGAAAGTAATGCCCTAGAGATGCTTTGCAACATTGTTGTAGATCCTAAGCTTGTTGCTAAAAAAGCGATTAAAGATGCTGTAAAGCAAGTTTTAGGTGAAACTGGAATAAAAGTGATTAAGTCTGCTTTGGGTAAATAGAATTTCTGGTGATAGATTATCATTTGTTTCAAAGTTAGCAAAATTCGTGAAATATCTATCGAAAGACTTTGTTTGTAACAATCCAGACGAAAAGTACGATAAGTCGACTTCTACATTTCTCTAATTCTTCTAGGTAGTATATTTGACAAGTTGATTAAGGTAATGTCTGGGTCAATCAAAGGAACCTTCCTATATACAAAGAAGGGCAGGTTAAAAAACGAAATGTTTAAAGAAAAAAACAATTATTGATTCTCTAGCAAGATTAGAGTTGGATAATTTCCTGGATTTACATAATGTGTAAAACTAGTATATAAAAAATGAGAATAGGAATATTAACATTACCTCTCCATACCAATTATGGAGGGATATTGCAAGCGTATGCTTTGCAAACAGTGTTGGAACGAATGGGGTATGAGGTAGTGGTGTTTGATACACCAAATAAGAACTTTTTGCCACCAATTTGGAAATTACCATTTAGTTTTTCTAAACGAATTGTTTTGAAGTTCTTGGGTAAAACGAACAGAGTATTCATAGAACGATACAATAACAAGGTTTGTTCTGTTATAACTCAAAATATTAAGCCATTTATTGATACTTATATACATCGTGAAGAGATACGCAGTTTTAAAAATCTGAAACAAGAAGATTATTATGCTATTATAGTAGGAAGTGATCAAGTATGGAGAATAATTTATTTCCCAGGTTTGTGGCTAGGACAGCAGATAGAAAATGCTTATTTGGATTTTGCAAAAAAATGGAATATAAAGAGAATTGCTTATGCAGCTTCTTTTGGAACAGAAAATTGGGAATATGATGAAGAGCAAACTAAAAAATGTAAAATACTTCTTCGTAAGTTTGATGCGGTTTCGACAAGAGAAATTGATGGTGTAAACCTTTGTAAAGCTAAGTTTGAAGTAGATGCTAACCATGTATTAGATCCAACGATGCTTTTGAGTATGGATGATTATATGGTTTTGTTCCAAAAAACTAATACTCCTAAAAGTGAAGGAACTTTGCTTAATTATGTATTGGACGACTCTCAAAAAATAGATTCTTTAATAAATAAAGTCGCAACTGATAAGCATTTAGTTCCGTTTGCTGTGAATAATCCATTTGAGAATGATGACTCAAAACCATTACAGCAACGCATAAAGCCTTCTGTGGAAACATGGCTGCGCGGTTTCTATGATGCAAAATTTGTCATTACTGACTCTTTTCATGCCTGTGTATTCTCTATTCTTTTCAAAAAACAGTTTGTTGTAGTTGGCAATAAGGAACGTGGTATTTCTCGTATCAAGTCACTTTTAAATATGTTTGAACTTGAAGATAGGCTTATTGATACTGATAGCGATGTAAGTACTCTTCAAAAAATTGACTATGATAATGTATATAACATATATGATAAATTCAAAGAATCATCAATGAAATATTTATTTGAGAATTTAAATTCCTAGATTAGAATATGGATTATTTTTAATTTCTTGTAATAAATAATGATAGAAATCGAATAAAATTAAAATAATATGAATACAAAGATAAGTGTGATCGTGCCTGTATATAATGTGGAGAAATATCTCCATCGTTGTATAGATAGTATCCTTGTTCAGACATTCACAGACTTTGAGCTGCTCCTAATTGATGACGGGAGTACGGATAAGTCTCGTGAAATATGCGATGAGTATGAAGGTAAGGATAAGCGAATAAGAGTTTTTCATAAAGATAATGGCGGTGCAAGTTCTGCAAGAAATGTTGGATTAGATAATGCAAATGGAGAATATATCTGTTTTTGTGATGCAGATGATTTTGTTGACCGGACATGGCTTTCATGTTTCTCTCTCTATTTAGAAAAAAACGATATGGTTATTAGTGGATTTAAAATCTTTCGAAATAACAAATATGTGAAAGATATTAGTATGCCGGTATTGAATGACAAACTATCTATTATTCAGTATTTGGAAGACCAAAACATTAGTGGCTATTTGTGGTGTAAATGCTTTAAAAAGGGAATCATAGATAAATATCATATTAAATTTAATGAAAAGTATATAATTTGGGAAGATTTAGATTTTATTTATAGATATTGGTGTCATGCTTCTTCGATCAAATTGGATAAAGGAATTAATTATAATTATTTCATGCCAGATTTAGGAACGAAGTATGCTTCTAAAATTTCCTTTGTATGTTGCGAAAGTTTACTTTCGAGTATTTGTTATCTATTTCTTGGAAAAGAAAACTTCGTGTATGCAAAATATTTAAATGCAGCAAAAAACTGTTTGAAAAATGATATAAGGTCATTGGCCTTTATTACGAGTATTCGTGATGTTGTAAAATATTTTATTATAAAATAAAATTATGTACTGGAATCAAAATATCGGTGATCCTATATTTATGTGGATCTTGAATACTATTCTTATGTTTGTTCTTATCTATAGTGGTTATGGAATTACATATAAGAATAAATCTAAGTTTAGTTCATATGCAGGATTAAGCCTTTTGTTCTATTCTTTGATAGAAGGCTTGCGGTGGATGCGTGGAGTTGATTATTTTCATTATTATCAAGATCTTGCAACGGGATTCAAAGGTAGTTATGTAACTGGAAACCCTGAGATTTTGTATGAGTTATTCTGTAAAACATTCCATAGCCTAGGTTGGCCAGTTCCTTTAGCTTTTATTTTTTATAGCTTTCTTTTATTATTCTCATTCATTTTGGTGTTAAGACATTTTAGAGATACTGCCATTTTTGCTCTTCCGCTATTTTATGTAATGACGGTTTCTGCTACAGAAAATCATATCAGGCAGTTTTTGGCAATATCTTTTGTTTTTTTTGCATACGATGCCTATTTATGCAATAAAAGAAAAAGGTCGTATTTTCTTTTATGTTTATCAGCATTTATACATTCGTCGCTGCTTGTTGTATTTCCATTCTATATATTATTAACATTAAAGAAAGTAAATCTTCCAAATAAGGGAGTTTACTACATTCTTTTTGCATATATATTGCTATTTTTCTTTTGGGATATTCGTTATTTGGGGAATTTTGCAAATTGGTTGCAAATTGTTGGTGCTGGTGATAATACAAAATTCTCTGGTTATACGGAAGACGCAGACCGGTGGTTTACATCAGAGGGAAGTATGAGCGGAAGAGGTCTTATTGCTTCTCAAAGTGTATTTTATATTTGGGGACAGTTTTTAATATCATTGATTTTAATCTATTTTGGTTATTTATTAGCAAAAAGAAATAAAGATCTCTTATTAGTCTTTTCTTTTACTTGTATATCTTTGTTTATAGATGTTTTAGGTTCTGATATTGAGTTGTTGGGTAGATTTTCAGAATGTTTTTCTTATTTCTCTCCGCTTTTATTGGCTCTTGTTTTAAGAGATAAATCTCTCAGTAAAAATATCCGATATGCATTGTATATTATTGTTTTTTTTATTTATGGTTATATGGGTTTCATTCGTCCTTGGGGTAATCCTACTTTGACAGGTAGTGCTTTTATTTGGGACGCTTAATTTTAACAAATATGAATGATGATAAATTAGTTTCTGTAATTGTACCAATTTACAAAGTAGAGCAGTACATGGACAATTGTATTTCTTCTCTGCTAAATCAAACCTATAAAAAATTAGAAATAATATTGGTTGATGATGGATCACCAGATAATTGTCCAAAGAAATGTGACAGTTGGAGTTCCAAGGACAATAGAATTAAAGTTATCCATAAGGAAAATGAGGGTTTAAGTTCTGCAAGAAATTCAGGCTTAGATATAGCTACAGGAGATTACATAGGTTTTGTGGATAGTGATGACTGGATAGAGCCTAATATGTACCAGGAATTTACTGATGTTCTTAATACTGAAAATGTGGATTTCGTTGCTGGAAGGATCCTTACATTTGATGAAAATACCGGTATACAAATTCCGTTTATGGAAGGTAAAGATTACCTAAATATCAAATTTGATACAATATTAGATAGAAACAGTTATTTGAAAGCAATTCTTTCTAAGAAATTAGAGAGTGCATCTTGGAATAAATTATTTCGAAGAAGTGCCATTGGAGATATTCGCTTTAAAAGAAATAGATATTTTGAGGATTATTTATTCATGTATAATATAGCAAGTCGAATGAAGTCAATGTGCTATTTAGATTCCGTTTGCTATAACTATAGAATTCGATCAAATAGCATATGTTCTTCAGGGCTACATTTTGGGGATTGGGAACAGAATTTTTTAGAGATAGAACAAGATTTGATTTCTCATAATGAACCTCAGTTTATCAAGCATCTGAATCTCTATAAAATAAGACACTATCAAGATTTGTGTAAGATATTTATTGCGGATTCCAAACGATTTGCAGAGTATAGAAAGAAAATGTTGAATGTAAGATTATTCTTTCTAAAACTTCCTCGAAGACTTTTTGTAAAATATATATTGATATGGATATCGAATAAATGGTTAATTAATAAAATATTGTTGAAATAATATGGCAAATATTGACGTTTCAATTGTGATTGTTAGTATGAACAATCTGAAGAATCTTTATCCTTGTTTGAATAGTATTAGGCAATACACAGAAGTAACTTATGAGACTTTTGTTGTGGCTTATTTGTTTGATGAGGATAATTTACGAAAGGTTAAGGTAGATTTCCCTTGGGTTACTTTTATTGAAAGTAACGAGATTCGTGGCTTTGCTGAAAATAATAATTTAGCTTTGAAAAAGGCACATGGAAAGTACTGTTTTGTTGTTAATGATGATACAGAGCTTAGAATGCCTGTTATTGATAGATTGTTAGTCGATTTTGACATGTTATCTTCTAAGGCTGCAATTCTAAGTCCCAAAATTTTGGATTCTACGGGAAATATTAATTCTTGTGGCAATAAGCCTACTAATTTGTTTTTAAATGTCCTGGCTGTTTTCAGATTGAATAAATACCTATATAACAATTATGTTAATGGTACAGGCTTATTTAAAACATATAACTAAAGTTTCCCACCCCCTGCCAAATAGGGCTTTTGCAGATATAAAACTCTGCTAAGCCCTGTAAACAAGGAG
>CAKULY010000046.1 GCA_934667505.1 uncultured Treponema sp. | reverse complement strand
TTATCGCACAAAATCTTCACAAATTGTAAATTCGTTTACGCTTTTACTTTCTTTCTAAAAACTCGAAGTTCGGGCTAGTAGAATAAAAATCACTCTATCACGATTTGATAGATATGATGATGTAAAATGTTTGCAAAACAGAAAAAGGAAGGTGTTTTATGAAGAAGAAATTTGTTTTGATTTTGATGATGATAGCTGGAGCTGCGCTTTTTGCGGAGGAAAAGATTTTCCGGTATGTATCGATTCAGGAAAGCCAGATGTATAACACAATGACGTTGGCAGTTTTGGATATAGATCATGATATTGGAATCGACTTTGACACAAGCACTCCAGGTCAAATAACTGCATTGTTAAACAGAAAAAATGCCCGGCTGCTTAAAAATTCAATTCTCCCGAATCTTGAATCTTCTTGGTATGGGTACACTTCTTATATTTACTTGGGTCCTGAAAAAGATGCGGAGGCGGAAATTCTTTCTGCAGAAGAATTTGAAGATTATCTGGACGAAGCGATTAGGCAGGCTAATTAATCTGTTCGGCAGTCAAAAAAATCATGGACGGCTTGATTTTTAACGCGGCGGCAAGTTTTTCAAGCGACTTTACAGTTGGACTTGCAAGGTTGTTTTCTATTTTATACATATAATGCCTAGAAACGCCAGCGTCAAAAGCAAGCTGCTCCTGGCTAAGCCCCATCTGTTTGCGCAATTCAACAATCGCCTTTCCTAAATCCATAGGGAAATTATATTTTATCAAACTTTATAATAACACGCTTTATAGTTACACGTACTATAGTTTGCATAAATTTGAATGTGGGGATATAATGGGAGTAAAAGGAGAAAAATCTTATGAATAATGATGATGGAAATGATGATTTAGGAACAATTATCGGTGGAGTCCTTGTTGGAGGAGCTTTGGGATTTATTGCAGGAAAAGCACTCTCTGGACTAAAAAATACAAGTGTTAATGTTTCATATAAATATAAGCCAGCCTTGCCTAATAATGCAGATAATAACTATTGCAATTGTGATGATTGTGACTATGACGATGATGATGACTGTGATTGCGATGATTGTGACTGCGACGATGATGACGACTGTGATTGTGATGACTGTGACTACGACGATGATGACGACTGTGAACATGATATTATCTATTTTGATGACGAAGAGTAAATAGGATTTTTTATGAATACAAGTGATTTAATAAGATTTCAAAAAACACTTAGGAAAAAAATTGATAGCATTGCTGAAGAATATAATCTAATAGGAACTTATTATCCCCTATATGATGGATTAAGTAATATTCAAGCATATAAAAATTCTAATCTAAAAATTCTTTGGATTTTAAAAGAAGGATATTGTTCAGAGGATGATGTTGGTGGTTGGTCAATAACAGAAGATTTATTTCAAGACTATCCATATAACAGAAAAATTGTAAATAAAACTCATCAAAAAATGGCTTACGTATCTTATGGAATTTTAAATAAGTGCTATTGGAGAAATATTAATTATCTCTCTGATAATCCTGAAATTGGAGAACTTTTTATGTGTGATTATGAAATTACTGATTGTTCAGAGGATGATGCTGAAAATCTACCAGTAGCATCATATAATAATGGCAATTGCGAAAGTTTTATTGAAACTGGTCTCAAAGTTTTTAATGCTATCTCTGTAAATCCTATTATCAATAGTCTAATTAAAAATCAGGAAAATTTGGTTTCCTTGCAAACTGATATTGAGAGAATGCATCAAAAAGGATATTTACGAACAAAAAATATCACAACTGAATACAATATAAAAAAAAGAACTTTGGATAAAATTGAAGAAAATATCGATAAATGTTTTCTCCAATTAAACAATTTCGATGTAAAAAATATGAATGAGAACCAATCTCGTCAATATGAACTATTACTCAATACCATTATTTCACAACGGCAAATGGTAATGGATACTCTTGAATCTATATTCCGCTAGGAGATTTTTATGGCAATAAATTTTGAAAAAATTACTTCAGTTTTTTATGAGTTTGAAGATTTTACAAAATCTTTGGAAAAACAATGTTTAGAATTTCAAAACGAATTTAATAATCTTTGTACTTACTTAGGTTATCAAGGTGGTAGATTTTTAGATGACTTATTTCAGACTGAAGACATATCTTTTGAAGAATGGGGAACAAAAATTGGTAATTATATAGGACCGATTATTAGCAATCTTATAGTTGAAGAGAAAATTCAAGAATATAAAAATGCTATTCGCGAAGATATAAATTATCAAAAAGAGCAATATTATCCTATGCTCGCAGATTATGTTAATAAATATGAACAAAGACTTAACTCCATATTTAATACTATAAGTGCAATAATTCAGAAAGATTGTAAAAATATTTCATTTACAGATTCTGATGAGAAATTAATTGATGAATTACACGATGAATTTACAAAATTATTTCAATTCCATGTCTCTATTGAAAAAGCAAGTAGTATTAAAAACTTTTTTGCGGAATTTCAGAACAACGCTGATTTTAACCCATTTTCAATTGCAAAATTGGCAAATGATAAAACTTATGTTGATAAACAAACTGAATATTACAGGACTTATGATGAATTAGAAGATTTGATATGCAATAATTCTGAATATGGCTACTCAGAATATATAATGAGTTGCATTACTTCAAAAATTCCATTTAAAGAAAGAAACACTTATCCACCTAAATCAGTTTCATATTTAAATGCTCTATTTAAGCAATTTCTTACAATAAGGAAAAAAAATAATATAGTAAAACCTTTCCCTGACTTCTTTTATGCAGGAAGTGGAACACAATATTTGTTAGAGAAATATGTAAATCGTATTTATTCCGAAGAAAAAGAAGAAATCTCACAAGCAAATAAATTAAAAATACCTAGAATTTTATTTTTAAGTATTTTTCCAAGTTTAATTACATTATTATTGTTTTATGGTAATCACTTTAATATTTTCCATTTTAATAATTTACTTTCGAATTTATTTTTCATTTACTTTATTTCATTAATTTCAAGTTCATTAATTTTTCTTATAATTAAGGCAATTATAAAATATAATACTAATCCAGTGCATATTTTTTGGGATGATGTTCCCTTAGAAATTATTGAAAAAGAATTTAATCGATATGTTGAGCCAAAGAAAACTATTAGTAGAAAAAAAATTGAAAAAAGTAAAAATATAAAAAATAACTTATTAGAACTACAAAAAGAAATATCTTCAATAGAAGATAATCAATAACAGGAGAATTATATGACAATATCAAATTCCTTATTAATATCAATAATAATAGAAATTGCTTATTTTATTATATTGAATGTAATCTCTTACCGCAGAAATAAAAGCAGTAAATCTGAACGATTTTTACTATCATTGGATTTTATTCTAGAAAGCATATTATTCTTTACTTTCTTAATATATTTAGGACTTTTTAATTTTAATAACTATATTTGGTATGATTTAATTATACTTCAAACATATACATTTTTTATATCACTCAATTTTATTTCTTCATACACATTTCTTAAAGTACATGGTCAATTTGTTTCCATGTTGCTATGTATTTTATGCCTATATTTATTTAAAAATCATATTGTAGCAAAATATATTATGGCTAGTATAGGTATTATTTTAGGTTATGTTATAAAATTCGTTATTGGTCTTAGTTATATTGATCCACACACAGTTTCTATTGGTTTAAAATATGATATTAAAAAATTTGTAGGTTCAAATACTATTGATCCATCTGTTTTTTTATCAAAGGAGTAACCCCATGCAAAACTTCTACTGTGAATACTGCGGACAAAAATACCCTTCTGTTGCAATTCTTACTAGTTCCACCTGTCCAAGACATCCGAGCGGGGCTTTTAAGGGAAAACACAAACTTTATGAAGGTTCTGAAAAACGTCAATATACGTGCAGATTTTGCGGCACAAAGGCTGTTTCAATCAGTCTGCTTGTTGGTGGAACTTGCCCGCGTCATCCAAAAGGTTCGTTCAAAGGTAATCATTCACCATCATTATAATTCCCAGGAGGTTTTCCCATGCCCTACACTCTTCCAGTTGAACAAAAACTTCACGCTGAGCTTTTATCGCTTCTTGATGAATGGAAAAAAATTGTGTGTACAGAACAATCTTCTTCAAATCTTTTTGTGGAAGATGGATTTTACCCTTTTTATACTCAGCAGCCTGTGAAAATTCTTTTTATCGGGCGTGAAGCTTTGGGAATGGCAGGACTGAATTATATTGATGTTCTTTTTAATGCGTACAAAAGTAAAATTGTGGGCGAAAAACCTCTTGATGAATATAAATTTCATCGTCTTTTGTTTTACATTGCTTACGGAATAATCCATCGCGAAACTGACTGGAAAAAAATCCCTTATGCCAGTGAACTTGCAGGCAATTTTGGAACACAAAATGGAATCAGTTTTGCATTTATGAATCTTTCAAAGTTTTCAAATGAAAGCACCTCCTGGGAAGCGGATAATCTTCTGATTGATTCATTTTTACAGAAATCCCAAAAATCAAAAGAAAATCTTTTTAACAAAGAAATCGAGCTTTTGTCGCCAGACTTGATTTTTACGATGAACCTTGAAGGCCGGATAAATCTTCTTGGCGAAATCACAGAGCGTCAAAACGGAAACGATGTTGACTTTATGAAGTTAAAAGCCGGTTCAAGGCAAATCCCACTTTTGAATACCTGGCATTTTGCCTCTCCAAACAAAAGCGACTATCAACATTATTACAAGCCAATAGTTGAAACTTTGCAAAACCATGGGCTTTTTGGGTTTTAGAATTTAAGATGATAAAATATTTCTGTTCGGATTGTTAATATAATGGTCATTAAATTAATGGCTATTATATTATCTTCAATCTTTTAATCATCTGGCATTTCTGGATTTAATATATGAAAGTGCTTCTTGTGCTTTATGCAGCAATTGAAAACATCAAAATCTTTTTTATTAATAACGTTATTTTCATCGGAATCGCCAAAAGAATAGCTTCCTAAATCCATTTCGATCTTTATGAAACTTGAAGCTCTAAAATCGCCAAAGGTTGTATTGGCTGTTATAGAAGAATCAAAAAGAAATTGCGCAAGCTGCAAAAGAAGAGATGCTTTATGGTCATATAGTATTCGGATTTTATTATTTTCAATATTGTCATGATAGTTGTAAAAAATGATTTCCAGGACACAGGTACAATCATGCCATGGTTTGCCATCTTCATAGTCATAAGCAAGTATTGTATTAATATCTCGTAGCTCATCTTTAGTCAGAAAAGTTGCATCACAACCATCTAATGCCTGCCCTCTGATTAAAACTGCTCCATTTGGAATATTTATTTTCTTTGGCATTTTTACCTCCAAACCTTCAAGTCTACTTTTATTATAAATTATTATCTCTCTCACTCAACGATAGACTTATCCGGTTTTTGTGTTAAAATAATTTTATGGCACAGGAAAAAAGACATATTGTTTCGCATTTGATGCTGGAACGGCTGGTGGGAATCCATAAAAAAATAAAATCCGGATCTTACCCGAATACAAAACAGCTTGCAGAAGAATTTAATAGCGGAAAAGGAATTGCGACAATCAGCCGAGATATTGAATTTTTGCGCGACCGCTTTGGTGCTCCAATTGAATACGACTACGAACATCGCGGCTATTTTTATACTTCGGACTTTGAAATGCCTTTGAACGCAATTTCGCCGGACACGATGATTTCGTTGTTTGCGGCAAAAATTATGCTTTCTCATTTTAAGGATTCACCTTTGTATGATGACATCTGCAGCGCGATAAGCTTGCTAGCAAACTCCAATCTTGAAGAAAACGACGGGCTTTTAAAAAGAATTGCTCTTTCCCCAAGTCCTTTGCCAATCAATATAATAGAAGAAAATGTGTGGGAAACGATTTTGTACTCCCTGCGGAATAACTTAAAAATTGAATTTGACTACATCGGCCTGTGGAATCCAGAAAACACGCATCGTAAAGTTCATCCATATCAGCTTGTAATGGACAGCGGAAATTATTTTTTGTACGGTTTTTCAGAAGAACGAAATGAAACCAGGCTTTTTTCGCTTTCAAGAATAAAAAATCCAAAAGCAACAGAAGAAAATTTTTCGCTTCCAAAAGATTTTGAGTTTGAAAAACACTGCGGCGGCGGAAAATTCGGCTCTTTTTCTTACAATGAATCCGAGCATTACAAAATTGAATTCTACGAGAATGCCCGGCAAATGCTAAAAGATTTTGTCTGGGCAGAAGACCAGAAAATCCAGGATGATGAAACACGGAACTGCACAACAATCGAATTTTCTTCAACGCAATATCTAAAAATTGAAGAATGGATTTTGTCTCAAGGTTGCTATGCAAAACCGCTTGAACCAGAATGGCTTGTAAAAGAATGGAAAGCCCACATCAAAGGAATGATGGCTTTGGCGGAAATTAAGCAGGATGACCGTTGAGTTTTTAAGAGATAGCGCAATCAAATCATAGAAATATGAAAACAAGAATGTGGCAGAAAATGAAGCTCGAAGCAATATTGAAGGGGATGTCTAATAAGTTCTAAATGTCATTGTCGTACTTGATACAACAATCTCTAAATGATTGCAATATATGCA
>CAKULY010000045.1 GCA_934667505.1 uncultured Treponema sp. | reverse complement strand
GGTTTGGGTTGCTGTGCAACCTTAGCTGTTCTTATCGCACAAAATCTTCACAAATTGTAAATTCGCTTACGCTTTTATTCATTTTCCTAAAAACTCGACATTTGGACTATCTCACTTCAGTTGACAAAAACAGGCAGAAGGTTAAAATAGTTAGCAAAAGGTAACATTAATGTTTAACAGTATAAATTATCACGAAGTAATTGAATGTATAACAGGAGCTCTTGAAGAAAGAGATTTATATACGGCAGGTCATTCGTGCCGAGTAAGCGAACTTGTAAAAAAGCTTTCTGATTTTATGGGGTTTGATGAAGAGCAGAAAGAATTTTATCATGTGGCCGCCCACCTTCACGATGTTGGAAAAGTTGGCGTTCCAGATGGAATTCTTTTAAAACCTGGAAAATTAACAGACGAAGAATTTGCAATTCTTAAGGAACATCCCGCAATTGGGGCAAGGATTTTAATGCATTCGCCTTCTTTAGCACCTCTTGCAGAAATTGTGCTTCATCACCACGAGCGTTTCGACGGCAAAGGCTACCCAGACGGTCTTGCAGGCATTGAAATTCCTTTAGGCTCAAGAATTATTGCTATTTGCGATTCAATTGACGCCATGCTTTCTGACAGAAGCTACAGAAAGGCATTTGATTCAGAATATTGCCGCCAAGAAATCATAAAAAATACAAACACAATGTACGACCCCGATATTGCAGCGGTAACGCTTGAACACTGGCAAGAAATTCTTGACGCTGGATACAACAATAAAAATTTTCATCAGCATTAAAAAAAGAGGTCATTTCGGCTAGCTCAATGACCTCTTCCTTTTAGTTACTACAAATCATAAAACAATATCACTTTTTCAATCTGAATAACACTATTTTATTACTTACCTACAACTGCGTTAAAGACTGCCATAACAGCTTGGTCGTGAGGCAGGCCTTGTTTTTCAGCGCTTGCAATTCCGTCCATCATTTTTTTGTAGTCGTTTGGAATAATCTTTTTAAAACCAGCTAGGTTTTCTTCAAAATTTGAAAGAAGCTTTTCTGCCAGCTTAGAGCCAGTTTCTTTTTGATGCTGTTCCATAAGGGTGCGGATTTTTGTTTTATCTTCATCTTCTGTAACTTCCGACATCGTAACAAGTTCCTTATTCAATTTTTTATAAAGAACGTGTTCTGGGTCGTAAACGTAAGCGATTCCGCCGCTCATTCCGGCGCAAAGATTTTTTCCTGTAGAGCCGAGCAGCAAAACAGTTCCGCCTGTCATGTATTCAAGACCGTGGTCTCCACAGCCTTCTGCAACGACAGTCGCACCGCTGTTTCTTACGCAAAAGCGTTCTCCGGCAATTCCGTTTATAAAGGCTTTACCGCTAGTAGCCCCGAACAAAGCTACGTTTCCAATAATTATGTTTTCCTGCGCTTTGTAAGAAGCATTTTTAGGAGTAGAAACCACTATTTTTCCGCCAGAAAGACCTTTTCCTAAATAGTCGTTTGCATCTCCTTCAAGGCGGATTGTCATTCCCTTTGGAATAAAAGCTCCAAGCGACTGGCCAGCACCGCCTTTTATGCTAAGAACAAACGAATCTTCGCTTAGGCTAGAGCCAAATTTCTTTTGGATTTCTGAGCCAAGTATTGTGCCAACAGTTCTGTCTGTGCTTTCAATTTTCAGCGGCTGAGCACAAATCTTTTGAGAATCTTCAGGCAAGTTTTCTTTTGAATAAGAATTTGCCAACTTTTCAAAAAACGGAACAAGATTTTTTAAGTCAACGGTGTTTTCCAGCTTAAAATCGTACACGTCTTTCGGGTCAAAATGAGTTTTTGCTCCGCTTGGCGCCCGGTATCCAATTATGTTGCCCATGTCAACCAAAGCTGCACGTTTGAATCCCTGCTTTGACTTTAGCTTTAGCATTTCTGTGTGGCCGACCATTTCGTCCACTGTCTTAAAGCCAAGCATTGCCATGTATTCGCGCAACTCCTGGGCAATAAAGCGCATAAAGTTTTCAACGTATTCTGGTTTTCCTTTGAAACGCTTTCTAAGCTCACTGTTCTGAGTTGCAACTCCAAACGGGCAAGTGTCAAGGTTGCATACGCGCATCATCGCGCAGCCCATTGTGATAAGAGGCGCTGTTGCAAATCCAAACTCTTCTGCTCCCAAAAGACAGGCTACGGCAACATCGCGGCCGCTCATAAGTTTTCCGTCGGTTTCGATTATTACGCGGCTGCGCAAACCGTTTTGAATAAGAGTTTGATGGGTTTCGGCAAGTCCTAATTCCCAAGGAAGCCCTGCGTGATGGATTGAACTTATTGGAGCGGCTCCTGTTCCTCCGTCGTGTCCCGAAATTAGAATAACCTGGCTTCCAGCTTTTGCGACCCCGGCCGCAATTGTTCCGACGCCTGCTTCCGAAACTAGCTTTACAGAAATGCGGGCGTTTCTGTTCGCATTCTTCAAGTCGTAGATAAGCTGGGCCAAATCTTCTATAGAATAAATATCGTGATGAGGGGGTGGCGAAATAAGAGAAACTCCCGGAGTTGCGTAACGGGTTGTGGCAATCCAAGGATAAACCTTTTTGCCAGGCAGATGCCCTCCTTCGCCAGGTTTTGCCCCTTGCGCCATTTTTATTTGAATTTCCTGGGCGCTTAAAAGGTATTCCTCTGTAACTCCAAACCGGCCGGAAGCAACTTGCTTTATTGCAGAATTCCAAACCGTTCCCAACCGTTCAGGCTTTTCGCCGCCTTCGCCGGAATTTGACTTTCCGTGAAGATGATTCATAGCTTCCGCCATGCAACGGTGCGCTTCTTCGGAAATTGAACCGTAGCTCATCGCGCCAGTTTTAAAGCGGCGGACAATGTTTTCTACGCTTTCAACTTGGTCGATGTCTATTTTTTTAGATTCATCAACTGCAAAATCAAGCATTGCTCGAAGAGTGTGAGGATGGCTTGTGTCGTCGACCAAAGCCGTGTACTCCTTGAAACGCTTGTAATCGCCATTTTGAGTTGACTGTTGCAAGGCGATTATTGTTTCCGGGGAATAAAGGTGGTCTTCGGCATTCTTTCCGCGTCTAAACTTGTGCTCGCCGACGCTGTCAAGGTGAGTGTTTACCGCAAGACCAAGCTTGTCAAATCCCTGGTTGTGATGGAAAATAACGTCTTCTTCAATTTCTTTTAAGCCAATTCCGCCAACTGGACTGACTGTATTTGTAAAGTATTTGCTTATTACAGAGGAATCAATTCCAACTGCTTCAAAAATCTGGGCAGACTGATAAGACTGAATTGTGCTTATACCCATTTTTGCCGCGATTTTTACAATTCCGTTTATCAAAGCCTTGTTGTAGTCGTCGATTGCGGTGTGATAGTCCTTGTCCAAAAGTTTTTGGTCGATTAATTCAGAAATACATTCGTGCGCAAGGTAAGGATTTAGAGCTCTTGCTCCATAGCTTAAAATCATTGCTGCCTGATGAACATCGTGAACATCTGCCGACTCAAGAACGATTGAAACTGCGGTTCGTTTTTTTGTTCGAACAAGATACTGCTCCACTCCGCTTACGGCAAGGAGCGAAGGAATTGCCACATGAGTCTGATCGACTCCGCGGTCGCTAAGAACGATTATATTGAAACCTTCGCTATAAGCTTTGTCGATTTGAGAAAACAAATTATCCATCGCTTTTTCAAGGTCAATCTTGTCGTCGTCTGAGCAGTCCACAAGAAGCGAAAGCTCCTTTGTTTTTAATCCCGGCCGATTCAGGCTTTTGATTTTTAATAAATCAACACCAGTTAAAATTGGATTGTTCACTTCAAGCACGCGGCAGTTTGAACTTTTTGTGTCAAGAAGGTTTCCGTCAGAGCCAAGGTAAACTGTTGTATCGGTAACAATTTTTTCGCGAAGGCTGTCGATTGGAGGATTTGTAACCTGCGCAAACAGCTGCTTAAAGTAAGAAAAAAGGCTTGGATGGTTTTCAGACATTACTGCAAGCGGAGTGTCCACTCCCATAGATGCTGTGGGCTCAACGCCGTTTTTAGCCATTGGCAAAATCATCTCGTTTACGTCTTCGTAGTTCCAGCCAAAAGACTTGTAAAGCCGGTCGCGCTCTTCCTGCGTGCTTGTAGGAATTTTTTTATTTGGAATGGCAATATTCTTCAACTGAACAAGGTTCATGTTCAGCCATTCGCCATAAGGGAATCGCTTTGAATAAAATTCTTTGCACTCTTTGTCTGAAACAAGCTTCTTCTGCACTGTATCCACAAGAAGAATTTTTCCTGGCATAAGCCTAGATTTTGTTACAATTTCTTCTTCTGGAACGTCAAGAACGCCAACTTCTGAGGAAAGAATAAGAATGTTGTCTTTTGTTATGTAATAGCGGCTTGGTCTAAGTCCGTTTCGGTCAAGTGTCGCGCCCACAAAATCGCCGTCGCTAAAAAGAACCGCAGCAGGACCGTCCCAGCTTTCCATCATTGTGGCATAATAATGGTAGAAATCCTTTTTATTTTCTTCCATGGATTCATCGTGCTTCCATGGCTCTGGAATACAAATCATAACTGCCAAAGGAAGAGGTATTCCGTTCATTACAAGGAATTCTAGCGTGTTGTCGAGCATTGCAGAATCTGAGCCACTTGAATCTACGGCAGGAAGAATTTCTTTCATTTGGGACTGGCTGTAAACGCTGGACTTTACAGTTTCTTCGCGGGCCAACATTCTGTCGGCATTTCCGCGGATTGTGTTTATTTCGCCGTTGTGTGCAATAAACCGGTTTGGATGAGCACGCTGCCAACTAGGATTTGTGTTTGTACTGAACCTAGAATGAACAAGCGCAAGGCTAGAATTGTAAAGCGGCGACTGCAAATCGCAGTAAAATGTTCGCAGCTGCTTTACAAGGAACATTCCTTTGTAAACAATAGTCCTTGAAGACAAAGATGCTACGTATGTTTTGCCAGAAACGCCGTCTTTAGAATGTTCAAACTTTCTGCGAAGCAAGTACAAAATTCTGTCAAACTCAAGCCCTTTTTTTACGGAAGAAGGCCGTTTTATAAAGCACTGCCAAATAGAAGGCATGCAGTCGAGAGCCTTTTTTCCTAAAACAGAGCAATCCACAGGAACTTTTCGCCAGGCAATAAATTCCAAATCGGCATCTTTGCAAAGACTTTCGATTTTTTCTTTATCCATTGAACAGAGTTTTTCATCTGATGGAAAAAAGAACATTCCTATTCCGTAGTCACGTTCATCTCCAATTTTAAAACCTTCTTTTGCAGCAACGTCCTTAAAAAAATCGTGAGAAATCTGAACAAGGATTCCAACACCGTCGCCGGTTTCGCCACTAGCGTCTTTTCCTGCGCGATGTTCAAGTTTTTCTACAATGCTAAGCGCATTGTCTACAATTTTATGAGTTTTAATTCCATCTATACTTACAACTGCCCCTATACCGCAAGCATCGTGTTCAAAATTCTTTTTGTACAAAGTCTTTTTCATACTGGCAAAACCTCCGGCTTTTTATTTTCCGCTGTCTCCATAGTTTGAAAGAACCCTTGCGCTTGGGTCTTTTACATCGCAGCCTTTCCAATTTTTGTTTGGCATCCAAAAATCCTTTATCATCTGTCCCTGACCAGGGTAGTATTTTTCAAAAATTTCTCTGTAAAGCAAAGATTCTTTTGTAAACGGAGTTGCGTGTTTATATTTTTTGCAGCGCTCCAAGAATTCTTCGTCTGTATAGAAATTCTGAGCGTATTCTTTTAAGTCGTCTACCAAAGAATGTCCTACTGCATCGCTGAATGCCGCTTTTTCTCGCATAAGAATGTCATAAGGCAGATACTCTTTTCCGTCGGCATCTTTTTCAAAAGCGTGGCGCAAAAGATATTTTCCTTTGTTGTAATGGTTCATCTTTAGTTCTGGATTTATGCTCATAACATATTCCACAAAATCCAAGTCGCCAAACGGAACGCGGGCTTCAAGGCTGTTTACGCTTATACACCTGTCGGCACGCAAAACATCATACATGTGAAGTTCCCGGATACGTTTTTGAGCCTCCTTTTGAAATTCTTGTGCGCTTGGCGCAAAATCGGTGTACTTATAGCCAAAAAGCTCGTCACTTATTTCACCGGTAAGCAAAACGCGGATTTTTGACTGTTCGTGAATCGCTTTGCAAACAAGGTACATTCCCATGCTTGCTCTGATTGTTGTTATGTCAAAAGTTCCAAGAATCTTAATAACCTCATCAAGAGAGGAAAGAACATCTTCTTTAGAAATAATTACTTCGTGATGATTTGAACCTATAAAATCTGCAACTTGTTTTGCGTACTTTAGGTCTATTGCGTCGCCTTCCATTCCGATTGCATAGGTTTCAATAGGTTTTCGCAAAATTTTTGCAGAAATAGCGCATACAAGCGAAGAATCAAGTCCTCCGCTGAGCAAAAATCCTACAGGAGCGTCTGCGTCCAAACGTTTTTGAACGCCGGCAACTAATTTATCGTGAATTTTTTTGCAAGCTGTTTCAAGGTCATCATCGCTATATTTTTCAACCTGCGCAATATCTCTGTAGCAGGTAAATTTTCCGTCTTTATAGTAATGTCCCGGTGGGAAAGGCAAAATTTCTTTTACAAGTCCCACAAGATTTTTTGGTTCTGAAGCAAGAACAATTTTATCTTCCTCGTCAAAACCGTAATACAAAGGTCTGATTCCGATTGGGTCTCTTGCAGCAACAAAAGACTTTGTTTTTGAATCGTAAATAATCAGGGCAAATTCCGCGTCTAGCATGGCGAACATTTTTTCGCCATAAAGTTCATATAATGGAAGCAAAATTTCGCAGTCGCTTTCGCTTTTGAACTTATATCCTTTTTCTTCTAGCAAACGCTTTTCCTGGCGCCAGGTAATATTTTTTCCGTCCTTGCCCTTTAAAATGCCATAAATCTCGCCGTTGCAGACGAGATAATTTGAGTTCAGATTAAACGGTTGCATACCTTCTGGAGAAAGTCCCATGATTGAAAGCCTTTGGAAACCTATCATTCCTTCATCAAGAGTTACTATTTCTTTTCCGTCCGGACCTCTTGTAAATGTTCTTGAAAAACATTCATCAAACTTTTTTGCAGGAACTCTAGGTCCTGCGTATCCCATAATCGAACACATAATTACCTCATCTTATTTGCAGTAACACTGACTAATAGCCTGAATTTCGAGTTTTTTTATAAATTGAAAAAAAACGCTTTCAGCGACTTTCCAATTTGCTACAGATGGTTGTGCTCTAACGAAGTTTGAATTGTTTTGGGGGATGTCTAATAAGTTCTAAATGTCATTGTCATACTTGATACAACAATCTCTAAATGATTGCAATATATGCATTTAGATTTTCGGGTCAAGCCCGAAAATGACAGAAA
>CAKULY010000044.1 GCA_934667505.1 uncultured Treponema sp. | reverse complement strand
ATGGCAAAAATAAATGTTCAGAATACAGAAGTGACAATAACAAAGGTTAATAATGAAGATTATCTTTGTCTTACAGATATGATAAAAGCAAAAGACGGAGACTTTTTTATTACAGATTGGCTAAGAAACAGAAATACTCTTGAATATATAGGAATTTGGGAAAAAATCTATAATCCTGATTTTAATTATGGCGAATTCGCCACAATTAAAAGTAAGTCCGGGCTGAATAATTTTAAAATCAGTGTAAAAGAGTTTGTGGAAAGAACGAATGCAATTTCTTTGCAGGCAAAAGCCGGGCGTTACGGCGGAACTTATGCGCATAAAGATATAGCTTTTGAATTTGCAATGTGGATAAGTCCAGAATTTAAAATATATATTGTAAAGGAATTCCAGCGGCTAAAAGAAGAAGAGCAAAAACAGCTCGGCTGGTCTGCAAAACGGGAGCTTGCAAAAATCAACTATAGAATCCATACAGACGCAATAAAAAAGAACCTGATTCCTCAGGAACTGACAGCTGCACAAAAATCTTTCGTCTATGCTGACGAGGCTGATATGCTCAATGTTGCGATGTTCGGAATGACAGCGAAGCAGTGGCGGGAGGTAAACCCGGACTTAAAGGGCAACATCCGCGACTATGTGACAATAAACCAGCTTATATGCCTTTCAAATATGGAAAACCTGAACGCTGTTTTTATCAATGAAGGGCTTGAGCAAAGCGTCCGCCTTGAAAAACTGAACAAGATTGCAATTCAGCAGATGAAAGTTCTTGAAAACATTGATGACAGAAAATTGCTTGTGGAATAAAACTCAACATTCAACCTAATTAGTAAAACATATTTAGCTAAAAAACTGCAATTCAGAGGAAATCAAAATGACAGGACCAGACCCGAATAAAATTTATCCGAACGAGAATATTCGCCAACTTGTGTTTATCAAGAACGTTGTGAAGCGGGCGAACATTGTGGTGGGCGACTACACTTACTACGACGATGTGGATAGTGCGGAAAAGTTCGAGGAGCATGTGACGCACCATTACGATTTTCTGGGCGACAGGCTGATTATCGGAAAGTTCTGCGCGATTGCGCGGGGAATCGAGTTCGTGATGAACGGGGCGAACCACAGGATGTGTAGCGTGACGACTTATCCGTTCAACATCATGGGCGGCGGCTGGGAAAAGTTTTCGCCAAAGTTGAATGACTTGCCGTTCAAGGGCGATACGGTCGTGGGAAACGATGTGTGGATTGGGCAGAATGTGACGGTGATGCCGGGTGTTCACATCGGCGACGGTGCGATTATTGCGGCAAATTCGGTGGTGGCTAAGGACATTACGCCTTATTGCGTCGCAGGCGGAAATCCGTGCAAAGTCATACGCAAAAGGTTCGATGACGAGCTGACGGAATATCTTCTGAACCTGAAATGGTGGGACTGGGACGCAGAAAAGATTTTCCGCAACATGGAAGCCCTGTGCAGCGGCGACTTGGGGAAAATCAGGAAGATTCGGGATTAGCGTGTTCAATTTCGAGTTTTGATAAAAACTGCAACTAAACTGTCATTGCCCGGCGGTATTACCAATGTCATTCCCTTGCTTGACAAGGGAATCTCTTCTCTATCTCACGAGGGATTGCCGTGTCGGAGCACGGCAATGACATGTTTTGCAAAGTTGTCGGAACTATACAATTTTCAAAGCTCATTGAGCTTGTCGAAATGAGTTTTTGAATATGGTGGTTACCCTACGGGCGCAAGCTACGACACGCTCAACCTCCACGTTGCTTCATATGATTTCTTGCTCTGTTTCCTTGTCATTCTCACACTTGATGCGAAAATCTGTGATACAATAAAATTCAACACTTTAAACCACTTGAAAAAAAGGAATCTAACAATGAAAAAAAAGGCTTGGCATAAACGGATGTGGATATATCTTGTTGGAGGCATTCTGCTTTTGCTTGCAGTATATCTTATTGTGCAAGGAATACGGTGTAATATCGCCGTAAAAGAAAGCAAAGAACGCCTTGCCGCTTATGGGGCAAAAACGGTTAATTTGAGTTATGGAAAAATGACTTATGTTGACGCTGGCGAAGGTGAAGTAATCTTGTGCGTCCATGGGATTTTTGGTGGCTATGACCAAGCCCATGACACCTGCAAAGATTTTAGCTCAGATTACAGGATTATTGCACCTTCTCGGTTTGGATATTTAGGTAGCGATATTTTGGGCGGCGGAACACTCATCGAGCAAGCAAAAGCATTTGCGGAATTGCTAGATAAATTGGGTGTTGACAAGGTGTTCTTGCTTGCAACATCGGCAGGCGGAAGCGTTGCTATTCGTTTTGCTTTGGATTACCCGGAACGCACAAAGGGGCTGATTTTATACTGTTCTGCAATGCCTTTTGTAGAAAAACCGAAAAACTGTCCGAAATATGCGGGACCGCCTGCATTTTTGTGCAATGATTTTGCAATGTTTCTTTTTAGTCCGCTTTTTGAGCCAATTATGGGAATGAAGCCGTCTACAATTTACAGTATGCTTCCTGTTAGCGAAAGAAAAAGTGGCGTGGTTTTAGATGCCTCTGTAACAAATCTTGATATGGCAAGAAATTATGACGATTATAATATTGAAGATTTGAAAGTGCCAACATTAGTTTTTCAAGCAAAAGATGATAAACTGATAAACTATTTAGATACCGAAAAATCTGTAAAAAGATTTACGAATTGTACTTTTATTCCTTTTGAAAGCGGCGGGCATTTGATGGAAGGTCACGGAAAAGAAATCAAGGAAGTTGTTTCAAAATTTATAAAAAATGAAAAATAGCAAGAAAACCGTAATTCAAAAGCGAGGTGAAACATTATGGATTTAAAGAAGGTTGAAAAATTTATTGATAAGCAAAAAGTTAGTTTTATATGTTCTATTGATGATGAAAATTGTCCAAATGTGAAGGCAATGCTAAAACCCAGAAAAAGAATCGGATTAAAAGAATTTTACTTTTCTACAAATACTTCATCTATGCGAGTTAGCCAGTATAAAAATAATCCGAATGCCAGCATTTATTTTTACCACAAAGGGCTAATCAAGTATGTTGGCGTTATGCTAAAAGGAAAAATGGAAGTCCTGACAGACCAAGAAACTAAAAATATGATTTGGAAAGCCGGCGATACGATTTTTTATAAAAAAGGCGTAACTGACCCGGATTATTGCGTTTTAAAATTCACCGCAACAAGCGGCAGATATTATTGCGATTTGAAAACGAAAAGTTTTGATATTGAATAATGGCAGCGTGTTTATTGAACTTACCGAAATGATTGAGAGTTGCAACCTGTCATTGATATGCTTGATTTCAATGTCATTCCCAACTTGGCTTTTTGTATCATTCTCGCACTTGATGCTGTGATGTTGGCATAGCAAACTCGGTTAGCAATCTTTCCAACGAATAATCGTGGTAAGCCGTGCTTGTATGGGGAATTTGCGGAATTACGCTTTCAAATAAATCAGAGGAATTTCGATGTCTGATTCGCTTAAAAGAAAATTAAATCTTCCGGACAATCTTTTAAAAAGGATTTTGATAATCGTCGCAGGTTCAGTTGTCGCCGCCTGCGGAATTACGCTTGCGATGTACTCTGGATTCGGAGGAGCGACGCTTGCTGTTTTGTGGCAGGGTATTTCAAAAACTTTCGGCATGAGTATTGGGACGGCTTCGTTTGTTGTTGCTCTTGCAATGATTTTGTTCGCCGCAATTTATGACCGCAAGCAACTTCACATCGGAACTGTGCTTTATCAGATTGTGTACAGCAGCTGTCTGGACTTGTTCGCAAAACTTCATGTATATAGCGGATATAAGTGGATAAATTTTATCATCATGCTGTTGGGTGTGATTCTTTTTGCGGCAGGAACCGGACTATACGCTTCAACTTCGCTTGGAAGAGGCTCTTATGAAGCCGTAACTTTTGCGCTTGCTGAAAAGAACGGCTGGCAGGTAAAAATTGTCCGCATGATTTTGGACGTAATCATGGTTGTAGCCGGCGTTCTGCTAGGCGGAAAATTCGGAGTCTGCACGGTCGTTACGGTAATCGTTTCTGGTCCTGTAATCCAGTTTGTGAACGCAAAGTCAAAAAATATTTTCAGGCTGTAGAAAATATTGAATCAGATGGATTTTTATAAAAAAAAATTCTCTGCAAACTGATTTTTACCAATTCTTGTTTTACAGCTCCTCTTCCTTGACAAACAAAAATCTGCCGTTATAAAATAACTAACTTAATTAGTTAATAAAAATTGGGAGACACAAAATGCCAAGACCGCAGAACAAAGCCGACCTGCTCGCGCTTGCAGAAAAAAACTACGATGAGCTTTTAAAATTCATCGCTTCGATGAGCGAAGATGAGAAAAACATGCCGTTCGATTTTTCTTCACTGAACAAAAATGAAGCGCACTGGAGCCGCGACAAAAACGCGCGCGATGTGATTTGCCACCTGACCGAATGGCACAAGCTGCTCTTAAAATTCGTTGCTGAAAATATGAAAGGCGGAAGCGGCGGAAAATCCGAAGACAAAAAATCCGCAATCGTGTACCAGTTTTTGCCCGAACCTTACAACTGGAAAAACTACGGCGACATGAACCGCGCAATCTGGCAAAACTGCCAAAACGTTCCGCTTGAAAAAGCCCTTGCCGACTTTGCCGAATCTCACAGAAAAGTCCTGGAACTTGCACGCTCCTTTTCCGACGAAGAGCTTTTTGAGAAAAAGCATTTCGCCTGGACAGGAACAACGAACCTCGGCGCATATTTTATCAGCACGACCAGCAGCCACTACGACTGGGCAATTAAAAAACTGAAGGCGCACAGAAAGATTGCTGCGGGGAAATGACTTTCCACTGCATTTTCTCCAAAATCATGCTATGATAATCAGAACGAAGGAAAGTTATGGACATAGAATTGCATTATCAGGAAAAAGGAAGCGGCGAGCCGTTTGTGTTTCTTCACGGAAACGGAGAAGACTGTTCCTACTTCAAAAATCAGATGGATTATTTTAAAGAAAAATTCCGTGTTATTGCATTGGACACAAGAGGACACGGCAAGTCCCCAAGAGGCAGCTCTCCGTTTACCATAGAACAGTTTTCCCGCGATTTATACGATTTTATGAACGCCCGCCAGATTTCACGCGCGGTGATTTTGGGCTTTTCGGACGGAGCAAATATCGCCATGAAATTTGCAATGAGCAATCCTGAAATGGTAAAGACCCTGATTTTAAATGGCGGAAACCTAAACTCAAAAGGCGTAAAGCGGACAACACAGATTCCGATTGAGATAGGCTACAAAATAGCGAAACTCTTTGCCGAAAAATCGCCGGAAGCAAAAAGAAATGAGGAGCTGCTTGGACTGATGGTGAACGAGCCGAACATCAAGCCGTCTGAACTTTCAAAAATCACGGTGCCGACGCTTGTAATCTGCGGAACAAAAGACATGATAAAGGAATCCCACTCAAAAGAAATTGCTGCAAACATCCCCGGCGCAAAACTTGAAATCATAAGGGGAAATCATTTTATCGCAAGCAACCGCCCTAAAGAATTTAATCAGACTGTTGACGATTTTCTGAAGTCTGTTTTGTGAAGCTGAAACCTGAAACCTGAAACTTATAGAGGAGGCTAATAAGTGGTTCTTTATTTTTCTGCGACAGGAAACTGCAAATATGTTGCAACCCGGCTTGTACAGTCTGCAAAACAGGAGATGCTCTCTATCGTGGACTGTATTCGGAATGACCGATATGTGTTTTCCGATAAAACAATCGGGATTATTTCACCTGCTTATTATTGGGGGCTGCCAAGTATTGTAAAAGAATTTCTTGAAAAGGCTTCTTTCCAGACAGAATATCTGTACTATGTTGCTACCTACGGAACAACGCCCGGCGCATCAGGCAAAATGGCAAATAAGGCTATTCAAGGTCGGAAAATAGACGCCTACTATTCCGTCCGGATGGCGGATACTTGGACACCCATCTTTGACCTTTCCAGCCCAGAAAAAGTTGCCAGATACACCAAAAACACGGAGAGCGAAATCAACAGCATCATCCGCAATGTCAGAGTTCTTTATAAAAATCGCCGTATGTTGCATCGCACTCCGCTGCTTATCTCTGAGTGGATTGCCGAGCCTATTTATAATAACAAGGCACGCTGTACAGTCCATTTTAATGTGGAGAATACCTGTGTAGGCTGCGGACTCTGTGCAAAAAAATGCCCTGTGCAGGCCATTGAAATGCAGGACAAAAGACCTGTGTGGGGCAAGGAAAAATGTGTCATGTGTCTGGGGTGTCTGCACCGATGTCCGAAGTTCGCCATTCAGTATGGCAAGAACACTAAGAAACATGGCCAATACACGAACCCGAATGTTACGGTATAAGCCATAATCTGAGTATGACATTAAATCATAAAACTCGAAATTAAGGATATGTAAGCAAAATTGAGATTTACTTCTTCAGTATTTTTTTGCACCAGGAACGTTTTCCGCAGTTCGGGCATTTCAGATAGCGCGTAGTTCCCATGTGCATTGCCCACAACGCTTGTGAATAAGTTGGTTCTATTTCTTGACCGCAATTTTTGCACTTGTAAGCACCTACGCTGACTTCCAGCTTTAACGCATAAAAACATGGCATTAAAAATAGAACTGTTATTCCAATCAGTATGATGTTTTGCAAAAATCCTTCAGATAACAATGATTTTGTCAGAATAATTCCGGAAACCATTGCGGCTATGCTTACAATCATAATCACCCACATTGAAGTCCATATAGTCTTGTTCTTTTGTTCCAGCTCTTTTGCAAAATCAAGCAAAATCTGTTCATCATTGTTACTTTCGTTTTCCGCGTTGTTTTTTTCTCCGCATAAAAGTTCGTTCACAGTGATGTCAAGAATTTTGCATAAAGGAATCATAAGCGCAGCGTCGGGCAGGCTTTTGCCGCGTTCCCATTTTGAAACCGCTCTGTCCGTGATGTTCAGTTTTTCAGCGAGAGCCATCTGCGTAAGATTCTTGAGTTTTCTCTGCGAGGAAATGAATTCGCCGATTTTGATTTGGTTCATAAGTAAATCTCCCATAAAAGTTGATTATAGAATGTCAATTTTAGAATTGATTTTTAGTTTTAGAATGCCTCAATAAGTTGAAAATGCGTTGTTTTGGTTTGTCGAAACCTCCGTATGTAGTGTTCTTGGTAATTTCGGCAAGACTTTCTGGTCTTCCAGGATTCTAACTTATCTGACATTTCCTAAAACCTTTAATCATCATAAGCGGAATATTTGCAAAAGTACACATACCGTAAGTTGAGTTTGCAAAAAGTTTTAATTAGGGGCGGCTAGGGGAGAGGGCTATAGTCGTAAAGCCATTCTGGCACGCAGGCTGCAGTTTGCTGAGTGTATACAATTAAATAAAAATCTTCTTAAAAACTCCACGGAATGTACGCTGCTATAATTGCCAAAACCACGGATGGAAGCATGTTCGCGACGTTCAGTTTTTTGCCCCATACAAGGTTCACGCCGATGCAGAAAATCAGCACGGAGCCGATGAGAGACAGATATTCTACAGCGGTTTGGGTCATCACTGGGGAAACAAGTTTTGCAAGCAGGGTAATGATTCCTTCAAAGATAAAAACTGGAACAGCGGAAAAAATTGCGCCTTTTCCCATTGTGGAAGTCATGACTGCAATGATTATAAAGTCCAAAACAGATTTTACAGCCAGGGTAGAAAAGTCTCCTAGTAAGCCGTCCTGAATTGCGCCCACAATTGCCATTGCTCCGATTGAAACAGTAAGCGACGCTGTAACAAAAGCGTTTACAAAACTTGAATCTCCGCTGTTTCCGGTTTTTCTTTTGAGCCAATCGCCAAAATTTTCGAATCCTTTTTCAATGCCGAAAAGCTCGCCAATGACCGTTCCCAGCGCGAGGCAGAGAACCACAAGCATGGATTTTCCGCCAATAAGTTTTACGCCGTCGATTTTTAACATTCCCTGCATAGCCCCTGCAATCGCAATAAAAATTACGCTGATTCCGCAGGCTTTGTTCAGGGATTGCTGCTGCTCCGGTTTGAAAAGTTTTCCAGCAAAGTGTCCGATTAGTCCGCCTGCTGCGATGCTTGCAGTGTTTATAATTGTTCCAAGTCCTATCATTTTTTTCTGTCTGTATGTAAAGGGTGTATAAGATTTTCGCTAAGTTGTGTAAAGTTTTGCTTATAAAACTCTGCATTTAGGCTATGCTGTAAAGCTCATTTCCTAAAAAAATGGAAATCGCAGCAGTCGCCGCCGTAGCCTAAGGTTTTTGTGCGGTTGAATCCCATTTTTTTAAGTCCGCCGTAGGTGATGTTGTCAACATCGCAGAACAGGCGGCAAAGTTCGGGGCAGCCGTTTTCCAAGCAAGCCGTGTGCCAAAGGCATTTTGTTATGTCGGCATCAAAAAAATCATCACCGTATTTTTGTCTGCTTTCCCAAAGGTCGCTCGTGCGCATGATTTTAAGGAAGACTTTTTTGTATATGTCGAAAAATCCCGGTATGATTTCCATTCTTGCCGTAAATGAATGTTTTTGTGCCGCTACTTTTCCGGTCATGTATTTTCTCATGCAATCATAGGTGTCGTCTTTAGAAAATCCGCCTTCCTGCAAAGCCTTGAACAGCGCGACCCGCGGAAGAATCGTCTGAACAAGAGTTTTTTTCTGATTTTTTGATTTGTCTTTTATATTTGCAATAACCGAATCAAGTGTTTTAGACTGCCACCCAAACAGTTCAAGACCTTTATCAATTCCAAATTCCTCTATTAAGAAGGACTTTATTTGGTTTTGCTGCTTTATTTTCATAAGAATAAATACCTTTGTAGCAAGAAAGTTTGATTTAAGATTTATACAAACCTTAAAAACGGCTGAGTCAAGTTCTTGAGCGCAAGCGTATCTTGACCAAACGTATTTGTAAAATTCGAAAACAATGTAGAATACAAAACTCTTATTGTCAAGTGTCTGGCTGTTAGAATTTACAATTTAGAAAACTTGGGCGTGCTCCAATGCTATTTCCGAACTTGATTTCAATGTCATTTCTTTGTTTTTTACTGTCATTGCCCGGCTTGACCTGCGACGTTTGCATAGCAAACTCGGTCAGCAATCTTTCTGCAAGGAGATTGTCGCATCAAGTGCGACAATGACAAAAAAGGTTAAATCCGGTAATGACAGTCCGCTTTATTGTCATTCCTGTGCCACGACACAGGAATCTGTTGCATTGTTTGAAAATGGATGGGGCTGTCCCAAAAGTATCTTTTCTGTCATTTTCGGGCTTGACCCGAAAATCTAAATGCATATATTGCAATCATT
>CAKULY010000043.1 GCA_934667505.1 uncultured Treponema sp. | reverse complement strand
GTACGCTCCGCCTACTTTTACCAAGCCAGCATTGCGTATGTTTTTGTTTGACCCAAGTCCGCTGTAGCTTAGCTGTGTTTCGCTGCTTCGCGTTATGGTACCTTTGAAAAGTACGGGGAGAGACTCTTCATTTATGTAAACAGAACCATCGACCTTGCTTGCTGCAATGTCAGTTCTATTTGCAGTTCTGTCTGAGCCATAGTCTTCCATAACATTAAACACGCGCACAGGCTTGCCGGATTCTTTTTCATAAGTACGAGTAAAATAGAATACTGCCCGGCTAAATCCAGAATCAGCTTCTTCTACACGGGTAGCAATTGTTGTTGAACCGTTCTTATTTTGAATAAAGCTAGAAACATCATCTAGTTTAGAACCTTCGCTTCCGTAACTGTCTTTATACAAAACAAGTTTTCCATTATCTCCATAGAACTTAGGAGCCGTGTTGTCTATCTTAATTGTAGATTCCTTTGTTGTAGTCTGCGGATTTTCTGAATCCTTATCCTTTACGACAAGGCTAACTGTGCAACTTCCAGACTCAGAAGAAACAGGTATTTTAAACGTATACTTCTTGCCTGTAGAATCAGCAACATCAGCTTTTTCAAAGTGGCCTTCAACTTCTATTCCATTAACTTTAGCCTTAGTTCCATCAAGGTCAATTCCGTCGCTGTCTTCAAAATATCCTTCCAAGTACCAATTCAAGCCGCTTATGTAGTCGCCTTCGTTGTAACCAACTTCTTTTATAGGATTATCCAAGCTAGAGTCTGAATCTGCGTACTGTTTTAAATTTTCAATGCTTATTTGAGGAACAGAATTGTTTACAGAAATATTTACAACATTAGACCAGGCGCTCGCAAGCTGGCCATTGGCTGTGTCGCTATCAACTGCGCAAGCTCTTACGCGAAGAACTTTGTTATCATCTGCATAAGAAAGACCTTGCAAATTAGATACATCAAGAGAGTATGACCAGCTTATTGTTCCCTTTTCAACCTTTACGCCTTTTTCTCCTTTTTTAGGAATGGAAACAACTTTATCCGCAGTAAAAGGACAACCATTAATCATTTTGCCATCGGCTTTTATTCCGTTTTCAAATTCGCCGTCGCCGTCCATATCAAACTGAAGATAAACAGCTTCTATGCCTTCGTTGTCGCTTGCAATTCCTGCAAAACGAACTGTTCCGCCTAAAATCGTATACTTCAAATCGATGTCTGAACCTTCTCCAGTTTTATCATGTTCTGGATAAGTAATTTCTACGGTAGGCTTATCAGCATTTGGATTGAACTTTAACTGAATCGGTTTTTTAGCCGTTTCTCCAATGTAAACACAGTTCTTTATATAGCCAACATTGCCAACGGTATCTTCCGCTTTGAACCAGATTGGAATATTAAACAAATCTTTGTTAGAAGAATCTCTGTAGTTTTCATAGTCAGAACCAAGCTTTTCTTCTGAATAGTTGTATCCCAAGTCTTCTGCTAAAGTCTTAAATTCTATCTTCCAAGAAACTGATGTGGCGTCTTTTACAAGTTTCCAGCCTTCAGTCGCTTTTTTTGAATCATCAACATCTGTTATATTGGCAAGAGCTGAATCTTCGTAGTCTTTTTCTGCATATTTAGGAATGTAGTATCTTAAAGTTCCGTCTTTAACTCCGGAATTAGCGTTTTCATCATCCTGAATAAGACCTGAAAAATCAAATTCGCCAGTAACCTGAACGCCGGAATTTGGAGCGACATTTCTTATCGTGTCAGGAGCCGTATTATCAATAATAACAGGTTTAGAGAAAGACTGGGTCATTTTCGCTTCATCCGTTGCTGTTATTTTCAATTGATAAATATTACTTTCGATTGCAGAGCAGTCAAGGCTACATTCATAAGCGTTTGTGGAACTGCTGTAATCTAATTTCTTGGAAACTCCGTTATCTAGCTCCAGCATTACTATTAAGTTTTCTGCAGAAGTTACGGAATCTTTTGCAATTACCTTGAAAATTGCATTTTTGTAATGCGTTCCACCAAATTTTTGGTTATTTCCAACTGCAGAATAGCTAGCTCCTTCATCAAAACTTACAGACACTTCTGAAATTGCAGGCGCAGTTGTATCTACACTGAATTTAACCGGTTTGCAAGTCTTCTTTGTCTGATACAAGATATATGGCAGCTCAAGCTTAGAAGCGCCGTCAGAGCCATCTGTCTCGAAAGCGGTATTCTTGCTATCCACAACCTTAAAGTAAAGCTCATAGTTTCCATCCGCCGTGTTATTTGCAGCTTTTGGCAAATCGTAAGACCAGTTAGAATTTGCTACAGTAACTTTTGCAAATTCTGCGTCTTTAGAAGTTTTTATCCACAATTCTTTTACATCGCCATCATCATCTTCTATGCGTCCAACTACAGTGCTAGAATTTAAACGCGTGTTTCCGTCTATATTTATATTGCTCAGTTCAATTCTTGGCCGGTCTGAAGTCTGGTCTATTTTCAAAGTCAAGATTTTTCCACTTTCAGGCGATGTAGAGTTTCCTGCCAAATCTGTAAAGCGAACCTGGAAGTCGTAAGAGCATCCGCCTTCTGCAAGTTCATTATAAAGTTTTGTTGTATCGATGTTAGAAATTGTCCAAATTCCGTTAGAAACTGTGTTTAATTCCCAGTTCCAGCCAGCTTCTGGCTCTTTCCATTCACCTGCAGGAACAGAATCAGCCGCAGATTTTCTGTAATACAAAGCAGGTGCTGCTGAACTTGCAAGATTTGCGTCAGAAACAGTTCCTTTCAATTCAATTGTTTTATTTACTGTGTCATTTTGATTATGAGAAGTATATCCTACAACAGGCGCAGTTCTATCAATAACAAGCCCTTCAACAAGTTTTTCTGCAGAAATATGCCCCGCAACATCAATTGCGCGTACATAAAGCGAATGGCTGCCTTCTGTCCATTTTCCGCCAGTTATTCCCAAAGCCACAGTTTTTTCATATTCCTTAACTGTAGGAGAAATTATAACAGAATTGTCATCTGCATTTGCTTGCAAGCCAATGCTAATTTTTGCAAGACCGCTGGTTTCATCTTTTGCTTTTATGAGAGCTTTTATTGTGTCGTTTTTAGTTACAAGCTTGCCGTTTTCGTCTGCGCCTTCAAGAGTAAATTCGCTCAATTCAGGCAACTTTGAATCAACTTTTACATTAAACGTCCTTGAAAGTTTGTTTCCCGCCCCGTCAAAAATATCTAAAACAACAGCATTTTCGCCGTCCGCATAGGTATCGTTCAAAAGTTTAAATTCCGCAGTTTTAGCTCCAGAATAACCAGGATAAGAAGTCTTTACTCCATTTATGGTCAATGCCATTTCTCCAAGCTCAATATTATCTGAAACTTTTCCTGTAAGAGTAATAGTGCAGCTCTTTATCCAGGTTTCTGCAAGAGAATCTTCGTTCACTTCGTCGCTTGCGTCATACTTAAACAAAAGTTTTGTATCATCAGCGAATTTCGGAGCCTGGCTATCAATTTTATATTTCAGGCTTATTTCAGAATCGCGACCGAACGTGTCTTCTGCAACAAAGGATACAGTCTTTTCGCCATCGTTTTCTGCAGTTTCCTGCTTGTAAACCCAAGTCTGCTTGCCTTCTTCTAGCAAATTAGTTTTGCTTTCATCGCCTTTTTTGTAAACCAAAGCGACTTTATTTGAATCAGAAACAGTTCCAGTAAGTTTATACTTGGAAGAAACATACATTCCAGAAACATAAACCTTCGCATCCGCATCTGCCGTTCCTTCCGGAACAACTTTTATGTCGCTGAACACTGGCGTGTCGTTGTCGATTGCAAAATAAGTAGGCTTAGTCTTGCAAGGCTTTATGTTTTTATTGATTTCGCCCTGAGTATCTTCTACAGTAAATTCTATATAATGCATTCCCGGAGCAAGATTTTCTGGCAATTTTATTTCAACGCTCTTAGAGGTTTTTCCATCTGTATAAGAAAGTTTTGTTTCCGTGCCGCCGTCGATTTTGTACGAAACAGACTTAATTCCGTCGTCATCTTCCGCAGCAAGGTTGATTTTGCTAAGTCCCATTCCAAAAAGATTAACATTGTTTGTTACTGCTGATTCTTCAGCCTCAAGTGTCAAATTGGAAGAAGAAAGAAGCGGAATGTCCGTGCTTTGATTGATGTAAACAACTTGGCTTACAGTGTTCTTATTGCCAGAGCGGTCAGTAGTTTCGGCGCGAATTTCAAGCCATTCTTTGTCAGGAGTTAAACCTTCTGCCGAACCTTCTTTTTTAAGTTTAGTTGTGTCAATTGAATACTTGAATTTGTCGCCAGAGTTAAGCTCTGTTTTTATAGCCGCTGCGCTTAATTCTGTAATATCAACGGTTTTTCCTTCTTCCCAAGAAACAAACTTACCGTCAGAGCTAGTTTTTGCAGTCCCAACGCAAAGGGATAACTTAGTTGCAGAAATTTTGTCGTTATCGCTTGCAGTTCCCTGAACAGTAATTACGCCGTTCACATTGCTATCCAAACCGTTTCGCTCTACAAGAGGATTTACAGAATTTATTTCCGCAGAAGGATTAATCTTGTCTACGTGAATATTCCATTCTTTTTCTTCAGAATTATTTTTTTCATCATCGCAGGCTATAAAATATGCGTAAAGAGTGTATTCTGATTCATCAGGAATTTTTGAACAGAAATTTTCTATGGCCGTTTTAAATTCTTCGCTTAAAGCGGCATCAGAGCTCAAAATGCTCCAAGTACCAGACTTCTTGCCTTCATCAAACTTGAGCGTCGGTAATTCTTTATAGCAATTTTCTACCGCGCCATCTTTTAAGGTTCTGTAGTCGCACTTCGACTCATCTGCAGCTTGCGCGTCCTTATTAAGACTAGCGTCTTTTAACGGGAAGTAGTATTCACTGTCGCCAGAATCCCCTTCAGATTTTAAAGCGTAAAGCCGGTAATAAATATCTACAGTTTCTGCAGAATATTCAAATGTTCCAGCCACATCTAGTTTTGCAGTGTTAGAATAGCCTCCGCTTACAGAACCCGCTTCTCCATCAGCAGGCTTGCTTACAACAACCACAGGAGGTTTTGAAGTTATTGCAATAACTCTTATTCCGTATTTTGCTCCGCCAGAAGCTTCTGTTTCGTTTCCTGCAATATCTCTTCCTTGGACTTTTACAAGATAATTTGTCTTTACCTTTTGATTTCCAATTTCAACTCTGATTCTTATGCTAGAATCGCCTGCCGACCAGTTTTCCTTATTCGATGTAATTTTTTCATATTTAGCAAGCTGCTCTTCGTATTTCGCAGGATCTGTTGTTTTTAGTTTTTCGATATTTTCTTTGCTTTCAAGAAGAACAATTTCTTTTGCGCCTTCAACTTCTTTGCCAAAGTCATCACATTCTTTTAAAACAATTCTTATAGAATCTGGAACCAAAGCGTAGCCATCAGTTCCCGAAGAAACTGTCAGCTGCAGCGACTCTTCATTGTAAATGTTTGTAAAACTGTTGTCCGAAGTAGAACCGTATTTATATCCAGGGACTTCATAAAGCGGGCTATTGTTAGGATTCAAGCGGAACATAGAAATTCCGTCAACAGTCAAAGTAGAGTTGTCCTTAGTCTGTATGCTGTTTTCAGAAAGATATTTTTTTACTTGCGTTGCAGTTTCTTCTGCGATTCCGTTGCGGGCATAAGTTCCATTGAAAACTGTTACAAGCTGGCTTTTAGAAAGTTTATAACCGCCGCCTAAAACCGTTTGATAAATCGTATTGTTCAAATAGTAACAGGTAGAAAGGTTTCCTTTTAGAGTTTCGCTAGCAGAAGACTCGTAGGCGCCTCCATTTGGCTTTCTTAATCTTGATTTTATTCCAGAGCCTTTTGCAATAGATTCTTCTGCAGAATCTGAAACCTCTACAATGCAGTAAAGCTCCACATCATCAGTTTGACCGTTTGGATAAAATTTGTCATAAAGAGTATTTAGCTCTATTTCTTCTTCCGTTTTAGGCTCATCAATTTTTTGCGCAAGAACAATTTCAAGCCCTGTGCCAGAAACATTTTCTTTTCTTATAGTTTCCAAGAATTCCAGTTTTCCGCCATCATTCTTTTTATAAACAGAAAAGTAAAGCGAACTTAATGAATTGTTGTCCGCAATGTCGCCAGTAACTTTTACAGTTTTTCCAAACTGGTCAGACATCGTTGGCCTAGAAAGAATAACCACTGGCTCCGTGTTGTCTATTTTATATACGCGCGACTGTGTAGTTGTCCTTCCGGCGCTATCGGTTGCAGTAACTTCCGCAGTGTATTCGCCATCAAGAATTTCAAACGAATTTGTTTCTTCATTATAACTATTTATATTGCAAGTCCAAGTTTTTTTGCTGTTATCAACGGTCGCATCAAAAGGGCCGTAAGTTTTTGTTCCAGAATTTTCATTTGTAGGAATAAGAGAAATTTGCACTTTTGCAACAGAAGTTTCGTCGCTTGCAGAACCTTGCATCGTAAAAGTGTTCATTATTATAAGACCATCAGAAGGACTTTCTATGGAAAGCGTTGGCGGCTGCGTGTCTACAGCTTCGCCCAAACCCACATTACAAGATGCAAAAATAAAACTAGCAACTAAAACTAAAAAACTGAATTTGCAAAATCTTTTCATACTTCATCTCCTCCTGGAAGACTTTTTTAATGCAAGGCAATATGGAATACAAAATTATCTGTTAAATAAAAAACATTTAGTCCTTTAATAATCGACAGGATTGCTGCAAATCTTTAATGTTCATACTTTTGGACGCTTTTAGTACAAGCCAAAAGTCGAGTTTTAATAAAAAAAATAAAAGCATGGGCGACTTTGCAACGTATAAAGATTTTATGATGACTTTATTTTTAAAAGAGTATATAATAGAAATGATTTCTTAAATTTTTTTGAGGTTAAATATTATGTTAATGACATCACAGTTAAAAGTTGGAACAGCATTCATGTATGAAGGCAATCCGCTTATCGTTCAAAAGATGCTTGGACAGCGCTCCGGACGTGCCGGAATGGTAACAAACCTCCGTGTTCAGAATCTTGTTACAAAATCTACAATGGATCTCGGAATTGATGCCGGCGAAAAATTCGATGAAGTTGATCTTGAATCTCACACAACAAAACTTTCTTACATTGACGGCGACAACTACGTTTTCATGGATCAGGAAACTTACGAGCAGTTTGAGCTTCCAAAAGAAAATCTTGGCGACTACGCTGGCTACATCACTCCGGAAGACGACCTTGAAGTAAAACTTACTTTCTACGAAGGAAAACCAGTTGGAATTGATATGCCTGTAAACGTTACCCGCACAGTAACTTACTGCGAACCAGGTGTAAAAGGCGACACTTCTGGAAAATCTTTAAAACCTGCAACTTTAGACACAGGAATTGAAGTTCGCGTTCCTTTGTTTATTAACACTGACGACAGAATTGTTATAGACACCCGCGACGGTTCTTTTGTTGAACGCGCAAAGAACTAAATTCTTTTAAATAAAAAAGGGGCTGTTCTAGTGGTCATTGAGTTTGTCGAAATGCCAACTAGAACAGCCCTTTTTTATAAGCTGCGGTGATTGCAATAAACGCAACCACCATTTTTTTATAAAAGTTTGAAAATAACCTTACTTAGATTTTAATTTCATAGCCAAGAGCAGCTGTTAAGTTTCTTCTGTAGAAGTTTGTATAATCGCTATCTTCTCCATTAGTAAGAACTTTAGTTGGTGTTACATCAAGCATATAGCGAACGTCTAGCACAAGTTTTCCAGGTCCAAATCCAAAGCCTAAGTCTGCATCAAATGCAAAGCCGAAGTTTGTCGCAGAAAAATCAAGACCATCTTGACCTTTCTTAGTGAAATCTGACGAAGTACTAGTAGTACCTCCTACTTTTGTGGTGTTCTCCCATTCTACTTTTCCATCTATAACAAAAGAAACGTAAGGACCAACCCCTACTCCTACTCTAAACTTTTTGCCTAAATCTGTTTTTAAAGTTACAAGAACAGGAATATCAATAGTAGTTGTAGAACACTTTGCTTCGGTAGTTGTAGACGAGCCTAATGCAGAGGGTGTATATTTTGTGCTTATGCCATTAAAAAAGTTCATTCCAATTTCTGGCTGCACACCAAGCTTAATTGCCCCTAAATTAAAAACCGAAAGGTTTGCATAGGCATCAAAGCCCCCCCCCGAAAACTTTTGGATATTCAACACTACCGCTGCGTTCCTCAACAAACTTCGTACCTACGTTCATAGAACCTTTTCCACGAACACCCAGCGCAACATCAGCAGCGCTCATTGTAGAAGCCGCAATAACGGCAGCTGCTAAAACTGTAACAATCTTTTTCATAAGAACTCCTTATAAAACTCCGCGTTAGCGGCGAGCCACGGATGGCAAGAATCACAGCTTGTAAAAGCAACGCTTGAGCAAACTGTAATGATAAAAATTACACGGATGTAATTTTTATCATGCCTCCTTGTTGTTTTTAACAACATTAAAATCTGTATTAAATTAAGCCCGGACTTTTTGCTTTTCGCAATAAAGCGTGCTTCAATTATCTTATGGTTTTATTTGGCTGTCAAGAATGAAAAATTATATGCAAACTATAATTGAAATATGGGACACCCTTCTTTTCTTGCCCAACGCAGCACATCATTTTATCCTTGCAAGTAGCCTTTTTCGCCAGGCTCTTTTAGCCATTCAATTGTATCCACGTCAATTCTTGCAGAAATCAAGCGAATTCTATTATTATACGAAGTTGCAACTATTACAATTCCTCGTATACACCCTAACCCAAAATAACGGCTTTCATTTTTATTTGAATCCCATTCAAACCTGTTGTCAGTACTAATTTCTGTCATTTTATCTACAAGTTAGTTAAAATGTATATACATTTTTGTAATACATCAACCAAATTCTATCATCCTCTAAATATCTTCCGTAATTATCATCTTCGCCCAAACTGCATATTTTGGGATAAAAGAATACACCCAGACAAGCGTTAGTAACCAAACTTTGAATATCTGAAAAATCAATAACTATACTTTACTAATTCATCTTCAACAGCTTTTTCAACAAAACTGTTTAAAGACATATTTAATTTTTTTGCAACAATCGCGGCTTTTTGATGCAATTCTGGTAAAAATCTTACATTAAACTTGCCTGAATAAGGTTTTTCTGGAGAAACACCATCTTCTTTACACCATTCAATGTAATCATCTACAGATTTATGGAATTCTTGCTCCAATTCATCAACAGAAGTTCCTTGAAAAGTTATAACAGTTTTAGTGTTTATTACTGAACCTGCAAAAATTTTTGCTTCATCATCATATTCAACGTTTCCAATATACCCCTTATAATTCATCATATTTTACTCCTGCATTGTTTAAAAATTGGCGAACAGACTTTATAGCCCCTTTATCAGTAATTTTTTCTGGATGCGGTCTATGAAAAACTGCTCTTTCATTATTCAACTTTATTCTTATTCTAGAACCACTTCCTTCAGAAACTTCTGCACCTAATGCTATAAAAAGATTTTCAATATCTTTCCATTCAATATTTGACTGAATAGGATTTTTGAAAATTTCTTCATAGATTTTTTTGTGTTTTGAATTCATAACCCAATAGTACTATTAAACAGTACCAAAATCAACCAATATCTTCCATGTTATTAGCCCGAACTTCGAGTTTTTAGGAAAATGAACAAAAGCGTAAGCGAATTTACAATTTGTGAAGATTTTGTGCGATAAGAAGGATT
>CAKULY010000042.1 GCA_934667505.1 uncultured Treponema sp. | reverse complement strand
CGGAAGTCAAGCTCTCTTACGCCGATGATACTGCCTTTGGTGGGAAAGTAGGTTGCTGCCGGACTTTTTTTTGTTTAAATTGTTTTTTTATTTTAATCTTTTTCAATCTTTGTAAAGTGAAAATTGTTTACGTCAAAAAGACCTCGTGCGGTAAGTTTTAATTCTGGAATTACTGGTAGCGCTAAAAAAGAAAGAGTCATAAAAGGTTCGATTTTACGACTTATGGAAAGTTTTGTGTAGGCAATTTCTAGTAGTTTTTTAAGGGTAGATGCTGTTTCCTTTCCACTTTTTTCAGACATAAGCCCTGCTATTGGAAGAGAAAGTCTTCCTAGTACTTTGCTTTTTGAAACAAGAACTATGCCTCCACCAATTTCGTTTAGTTCATCTATTGATTTTTTTATATCATCGTCATTATCACCGACTGCAATTATATTGTGAGAGTCGTGGGCGATTGTCGTTGCAATTGCTCCGCCGTGTATTCCATAATTTTCTATTAGGGCAAGGCCTATTTTTCCTGTCGCTTTGTGGCGTTCCATCACAACTAATTTTTGAATATCTTTGTTTTTTTGAAAATCAAATGTTCCATTGTTCAACTGAACTTTTCTTATTGCGCACTTTGTTATAATTGAATGAGGAATTAAACTTATAACTTTTACATTTTCGGACTTTAAATTTATTTTTAAATCTTCATTTGTGAAAGGTTTTATATTCACAGTATGAGTCATTCCTTTGTCGATGCGATTTGAAACTTTGAACAAGTTTTTTTCAGAATCTGCTTGAAGAATACCGTTTATAAAAACCTTTTCAGCTTTAAAATCCTTTAAATTATTCCAAAGAACAATATCCGCCTTGTAGCCTGGAGCAATTAAACCTGTATTTTTTAAGTTGTAACATTCCGCTGTGTTTATTGTTGCCATGGCTATTGCGGTAAAATAATCTATTCCATTTGAAACTGCGATTCTAAGATTATCATTCATGTGACCAGAATTCAGAATGTCTTGAGGATGCTTGTCGTCTGAACACATAAGGCAGCGGCGCGAATTTGATTCAGTTAGGGCTGGAATTAAATCTTTTAGATTCTTAGCAGCAGAGCCTTGTCTAAAAAGTACATACATTCCATTCTCTAAGCGAGCTTTTACTTCTTCAGGATTTACACATTCGTGATCTGTTAAAATTCCTGCAGAGCAGTATGCATTTAATTCATTTTTATTTAGATTCGGAGCGTGACCGTCGATTATTTTATTTTTTTGTATGGTTTCGCTTATTTTTTGTAGAACTGAAGAATCTGCGTTGCAAACACCTGTGCTGTTCATCATTTCTCCGAGTCCGCCAATTGAAGGTTCACAGAGCAGTTGTTCTACATCTTCTGGTGTTATGCTTGCTCCTGAATCTTCAAAATCTGCTGCAGGCACGCATGATGGAATCATGAATGTTACTTTTAGCGGAGTTTTTCTAGCAGAATTCATCATAAAGTGTATGCCATCGACGCCTTTTACGTTTGCGATTTCATGAGGATCTGCAATTACTTGTGTGGTTCCTTGCGGTATGACCATTTCTGCAAAGGTTTCTGGCGAGCACATTGAAGATTCTATATGCACGTGAGCATCGATTAATCCTGCTGTTGCAAATAGTCCTTTTGCATCTATTTCTGATTTTCCAGTATATGCGCCGCAACCTGCAATTATTCCATCTTGGATGGCGATATCTGCTTTTTTTATACTTTTTGTTATTGGATTTACAATTTGGCAGTTTTTGATAACAAAATCAGCTTTTTCTTGTCCTTTTGCGACTTTTATAATTTTAGAAAGCTTTTCTAAGTTCATGCTAACCTGCCTATAAGTGTTAATATCCTGGCTTTATGTATACAGTTTTATTTTGTGGATCAGTTATTTTTTTATAGACTTTATCGTTCCATTCTTCTTGGGGAATGTCTTCAATGCTGACAGAAAAGTGTTCTGGTTCGCGCTTTAGTTCTTGCGATGCGGTTTTTAAAATCGCTTGGGCAAGGCGTTTTTTAGTTTCTTCATCTCTACCTGGAAACATTTGAATAGTTATATGTGGCATACGAACCTCTTAATCTTAATTTTTTGAATTATAGCATTGAAATAGATTCGGAGCAACGAAATTGTTTTTCTTATTTTTCTAAAATCTTGACTTTTGTGCTATTAGCCAAAAGTTCAAGTTTTTATAACTGTTAAAAAAAAAGCTTTCAGCGAATTTACACTTTGTTCAGACGGTTGTGCTCGCGCTTCGCTTGAATTGGTTTTGGTTGCTACGCAACCTTGATTGTTCTTATCGCACAAAGTCTTCACAAATTGTAAATTTGCTTACGCTTCTGTTTATTTTTCTAAAATCTTGACTTTTGTACTATTAGTTTCTCTTGTGTTTTTTTTGGAAAAGTAATAATGTATGTTTCTAGTTTTATATGAATCGTTTTAAAAGATTCGTTTTTAGAACTTAATTTTCATTTGAATAGCGCAGTTTATGATTCCTCATAATTCTACTGCGCATTATAAATTAAAATTCTTACGGAGGTAGATAGGTAAATCCTGTCAAAAATTATGAAAAAACTGTATTCATGGCTTTCTAAGGAATTAGTTGAATATAAACTTATTCTAAGAAACATTCCTTCCCTTACAATTTCGATTTTTATCCTTTCTGTTGTTTGTGCGAATCTTTTTGCGAATAAAGAGCTTTTTACTTGCAAATTTATTGCGCTCGATTGTGGATTCGCTTTTAGTTGGATTATGTTTTTATGCATGGACGTAATTTGCAAGATGTGGGGGGCTCGTGCTTCCATAAAAGTTTCAATTTTGGCTCTTTTTATAAATCTTGTTCTATGCTTGGTTTTTGATTTGTTGGCTAAAACTCCAGGAAATTGGGCCGCTTTTTACGATTTTGAAACTCCTGTGGCAAATGAAGTTATAAATTCTACTTTTTCAAGTTCTTGGTATGTCGTTTTTGGCTCAACACTTGCATTTTTGATTTCTTCCATTGTGAATTCTTTGCTAAATGCCTTTATAGGAAGTCTTTTAAAATCTGATAATTTTGGAAGCTTTGCAATTCGTTCATATATCTCTACAGCAATTGGTCAATTAGTTGACAATTTTGTGTTTGCAACGGTGGTTTCAAAAGTCTTTTTTGGATGGACTTGGACTCAAGTAGTGGTATGTTCTTCCATTGCTGCAATTTTTGAACTTTTGTGCGAAATTGTTTTTTCTGGTTTTGGTTATAAAACTGTTTGCCATTGGAAAAATGAAAACGTAGGAAAAGAATATTCTGAATATTTGCAAAAGAGAACGGATAGCAGGGTGGTAAAATGAAAGTTTTGATTGCGGTTATAGACAGATTTCGCGCTGGTCAAACGGTTGGTATTTCTAGCGGTCAAAGAAATTATGCAAGTCTTTTTGTATGAAAACGATTAAAAGTATTTTAAGAGGTTTTATATGTGGCTTTTTTTTGCGATTTTGTCTTCGCTGTTTGCGGCATTAACGTCAATTTTGGCAAAAGTCGGAATTAGAGGTGTTGATTCAAATTTAGCAACTGCGATACGGACTTGTGTAGTCCTTGTTATGGCTTGGCTTGTTGTTTTTGTAACGAATACACAAGGCGGAATTGTTTCAATTTCTCGCAAAAGTTGGATTTTTCTTATTCTTTCAGGATTTGCAACGGGTCTTTCTTGGCTTTGCTATTACAAAGCTTTGCAAATTGGTGAAGTTTCAAAAGTCGCTCCTATAGATAAACTTAGCATTGTAATTACGCTTGTGCTTGCATTCGTTTTTTTACATGAAAAGTTTACTGTAAAATCAATCTTTGGTTCTGTTTTTATAACATTGGGTTGTATCTTTATGGTATTATAAAATTCAAGGTTCAAGAAGAAACATGAAAGAGTTAAAAATTAGAATCGCTTCTGTAAAAGATGCTGCTGCGCTTTTGGGAATTTATGCACCTTATGTTGAAAAAACAGCAATCACTTTTGAATATGAAGTGCCTTCTTTGCAAGAATTTGAAAAAAGAATTGAAAATACTCTGAAAAAGTATCCATACTTGGTTGCAGAAGTTGACGGAAAAATTGCGGGCTATGCTTATGCAAGCATTTTTAAGGAACGCGCAGCTTACGATTGGGCAGTTGAAACTTCTATTTATATAGATAAAAAATTAAAACGCATGGGAATCGGAAGAAAATTATATTCAGTTTTGGAAGAAATTCTGAAAAAGCAAAATATTTTGAATCTAAATGCTTGTGTTGCATTTGCAGATATTGAAGATGATTTTTTGAAAAATGATAGCGTGCATTTTCACGAAAAATGCGGTTATTCTATGGTAGGAAAATTTCATAATTGTGGTTATAAGTTTTGCAAATGGTATAGCATGGTTTGGATGGAAAAATTTTTAGGAGAACACAATGAAAATCCGGAGCCTGTGAAATGGTTTTCGCAATTGCAAAAGGAAGCAAAAGATTTTTCAAATTTTACCTACAATTTTAAATCCTAAAATCTAAAAAATACTTTGCAAAATCGGCAAAAATATTACAAAAGGATAGCAGAAAATAAAGAAAAACTTTATACTACTAGCGGAGAAAGAAAATTACGAGGAACTAAAATGAAAAAATCATTAATGTTTGCAGTTGCTGTTGTTTGTGCTGCAGTTATGGCTGTTACTGGTTGTTCAAAGTCTGAAAAGAAAATTAAGATTGGTATAATTCAGCTTGTTGAACATTCTGCTTTGGATGCTAACTACAAAGGTTTTGTTGATGGTCTTGCGGAAGCTGGCTATGTTGACGGAAAAAACATAAAAATTGACTATCAAAATGCACAAGGCGAACAGGCTAATTGTGTTACAATCGCAGAAAAACTTATTAATGACCGCGACGATTTAATTTTTGCTATAGCAACTCCTGCAGCTCAGGCGGTTGCAAATCTTACAAAAGATATTCCAATACTTGTTTCTTCGGTAACAGATCCTGCGTCTGCAAAACTTGTTGCAGACAACAACGCTCCTGGCGGAAATGTTTCTGGAACATCTGATTTGACGCCTTGCGCTGCTCAAATGGATTTGCTTAAAAAATTGGTTCCAAATGCAAAGACTGTAGGAATGTTGTACTGTTCAAGCGAACAAAATTCGCATTTTCAGGTAAAACTTGCAGAACAGGCTTGCGATAAACTTGGACTAAAATATATAGAAGGAACAGTTTCTAATTCAAACGAAATTCAGCAAGTTGTAACAAGTTTGTGTGGCAAAGTTGATGTAATTTATTCCCCTACAGATAACATGATTGCGGCAGGAATGTCTTTGGTTTCTCAAATTGCAACTGATAGCGGAATTCCTACAATCTGTGGCGAGGAAGGAATGGTTCATGCAGGCGGTCTTGCAACTTATGGAATTAACTACTATGAACTTGGAAAACTCACTGCAAAAATGGCTGTAGAAATTCTAAAAGGTGAAAAAAAGCCTGCAGAAATGCCAATTCAATATCTTGAAAAGTTTGATTTAAGATTTAATGAAGAAACGGCAAAAAAATTAGGAATTACAATTCCAGAAAATCTATAAAAATTGCCACGCCTAAATAAAAACTTTCTCAACGGTTTTATTTAGGCGTGGTTTTTGTTTTTTTTGAGGTAAAAAATGGCATTTTTATTTGCAATTGAAGGAGCTATATCGCAAGGAATTTTATGGGGTCTGATGACTCTTGGAGTTTATCTGACTTTTAGAATTTTAAATGTAGCCGATATGACTGTTGATGGAAGTTTTGCTTCTGGCGGAGCAATTTCTGCAGTTCTTATTATTAATGGCTTTGATCCATTGCTTTCTCTATTATTCGCCTTTATTTTAGGAACTGTTTGCGGACTTGTAACTGGTTTTATGAATACAAAACTTAAAATCAATATACTTCTTGCAAGTATTTTAACTCAAATTGCGCTCTATTCTATTAATATTCGGATTATGGGCAGGGCAAATACTCCGCTTTTAGGCAGCTCTACAATGATGTCCAATCTAAAAAGCGGACTTTGCTCCTTTTCAAAGTGGATTGCAAAGTTTTTTATAAAGGATTCAGATTCCGCCTTTTTGCAAAAAGGTCTTGCGCTTAGCACCACTACTTGTTCGTTGATTATTGGAGTTATTGTAATTGCAATTATTATCGCTTTGATGTACTGGTTCTTTGGAACTGAATACGGAAGCGCAATTCGTGCTACTGGAAGCAACGAAAATATGGTTCGCGCTTTAGGCGTTAATACAGATACAACTAAAATTGTCGGTCTGATGATTTCTAACGGAATGGTTGCCGTTTCTGGTGCGCTGGTCGCCCAAAGTCAGGGTTACGCAGATGTAGGAATGGGAACAGGAACTATCGTAATTGGACTTGCTTCGATTATTATTGGCGAAGTTATTTTTGGTTCAAGATTTGGATTTTGGTACACGCTGATTTCTGTTGTTTTTGGCTCTATAATTTATAGAATTATTATCGCCTTGGTTCTGCAGATGGGATTAAAATCAACTGATTTAAAGCTTTTAACAGCTTTAATCGTGGCAATCGCTCTTTCCGTTCCAGTTATAAAGAAAAAAATTGATAAGCGAAGGCTTTCCTACAAAGGACCGGAAAATGAGCGCGACACCCGTCATGCAGATGACAATTTTAAGCACGTTCCAAACGATTAAATTTTCAAAAACTGGGGAAGATTATGTTAAAACTTACAAATATTAAAAAGACTTTTAATCCCGGCACAATAACAGAAAAAAAAGCATTAAAAGGAATAGATTTAACTTTAGAAGACGGTGATTTTGTTACTGTTATTGGTGGAAACGGTGCTGGAAAATCAACACTTTTGAATTTAATCGCAGGCGTTCACTATGCAGATACAGGTTCTATAGAACTAGATGGAATGAATCTTACAGGCAAACCTGAATACATAAGGGCAAAATATCTTGGCCGGGTTTTTCAAGATCCAATGATGGGAACTGCCGCAAATATGTCCATAGAAGAAAATCTTGCAATGGCGATGCGCCGTGGAAAAAAAAGAGGTCTTTCTTGGTATATTCAACCTTCTGAGCGTCAGGTTTATAAAGAAAAATTGGCTTTGCTCGATTTAGGCTTGGAAGACCGTCTTTCTGCAAAGGTGGGACTGCTTTCTGGCGGTCAAAGGCAGGCCTTGACTTTGTTGATGTCAACTTTGCGAAAACCAGAACTGCTTTTGCTAGATGAACACACAGCCGCTCTTGATCCAAAAACTGCCAAAAAAGTTCTTGAACTCACAGAAGAATTTATTATGCGTGATAATTTAACGGCATTCATGGTTACTCACAATATGAAAGATGCAATCCGCTATGGAAATCGTCTTATTATGATGATGGACGGAAAAGTTGTTTACGACGTTCGTGGTGAAGAAAAGAAAAATCTTACAGTTGAAGACTTGCTTTTAAAATTCAGTGTAAACGGCGAAGTAAACGATAAAATGGTTCTTGGGTAGAAAATTAGGTTAATTATTAAAGTGTGATAAAATCAAGAATCTATACAGCAGAAATTCTTTTTTAATTGCAGCGTATATAGCCCGAACTTCGAGTTTTTTATAAATTGTGAAAAAAAACGCTCTCAACGAGTTTATTCTCTTTCTAAAAACTCGAAGTTCGGGCTATATAGATTTTTGATTGCAAAATTTGCTTTTTTAAAATAATGATATATAATAGAAAACAAATGAACGTTTCTTTTGATGATAATGAAGTATTAAAAAAAAGTTATTCAGAATTGCTTGATATAATTACAAAGTCTACAGATAAAGAATTTATTTCTAATTTTTTTGGTTGTATTTTTACTCCTAGCGAACGGAAGGATTTTGCAGAACGCTGGCTTCTAGTAAAAGAACTTAATAATGGTGTTACTCAACGCGATATTGCAAAAAAGTATAATATGTCGTTGTGTAAAATTACGCGCGGTTCAAAGGAACTTCAAAAAGAAAACAGCGCCTTTAGAGAAGCTTTAAATTCTTTGAATCATTAGCTGACCTTTTTCGGAGGTGTTTATGAAGCAAGAGTCAATATTATTGTTTATAAGAAAATACTTTTTGCTTTCTACTTGCATTCTTTCAGGTATACTTTGCATATTGTACACGGCAAGGATTTTTGTAGAGGATTCTTTTGTAGTAAGTTTGATTATTGCAAGCATAAATCTTCTTTATATCCCGGTTGCCTTGATTTTTAAGGAAAAGTGTTTTCCGTATTTTTACTTGGTTTATTCTGTAATTCTTGTTTTTTTAATAGCCTTTGAAAAAACTTGTCTTTTTAATAATTTTACAGCGCTTTTTATTGTCTGCATCGTTATAATGTTCGATTCAAAAAAAGCCGGAATTGCAATTGCTCTGTATTTTGCGGCGGTTTGCATTGCTTTTTCTATAAATGGCGAATCGATTTTCCATTTTTTGATTCATATGGCAAGAAGCATTTGGTTTTTGGAAATTGCATTCTATGTATTAAGCGATAGGTTTAATCGGAAAAAACTTGTGCTTTACGAAGACGAAGAAAAGATAATAGTACAATTGTGTTCTGGAAAGGTTTACCAAAAAGAAGTCGAAGGTTTTAGCGAAAATACCGTGTACCGAAAATTAAAAGCCGCTCGCGAGCGAAACGGCAATATTTCAAAAGATGAATTGATAGAACTTTATAGAAAAGAACATTCTTTAGATTCTAAAAAAGACGAATAGGTTAAAAACCATAAAAACAAATTTAGGACTCTCTCCGCTTAAAGCTTGCATTACAGTTCTGCTTTCCAAAGTTTGTGCAGATTGCAGAATTCGTATACAGCCTTTGGTTTTTCTCCTTCTGAAAGCAAGAATTCTGCTTTAGGTGCCATTTGAGGAGAAAGATTTTTTTGATAGAATCCTTGATTTGTTTCAAGCAAAATCCATTCAATGTGGTGCTTTTCTTCCATAGGATGTTCTACAGAGCCAATTGTAACGCTAACTTTGTTTCCTTCAATTTTTACAGCAGGAACGTGCTTTTCGCTAGAAGCGTCTGTTACGCCCGCTTTTAGTTCAAGCATTTCTTCTCCGCAGCATACTGTTGGAACTCCAGAATCTTTTAAAAGAAAGATAATTTTTCCGCAGTGCTTGCAAAAATAAAATTTTAAATTACTCATATTTGCCCCCTATAAAAAGCCAAGATTAAAACAGATAACTTTTTGACTGTTTTATCTTATCTCTATAAAAAGTTTCAACTTCCTATAAAGTAACACTAAAACGCGCAAAAAGAAACAAAATTAATCCAACGCTTGCAATTCTATTGCGATTTCTTCCATTTCGCGGTCGGTCATGGCGATTGTGTCGGCACATCGCTTTAATTCTCTTCTGATTCCTTGCGGAACTTTTGAAGTTGTTTTATAACGCAACTCGTGCTCAAGGCTGGCCCAAAAGTCCATGGCAATGGTTCTAAGCTGAATTTCTACCTTTACGTTGTGCTGTGCTTCTGAAAGGTATACAGGAATTCTAATAACAAGATGCATGCTCCTGTAGCCAGATTCCTTAGGATTTTCTATATAGTCTTTTATATAAATTGGCTCAATGTCAGGCTGTTTCAGCAAAATGTCCTTTATGGTGTAAATATCTGAAATGTAGGGGCAAATTACGCGGACGCCTGCAATGTCGTTTAAGTTTTCTGTCATGGATTCAAATGTCACTGGAAGATTCTTCTTTTTAAGCTTTTTTGCAATGCTTTCCGGAGATTTTATTCTAGTTTTTATGGTCTCGATAGGATTGCGCCGGCCCGTAACTTTATACTCTTTGTTTAAAATTTCAAGTTTAGTTTCAACCTGTTTGATTGCGCTTTCGTAAACCATCATGATTTCCTGAAACTGAAAGGCAATTTTATAAAAATCGTTTGGATTGATAAGTTCGTTCTTTTTTACAACTGGAAGTTCTGTGTCTGTCATATATATTAAAATAATCAAACTGGCAAAATGTTTCAAATAAAATGAAACAAAAAGAAAAAATTCAAAAAAAAAAATCGGGGGGGGGGGGGGGCTGTTTCTATTGACCTTTATGTAAAAATGTTTAAACTATAAACATAGTTTTTTATTTTCAAAGGAGAAAAAAATTATGAACAAAAAAATTATTGCAGTTTTGGCAATGCTTTTAGGACTTGGAACAGCTAGCACTTTTGCTGTAACAGGTATTGGTTTGCAGACAGGTTATACTGCTGGTGGATATTCTAGTTTGCCATTGTCAGTAACATTCAAAGTTCAGCAGCTTCCATGTGTTTTTGCAGTTGATGTAGGTTTGTCTTCTGGATATTTTAACATTGGTGGAACAGCAGACTGGTGGATTGGTAACCCTAAAATCAATGTAAAAGGTGCTAACGGCAAGTGGCGCTGGTTCTATGCAGCTGGGCTTGCAGCAAGTTTTACATCAATTGAAACTTCTAAGTGGTTTGATAATGAAGGTTGGAAGACTGGTAATGCAATTTATATTTCAGTTGCTCCACGTGCTGTTATCGGTACAAACTACTTCCTTACAGGTAACTGGGAAATATACGGTCAGGCAGCTTTCCAATTGCCATTAATGATTGGTTTGGGCGAATATGCTGAAGGCTTCCAATTAAGCTGGGGTATTCCTGTAAACGTAGGTTTCCGCTACTGGTTCTAATTTAGAACTTTTGTTTCTATAAAAAGGGACTGTTTAGTAAGTAAATTTTGCATTGGCGGGCTTTGTAAAAGTTCCCGTGCAATTTGAACTTATTAAACAGCCCCTTTTTGTTTTGCAAGGGAATTTTTTTTGCAAAAAATAAATTTTATGTTAAATTAGTAATATGATTAATAAAGAAATTGCTACAATTGCAGAAAAATTTAGGGAATCTCTTAATCCTCTTGGTATATATCTTTTTGGTTCGTATGCTCGTGGTGATTA
>CAKULY010000041.1 GCA_934667505.1 uncultured Treponema sp. | reverse complement strand
TTCTTTGGCAAGCTTGTATGATATGGGCACCAATTCATTTACTACAGTTAATATGAATGGAAGTTCATTCAGTGGATTTGATTATGGTACAACCTCTTACTTTTCTGGTAATGTCAATGGCAATGTCGTAATGATATACGATGGTCAAAATTCATCTTATAATACGTATTCATTAATGTAGGTTATGAAGAGAGTTCTATTCCAATTTATCCTGCCATCGTTACTTTTGGGTTTCTTTATCGGACTTTGTGTTCCATATTGCTTGTTTTCAAGTATTTGTCCAGAGCCATTGCTGCAAGTTTGTCAACATAGCTTTTGGGACTGGTTCTTACGAATAGTGCAAGTGGTAGGTTCAATAGCTGTTGTCATTGTAGCATTGTTTAAGGAAGACTGGATGGCTTATAGGTACACACCATCTTTGAAACTTGAAACAGCATATGATGATTTGACAGAGAATCTAGTGCACGATGGTAATTCGGATATTGTTGATTCCTATCGAGTCAAGCTAAGACTGACTAATGAAGGAAAATCTACAGCCAACAATTTACGTGTTTATGTAGATAGAATCGTTTTCAGAGAGTCTTCTAAGAGTTTGACATCAGAAGATATACTGAAGGAGCCTTTCGCTATAATGTTAGACAAGGGTAATGATACTGTTTGTTTGCCTAAATATGGCGAGCTATCAACAGAGTGGCTATCAATGATGAAGGTTACGCCAAAAGCTCCTACTGATGGGACAGAACTTCCTCCTCAATTATCAATGTTTATCGGTAGGAGTTTTGGAGTAGATGCAGCGCATCAATCAGGCTTATTGGATATAACTTTTAAAATGGTATGTGATGTAATAAAGCCACAAACAAAAACATTGCGTGTTCAATGGAATGGAAAGTGGCGCCCTAGAAAAAGTGATTTGGTTAGCGTTTTAGGGTATGAATGGATTGGAAATGAGTGATTCTATTTTCTTATGATAAATGAAGATTGTTCAAATCTTTTCTGCAATGTTCTATGTTTTTTCCTTTGTCAGAAAGGAAGTGCTGGGTAGATATGGAGCACTCACCAAAACGTAAAGTGTGGCGATATAAAGTTGAAAGAACGAGCCTGTATTGCTGCTTATAGAGTTGAAGAAATCATCTCGTTAAAATTTGCTTTAGCATAATGTAAGCAAGATGCAGGATGAGAGTTAAATTTAAATGAAAAAAATGAATTATGGATAAAGACAAAATTATAGATGCAAGAAACAAAACTTATGATATGTATTGGCGTTTTGCCCGAAAAATAAGTGAAATTGATAATGGCGTACTTAAAGGTATCGTAAAGGATTTAATAAAATAATATTGGGTGGGCGAAGCTTCATTAGTATTTTTATAAGCTACTTTTCGCTTTTGGAGCGGAGCCTACCCTTCAAAGATTAAAGCATTTTTTATTGTGAGTTTTAGCATAAAATGAGTCAATTTAAATTGCTGTTTCTTCTAGAATTTGATAGATAAATATTCAAAATATGAAACCATCTCATAGAGTATTAGTAAATACTATTGCCCAAAATGTAAGAACGATTATAAATATTGTCTTTTCTCTCTATACGATAAGAATTATATTGGAGGCATTAGGACACGAAGATTATGGTATATATAATCTTATAGCTGGGGTTGTTGCAATGCTTGCATTTATAACAAACGCATTAATAACTACAACCCAAAGGTTTTTATCGTATAATCAAGGCAAAAATGATATTTTAGAGATAAAGAGAATATTTGTGACTAGCTTGATTATTCACATAATCATTAGTCTTATATTAGTTGTAGTTTTGTTACTATTTACAAATCTTTTATTCGATACTGTTCTGGATATCCCAAGTGAAAAAATAAAATCGGCAGTCTTTCTATATTATACAACAATTATTATGTTGTGTTTTTCTTTTATTTCAGCACCATTTAGGGCATTGTTAATATCTCATGAAAACATAATTTATGTTTCATTTGTTGATTTAGTAGATGTGACGCTAAAAGTGATTGTTGCTTTAATTTTAACTTTTGTTCAATCCAGAAAGCTTGAATTATATGGTTTACTTCTTACATTAGTAACATTCTTTGACTTTGTGTCATTTACAGTTTATTCATTTTTTAAATATCCTGAATGTGTTTTTCCGCAATTTAGATATTATAGAAAACAATATGTTAAAAGTATGTTTGCTTTTGCTGGCTGGACAATATATAGTACAGGATGCATTGTTGGACGCCATCAAGGTCTTGCTATTTTAATTAACAGATATTTGGGGGCAATTATTAATGCTGCTTATGGAATAAGTTTTCAAATGCAAAGTTGTCTTGTTAATTTTTCAAATGCAATACAAAACTCAATTAATCCACAATTAATGCAAGCTGAGGGAGTTGGAGAGAGAAGAAAAATGTTGTCGTTAGCAATTATATCTTGTAAAGCTTCTTTTTTCATAGTATCTGTTATAGGAATTCCTTGTCTATTTGTAATGGAGCCTTTATTAGGTTTTTGGCTCAAAGATTATCCGCCAAGTACGGTTATCTTTTGCAGAATGACTTTGATAGCATTAATTATTGATATGACAACGACAGGGCTTGGACAAGCAAATCAAGCAGTCGGAAATATAGGAAAATTTATGGTTGTTGTATATTCTCCCAAGATTTTATCTTTGGTTGCTATTGGACTTTTTTTTAAGTTTCAATTTTATCTAGTATGGATAGCTATCGTCTATATTTTATTTGAAGGAGTAAGTGCAATTAATCGTGTTATTGTATCTCGTAGTTCATGTAATTTAAATGTGCATAATTTTGTTTGTAACGTACTTTTGAGAAGTAGTCTTACAGTAATTCTCTATTGTATAATTGTTTATGTTTTGACAAAATGTATTGTATTTCAAAATTCATTTTTTGTTATTATAATAGTTAGTGCATTTATCTATGTGGTTCTTTTTTATCTCATAGGGCTGGACAAAAAAGAGAAAAAACAAATAATTAATTTATTTAAATCATTCAAATATGAGAGATGTTAAATTAGATTCGTTGAGAGGTATTGGGCTCTTATGTATAATATTAGCACATGTTGATCCTCCCTACGTAATAGAACAATTGAGAAGCTTTGATGTTCCTTTGATGGTTTTTATTTCAGGTTCTGTAACAAAAAGGATTGAAACTAATTTAATTACATACTATTGTAAAAGAGTTGCTCGTTTAATAATTCCTGTTTATTTATTTATAACTGGTTTATTTATTTTATATTGGCTTGGAAGCCAGTTTGGTTTTATTAAGCTAATGAATGACTTCCCAAAAGTTGTTTTTAACACCTATTTGCTTTCACCAGTAGAAGGAGTTGGGTATGTATGGATAATAAGAGTTTTTTTATTAATGATGCTTATTACACCAATAGTCGTTAAGATTACTAATGTTGTATTTGAGCGATTTTGGTTATATTTCTTGATAATAGCTTTACTTGGCATATTTAATATTAATATAATTAATTCTGATATTTGTCAAAAATCCAACGTTTTTGATGAAATATTTAGAAATATAATTCAATATATCCTAGGTTACGGATTAGTTTTGATGACAGCAATTAAGCTTCAAAAAACTACTATAGTTGAGCGAAAGAGATATGTTTTGACGTTATTGTTGCTTTTCGTCTCGTCAGTTATATATTATATTGTAAGTAATGGCTTTATTATTGATATAAGTAAGTTTTACAAGTATCCACCGCAGTGGTATTTTTTAATTTATGGTTTGTTGTGTTCTGTATTACTTTGTTCTTATGTAAGTAGATTGCCTAGATCTTTAATCGAAAATAAGATTCTTGTTTTTATTGGGCAAAATTCTATTTGGCTATATCTTTGGCATATCCCTTTTATTAAAATAAGTAATTTTATGTTTTCAGAATGGTATATTAGGTGGGGATTTATTTTGTTTTTTTCGCTAATAGTATATCTTGTACAATATAAAATAGCAAAAAAATATCTCAAAAATTCAAATTGTTTAAAATATTTGATTGGATAATGGCACAAATTCTTATTCTTTTAGCTTTTATGGGGTTGTTGTTTCTAATAAAAACCACCATTAAAGATATTGTCTCTAAGAAGGTTATATATTGTTTCTTAGGATATTGGATGGTTTCGTTATTATTGTCAACATTAAATCTCTTTAATTTGTATAATGTTACGATAACATCCTATATTTATTTGCTTCTTAATGTTATTTCGATTGTTGTTGGCTTTTGTTCATTGAACATAAAGCCTAGGAGTAGTTGCAATACAGAAATGATTAATTTTGAGGTCGTTTTTTCATCTAAAATATTTTGGATGTTGTTTGCCGTTGTCCTGCTTTTTGGAATAGAAACATTGCGTACACAGTTTGCTGTCTTGTTGTATTATACTACAGGAAATATAAAGGTTGACCCTATGGGATTATTGTTTAATGGAAGTAAATTTAAATATTACTTTTTTAATTTATTTTGCACTCCGTTTTATTATATTTGTATGGGATTGTTTGCGTTCCTTCTTTTGTATGCTCGTTCCAAGAAGAAAACAATGTTGGCTTTGTTCTTACTTGTTTTTGTTTATTCATTTATTGGTGGGGGACGTGTCTCAATAATGTTTATTGCTTTTTATGTTTTAATGTTTTATTTTTGGGGTGATCGTATCCATTTATCAAATGGTAATATTAAACCAATACATATTACTTTTAAGACTATAGTTTTCTCTATTATTGCAGTTTGTGTATTGTTTTTTGGCATGACTATTGTTACTGCTTTAGGTCAAACTGGTTTTTCTGACAGTTTAGATTTAGAAAGTGCTTATACATCTTTGATGGAACAGGTTGTCGTTTATAGCGTAGGGCCTTTTAGGGCTTTTGATTATGCTATCCAGCATCCTAATATTTATTTTCATGATTATTATTATGGACGTGCTTCCTTTTGTGGTTTTGACTACGTAGTTTCTCTTATTTGTGGAGTTTTTAATTGTTGGTTTGTTCCAATAAATTATGTAACTCAATCTGTATTGCAAGAAACAACTATCTTTGTGGGTAAAGATATTCCTTTTAATTATGCATATACTAATACAATGTATTCCTTTTATGATATGGGTGTTTTCGGAATCATTTTTTTCGGTTTTTTATTCGGACGTTTTTATCGTTATGTTATAAAGTTGTGTTATGTTAAATCCTCTGTGTTTTATTTTCTTCTATCATGTTTTACCTTTTACATATTAATGCATACGGTTTTTTCTAATTATTTTAATAAAAGCTTTACGGTTCCGCTTATATTGACTTTATTAATATTAGGTAAGTTAAATTTTAAAAAGAATTCATTATGATTGATATTTCTATTATTATTCCATTTAAAAATTCAATAGAAACTTTATCTCGTTTATTTGATAGTATTCCTGAAAATGATAATATTCAGATAATATTAGTTGAAAATTGTGATGTACCACATACTAAGGAAGAATTGGGTATAAAACGAGACTTTGAATTGCTTAATGCTCCATCTTTTAAATATGCAGGTGGAGCCAGAAATCAAGGTATGCTTTGTGCTCGTGGTAAATGGATCATTTTTGCCGATTCTGATGATTTTTTTGACAATAATGCTTTTGATATAATTAATGAGTATATCGATTCTGATTTTGATCTTATTTATTTTGGTTGTAATAGTGTTTTTGATGACACTTTATTACCTAGTGATAGACATTTGATGTATCAGGGGATTGTTGATAAATATATAAATGGTGAAATCGAAGAAATGAAAGCTAGACTTTTTCATGTTGTTCCTTGGGCTAAAATGATCAAGCGTTCTCTTATAGAAGACAATAATATACAGTTTGATGAAGTAATAGCTGCAAATGATATGTTCTTTTCGACACAAGTTGCTTTTTATTCAAAGAGTTTTCATGCCGACAAAAGATCTATTTATGTTGTTACCACTCGTAAAGGTAGTTTAGCTAATAGCTGGAATTATAATATATTGAAGTCTCGTTACGAAGTAGGTTTGCGACGTAATTTGTTTTTGAAAAAGCATGGATTGTCGAAGTATCAAGTATCGATTATGATTTATTTGCAAAAAGCATTTAAGATGAATTTTGTTACTTTTTGTGAGTTCATTGTAATGGGCATAAAATATCGTCAAAATATATTTGTTGGAATCTGTAACTGGTTAAAAACAAAGAAGCGAATTGATTCTTCTGACAAAAAAAATCGGGAATATATAGTGCGTGAATAATGAAAATAGCTATAATACATTTAGGAAGAAAGGGTGCTGGCCCTGTATATACTCTGGAAATGGCCAAGGCTCTTTATGCACTGGGGCATGAAATTTATTATTATGCTGCAAGCAGTGTTGAGAATAGGAAAATTGTAGAGGAGCAGAAATTTGAAAAGCGTTTTTTTGATACATACAATACAAAGTTAGGCTATCTATTTTCTGTAATTACTTGGATTAAGATATATAAGGTTATCAAAAACATCAAACGGGATAAACCGGATGTTGTTTATTCCTGTATGAACGATCTTTGGGCTCCTTTTATTTTCCCCTGTTTGAAAGGTGTCATACGTGTAAAAACAATACATGATGTCGGTGTTCATGAAGGTAATGAATCATTTTTTAACCTTTGGTGGAATAATACGAATTTCAAAAATGCTGAAAAGTATGTGATTCTGAGTAAAAAGTTCGTTCCGAAACTTATAGAAAAGGGAATCAAAGAGGATAAGATTGTTGTTATTCCTCATGCAGGCTTTGATTATTATATGCAATTTGACTCAGCACATAAGCAGCAATCTAATAAAACTGTTATATTGTTTTTTGGAAGAATAGATCAATATAAGGGAATTAATGTTCTACTGCAGTCTTTCTCTTTAGTTTTGGAAAAGCATCCAAACGTTATACTAAGGATTGCTGGTAATGGTAATCTGCTTAACGAGATGCCGTTAATAGAAAAATATAAAGAAAGTATTGATTTACAAAATCGTTGGATAAAAGATGAAGAGGTATCTTCTCTTGTCTCTGATGTTGCTTTTGTTGTTTTACCATATACTCATGCAACCCAATCTGGTGTAATTCCCTTGGCTTATGCATACAGTAAGCCTGTTGTTGCAACAAATGTCGGTTGCTTAGATGAGCAGGTGATAAATGGAGAAACTGGTTATTTATGTGAGGGGTCAAATGTAAAATCTTTAGCTGATGCAATAATTCAAATGCTTGATAATCCTGGCAGAACTCGTGAAATGGGTATCAAAGCTAATTCTTTTATGAAAAGATATTTAACTTGGGAGGCTTCTGCAAAACTCCTTATAGATTTTTTGGAAAAATGAGAAAAGGTTTTTTATTTATAGCAAATGGACGTGTTGTTCCACGTAAACAAGAATTGTCTCTAGAACCTGTTAAAACAGGATCATTTGAGGCACCTGCAATGTATGCTGCAGATTATCTGGGATTGAAACTGTATATGGGTATCAATCGTGACTATGCTGATCAATTGAAAGCTGTTGATTATCCCATTACGTTTTATAATCAGCATATTTACAGAAATATATTTGGTTTTAAAGATATATATGTTGGTTATAAAAATCTTTGCCGATTTCTAGAGTCTCATCCTGATATAGAAATAATTCATTGTAATACACCTATTGGTGGTGTATTAGGTAGAATATGTGGTAAGAAATACAACAAGAAGGTCATATATACTGCTCATGGTTTTCATTTCTTTAAGGGTGCTCCGCTTGCTAATAGAACAATTTTTAAATGGATAGAAAAGTATATGGCTCATTACTCTGATGCAATTATTACAATTAATCAAGAGGACTATAATGCAGCACAATCTTTTCATCTTAAAAAAGGAGGAAAGGTTTTCTATGTACCTGGCGTTGGTGTAGATACTAAGTTATATGATAGTGTAGTAGTTAATAAAAATCAAAAGAAACAAGAGGTTGGATTGCCCGTTAGTTCTAAAATAGGTATTATCGTTGGAGATTTAAATGACAATAAAAATGTTGAAACGATAATAAAAGCGCTTCCTGCGACACCAAAAGAGTTCCATATTATCATTTGTGGATTTGGACCAAACGAATTATCCTTAAAAGAATTAGCTGCGAAACTCAAAGTTTCTGAGCGTACTCATTTCTTGGGATTTAGAAAAGATGTTAAAGAGTTATATGCTATTTCTGATATGTTCTTATTTGCTTCTAAACGTGAAGGTTTGCCAAGATCTACAATGGAAGCGATGTGTATGGAGCTACCATGCATAGTTTCAAAAATAAGAGGAAATGTAGATTTAATAGATGAGGGCTTGGGAGGTTTCCTATGTACCCCTCTTGACTATAATGCTTATGCACAGGCTATCAATAAAGTATTGAGTGACGAAAAAAGTGCGAAGCAGTTCGGTGAATATAATAAAACGAAAGTTGAACAATTTAGCATCGATGTTGTTAGAAGTAAAATGGTCGATGTCTTCAATGAAGTGATATATGGCAAAAATTAGATTTAGACTGGCAAAGCCAAGTGATGCAAAACAATTGACTGATTGCCATTGGACAGTACGAGACAGATATACTGATGGTATCTTTCTGTCACTTGGAAAAGGCTTTCTTCGTGCATATTATGATGTGGTTTTAGATGATCCTAATGAAATCGTTGTATGTGCGGAGAATGAGAAAGGTGAGATAGTGGGATTTTCTAGTGGATCGCTAGATGCTTCATCACAAGCCCAAGCAATTAAAAGTCATAAAATTAAGCTGGGTATTGCTGCCTTGATAGGTATTATCCAGCATCCATCTTACTTAAAAGGTGTTCTGTTGAGATACAAATCTCTCGGGAATAAAAAAAGCAAGCAGTTTCTGCATATGGAGGGAGCACGCTCAGAATATTTGTGTTGGAAGAAAGGTGCAGAAGGAACCATTAATATGATGCTTCTGGATAAAATAAAGTTTAATATGATGCATGAGCTCGGTGTTAAAGAGGTCTTTTTTGAGATTGATAGGCACAATGAGCGACTGTTTAATGCACAGTTACATAATAAAACAATTACGTTGTTGGAGGAGTATCAGCTGCCAGATGGTAGAATAAGAGGATTGTTTAAGAAAATATTAACAAAATAAAAGGTTTTAATTATGACAAATTTAGAAAAGTACAACAGTGTGTTTTGTGAAAATCTTAATGTTACAGAAGATCAGCTTGCTGATTTGAAGTATCAGGGTGTAGAACTTTGGGATTCTGTAGGTCACATGACCTTGGTTGCCGCGCTTGAGGATGCTTTTGATATCATGCTGGATACCGATGATATCATTGATCTTTCTTCTTACGAGAAGGGTAAAGAAATCCTTAAAAAATATGATGTTGAGTTCTAATGCTTAAGGGAAAGAATGCAATTATAACAGGTGCCCGTAGCGGGATTGGTCTCGCTACTGTGCAACTGTTTGCTCATCAGGGTGCAAACTGTTGGGCTATAGTTCATCGAGAAGACAAAGAATGGCTAGATCAAATGCATAAACTAGAAATAGCTAACAATGTATGGATTAAGCCTGTGTATGTTGACCTGAGTGATGAGATATCTATTAAAGAAGGTGTAAAATCAATCCTTCGTGAGAAGTTGTCAATAGATATACTTGTTAATGCTGCAGGTGTTGTAAGCGATAACAGACTGTTCACGATGACAAAGATGGATGATATCCGAAAGGTAATGGAAGTGAATTTCTTCAGTGTTCTTTCTTTGTGTCAATTGGTAGCTCGTGCTATGATGAGAAATCGAAAAGGTGCAATAGTAAATGTATCTAGTATCTCTGCATGGGGGGAAGATACTTCCCAACTGGAATATGCAGCTAGTAAGGCTGCAATTAATATTGTAAGCAAAAAGATGGCTCGAGAATTGGGAGGCGCTGGTATTCGTGTCAATGCTGTTGCTCCAGGACTGACTGAAACAAATATGCTTTCTGCTCTGGACCAGAATGCAATGGAGGAAATTCTGAAGGGGATGGCATTAAAACGCTTTGCCAAACCGGAAGAAATAGCAGAGGTAATAATGTTCCTTTCTTCTGACGCAGCCAGTTATGTTAATGGAGAAGTCATAAAGGTAGATGGAGGGGGGCATGATTTACGCCTTGTTGTCTCAAATATCTCTAATTAAACAAATAATTATAGTATATGGAATTAAAAAAGTTAGCAAAACAATTGAGATTATCATCTCTAGACATGGCATATCATGCTGGTAAGAATGGATCTCATTTAGGAGCAGGACTTTCTGCCGTTGAGATTTTTGCGACCCTTTATGGAAAGGTTCTTCGCTATAACATAAATGATAGAGAGGACGAAAAACGTGATCGTCTGATTATCAGTAAAGGTCATTGTGTCCTTTCATACTATTCTGCTTTACGCTGGGCTGGCTTTTTGACAGATGAGGATATCAATAGTTTCGAAGTAAATGGTTCTCATTTTCATGGTCATGCAATGCGAAATCTTCAAAAGGGTATTGAGTTTTCTGGAGGTAGTCTTAGCATGGGTATGAGCTTTGCAGGTGGAGTTGCATTCGCTTGCAAAAAGAAGGAACTTGATTCTAGAGTCTATACCTTGGTTGGTGATGGTGAGTGTGACGAGGGCTTGATATGGGAGGCTGCCATGTCTGCAGCTAACTATGGTCTTAATAATTTCTATGTAATTGTAGATCGTAATAAGTTGCAATATGATGGACCAACTACAGAAGTTATGAACCAGATAGACCTGGGCGAAAAATTTAAATCGTTTGGTTTTGATGTTCGTGTTGTGGACGGACATGATTGTGAGGCTTTAGCCGTAGCTTTAAATAAGGAAAGTGATAAACCTGTTTGTGTGATAGCAGATACGATAAAAGGAAAAGGTGTCAGCTTTATGGAGGGACAGAAAGAATGGCATCATCATACTCTTACGGAAGCACAATATAAACAAGCAAGAGAGGAGGTAGAAAATGTTTGAAATAACACGTTTGTCTGCACGAACATGTAGTATGTTGGGGCAGAGAGGTTCAATATTCGGTCAGGCGGTTTTAGATGCTGCAAAGAAGGATGACAAGTTTGTATTGTTGACCGCCGACCTTGCTACTTTATCCGGTATGGATCGCTATTGTAAAACTTATCCTGATAAGTTTATCAATGTAGGAATAGCAGAACAGAATATGCTGGGTATCGCTGCTGGTATGGCTGCAGAGGGATTTCATCCAGTTGTAACCACATACGCAACATTCGTAACAATGAGAAGTTGTGAGCAGATTCGCCATTATTTAGGTTATATGAATCAAAAGGTTGTTGTGGTTGGCTCCGGTGCAGGATTAAGTCAGGGTTTTGCAGGTAATACTCATTATACCATAGAAGATATTTCAATGATGCGAGCTATTCCAAATTTACAAATCATTTCTCCTGCGGATTCAGCATCAGCGATTAAACTCTTTGAACAGGCAATGATATCAGAAAAACCTGTATATATACGTTTAACGGGTAATCTGAATTGTCCTATGGTTTATAAGGAGGATATGCAATTTGCTTTTGGCAAGAGTAATAAACTCACCGAAGGTAAAGATGTTACGATTTTCGCTTGCGGTACAATGGTAGCTAAAGCTTTGAAAACAGCAAAGATACTTTCAGAAAAGGATATTCATGTGTCTGTTGTTGATATGTATTCAATTAAGCCGCTTGATAAAGAGGCAATCCTTGCTGCCAAGAATGCTAGATTATTAGTTACGTTAGAAGAGCATAGTAAAATGGGGGGACTTGGTGCTGCTGTTGCTGAAGTTGTAGCAGAAAATAGTGGTTATCCTAGGTTGTTGCGGCTTGGAATTGAAGACGTATTTGACCTGGCAGGTGATTATGATGCCTTGCTGGAACAGAATCGTTTGACGGCATCACAAATAGCTGATGACATCGCTGTAGCATTAGATAAATAAATGGAGATATTGAAAGTTGGTACTTATTCATTCTACAGGAGCATTTATCCTCCTGTAGAATCGAATATGTATGTCTTATTGGAAAATAACGAGGCAATAGTTGTTGATTCTAACATCTGTCCTGAATTACTTTCTATTTTCAGGCAAAATAGCATAGTGAAAGTTCATTTGTTTTTGACTCATGAACATTATGATCATTCTCATGGTATAACCTGGCTTAAAAGAAATATTAAAACAATACTTTATTGTCATCAGTTTTGTTCTGATGGATTGTCAACAAAGAAAAGAAGTCTTCCTAGACTCGTGGCTCTTGTTATAGCTAGGAAGGACAAAGAGAATGGGACAAATCTCTTGGAAAAATTTAATGAAGAATTCATTGATTATAGTTTTCAAGCAGATTTTTCTCTCCAAAATGAGGATGTAATTAAGATAGGTAAGCATACTATTCAATGCATATATACAC
>CAKULY010000040.1 GCA_934667505.1 uncultured Treponema sp. | reverse complement strand
TCTATAGGCCGGTCAAAACCATTTAGAGGACCTGTCAACCGGTTTAAAACAGTTCCATTGACGTCCATAAGAACAAGATCGTTAGAACCATACGAAAGAATCCAGCAAGTTCCATTGTTGTTAGGCAAGACAGAAATAGGTCCGCTAAAAACTAGATTTCCATTGAAATTTCCAGAAAAAACACCTGCTTCAGAATAGCGAACCTGTTCATCTACGGATTCTGACAAAATTCTTCGCTCTCTAACAATTTCTATTCTATTTTGAAGAAGCAATCCTCCATACCCAGTGCTAGCGGCTCTATTCCAGCTCTGCAGGGCAACCCCTTCCATTCCAGAGCGGTAGTAAGCTTTTCCAAGCCAGTCAAGAATAAGATTGTCTTCGGGAAGATATGAAAGAGATTTTTCAAATTCCATTACAGCATCGTTGAAAGAGCCTCTGTAAAAAGCTTGCACTCCTCGCCTAAATTCCTGAGCTGCAAAACCTTCTTCTGCAGTTCTAACTTCTCCAGAAGCGAACAAGCCTGCGGATGCTGTCTGCGCAAAAATAATAGAACTAACCAAAAGAAGAAAAACAAAAGAAAAAAACTTTTTTAAGCAATTCATTTTTCAGCTCCAACAGAGGAAACTATTCTAATATGTTCCGCAATTTCTTCACTATCGCCATCAATTTGTTCTGCCATTTCAAGATATTTTTTTGCATCTGAATAAAGTCCTAGCTTATAATAAACCCAGCCTAAAGAATCTAAGCATGCAGCTGAATTAGGACTTGCTTGAGTCGCCTTTTTGCAGCAGCTAAGAGCTTTTGCAAGCTCTTTATCTTCGCAGGCGAGAACGTAACCAAGACCGTTCAACGCTGTAATATTTTCGCTGTCGATTTCCAAAGACTTAGAATAGTATTCAAGGCACTTTTCAACATCGCTCTGCTCCCAAGCCACATAAGCGAGAGCGGCATACACAGAAGCCGGTTTATAGCCGCTTTCAAGAAGTTTTCCAAGCTCAAAAGCGGCAAGCCTTTTTCGCCCCGAAACAGCATATATTACAGCCAGAATAAAACGACATTGCTGAACTCTCTCAAGATGTGTTCCTGCTGTAACGACTTGCTCAAGGTAAAGCATCGCGTCTTCATATCTATTTAATTTGGCATAGCATAATCCAATATAATAAGCAGTTTCAGAACTATCCACTTCAGAATCTGATGGAAGAGCTAAAAAAAAGGCCAAAGCATCTGAATATTTCTTTTGATTATATAATTCTATTCCCTGAATCAGAACATTTGAATCTGGCATTTCCCACCCGCCTTTAGAACAAGAATTGTCTACATTTTACAATGAAAACTGATTACAGTCCACCACTTCACTAGCCATAGGCAACGCATAAACTTTTGAAACGGCGACAAACCCCTTCTTTGCTATATCAAAGTCAGAATCTTCTCTTACCGCATGATTTAAACTACCACATCTAAAAGAAGTTTCTAAAAAAGTATCTTTATCTTCGTATTCAACAAAATCGTCGTAAGAACGACTTTCAAGAATTTTAGTAGCCCTTATGCCTTTGTACTTTGGATATGAAAAAGCATTCACATTAACAAAAGTCTTTTCTTTTTGCACATCTGAACACATTAAAAGCTTTTCTATATTTTTAGACGCAAAATCTGCAAGAACGTCAAAGTATTCTAGTTTATTATCAACATATTCAAGACTAAACGCCACAGAAGGAATACCTTCGATTACGCCTTCTCTTGCAGCGGCACAGGTTCCTGAATAAACAATATCTGTTCCCAAATTTGCGCCCTTATTTATTCCAGACAGAATTCCATCAGGTCTTATAGGCAAAATATTGCTTTTCAAAGCCGTAATAACGCAGTCTACAGGAGTTCCGGAACACGTCCATACATTTTTTTCAACAAGTTTTACTCTATTTTTTTTATACATAGTAATTCCGTGAGAAATTGCGGAACGATTTCCATCCGGAGCTATAATAAAAACGTTGTGTTTTTGAGAAAGTTTTTGCGCAAGGGCAGAAAGACCTTCTGAACCATAACCATCATCATTGGTAAGAAGAAGATTCATCGTTAACCTCTAGTATTTTTGCGCCATCAGCGGAGCGAACTTCATAGCATTTCGGCTTGAATCCAAAAATTTTTTCATATTCATAAAGTTTAGCCATAAAGTTTTCCACATCCTGCGGACGAATTATTGTATAAACGCAACGTCCAAATCCCTTTCCAGTAATTCTTCCACAGGTTTCAGGATTTCTTGTAGATTCCAGATTCGGCTCAAGCTCCAGAACCCTTTTTAAAATCCAGTCGATTTCGGGACAAGACAAATCATAAAAATCTCGTAAACTTTCATGGCTATGATTCACTGCCCTTGCAAACTTTGAAAAATCATTTTTTTCAAGCGCCGCCAGAGCCTCTAAAACATCGAAATGCTCTCTCATCACACAAAGGAGTTTTCTTTTTGTATCTTCGCTGACAACAGACAATTCTTCATTTATATCTGTCACATTATCAATATACTTCCATCCGCCAAAGACATTGTTTTTAGATTCTCGCAAATCCCCTAGCAGAAGCGCATTTTCAGGCTCGTGAAGCGTGTCTTCGTTCCAGACATTAAAACGAGGCACACTGGCATCAACTAGAAAAACTTTTCTGCCTTCAAATGGAACTTTAAAATTACAGTAAGTGTTTTTAGAATAATCTGTACAAACAAGGCTTCCCTTTTTAGAATAAAGCGCAGAATAAATATCTCCAACATGGCTTTCTTGCTGCAAAAACAGCCTGTTTGCTCTTTCTATTACTTGAATAAGCTGAACATCTGCGCAAGAAATGTTAAAAAGCTCTTTTAATGCCAATGCAAAGGCAACTTTTATAGCAGTGGTTATGCCAAACCCCGCGCTAGGCAAAATTTCTGAATAAACGGTCGCATCTATTCCTGTAATTTCAAACCCTGCACTTAAAAAACCGTAAACAACGGATTTCAATGCGTTTGCCCAGCGATCTTCCTTCCGATTTTTTAAATTACTAAGCCCCGAACGCTTTCTATCATCAATCTGATAAAAATAACTTCTAATCGTAGAATCCTTATTTTTAGAAACTGCGACATACACTGGAAGGTTCACCGCCATGGACAAGGTTTTATCCTTAAAGAACCATGAATGATCCCCAATAAGGTGAAAACGTCCCGGCGCAACTGCAACAGACGCAGGAGCGTTTTCATATTCATTAAAATGTATATCTTTTATTTTTTTTATCATACAAGCAGATATTCCCTTTCTTTTTGCAAATCACCTTTGTAAAACTTGAGTTTTTGCAAAGATATGTTTATATTGTAAATCAATGAGCGTTTTTTTACAAATTTTTTATATTTTTTTATCAGCTGTATGCCTTGCGCTAGGAATTCCAAATGAACTTTATATTTTTGGCTCCCCGTTTTTTGGTTTTATAGCGTTTATTCCTATGTACTTGGTTTACCGTTCATTAAAAAACTACAAGCAAGCTTTTTTTCTTACAGGATTACAAACTTTTTTAGTTCACCTTTTTACAAGCTTTTGGCTAGGAAATTTTAAAGACTTCGCAGCCTTGACCCTAGGAGCATCCGCATTAGGAACCGGCATAGAAGGAGGCATCATAGGACTTTTCCTATATTTGCCAAAAGCAACTTTTTTTCGCGAAGAAAAACTTTACAATGCTGACAACATTCAATTCTACTTGCTGCCGTCTTTTAAAATCCTTTGGTTTTCAATAGTGTATGTCCTATACGAATGGATAAAATCAAACGGCTGGCTAGGATACCCTTGGGGAACAGTCTCCATGGCAATGTACAATCTAAAAAAAATAAAACAAATCGCCGACATAACTGGAACTTACGGCATTACATTTATAACTGTTCTTATATCATCAATATGCTCTGAAGGATTTTCTTTGCTAAAAGACATAAAAAGCAGCGAAAACTGTGAACATTTGGCAAAAAACTATATAAACATAGCAATTTTTTCATCGATTTTAGTGTTATCTTCATTTTTGTACGGTTCTTACAGATATTGCCAAACTCGAACACCGGAAAAATACTTAAACACATTAATAGTTCAGCAAAACGCAGATCCTTGGTCGCAAGAAAACGATACTAACACCATAAAAGTTTCTCAAAAGCTGACTAAAGAAAAACTTGATGAATTAAATCAAAAGAACATTCCTGTAGATTTTATAGTATGGAGCGAAGGCTGCCTAAAACATTCTTTTCCAAATTCAATTTCACATTACAAATACTTTCCTTCGGAAGAACCGCTAATTCCGTTCATACAAAAAACTGGCATTCCATTTCTTTTAGGCGGACCTGTAACAGAGCGTACAAAAAATAAAAAAAATATATTTAACGGAGCCCTTCTTTTTGACAAAGAAGGAAATTACAGAGGATTTTACCCGAAAAACCATCTTGTTCCATGTGCGGAAGTTCTTCCTTTTGCGGATATTCCTGCAGTCGCAAGTTTTTTTAAGAAGGCAATAGGAATTTCAGCAGGATGGACTCCTGGCGACCAATACGTCCTTTTCGACATACAAGGACAAAAATCGCCTTTTCCTCCAAAAAAGGCTATAAAAATAATCTCTCTAAAAGAAACATTTCAGGAGCAAACTAAAAGAGAAGAAAGCAACCCGTACATAAAAATCTCAACGCCGATATGCTTTGGCGATGCCTTTCCAGACGTTTGCATTCCTCTAGCAAAAGCAGGAACTGAACTTTTCGTAAATATAACAGACGATTCCTGGTCAAAAACAAAATCCGCAGAGTATCAACATTTTGTGGTAGCATCTTATAGATCTATAGAACTAAGAAAAACTATGGTTCGCTCGACGAATGCTGGATATTCTGTAGTTATAGATCCAATAGGAAAAGTTCTTGCAGACATGCCTTTGTTCGAAGAAGATGCAATGTTTTTTAAAGTTCCTGTATATGAAAACAAAGAAACCTTTTACCTGAAACACGGAAATTGGTTTGCTCATATCTTAGCGATTTTTGTTATTTTGTTTTCAATCTATTGTTATATAAAATATTCAAAACAGACTTCTGATATATCAGAGAGAAAGCTTTTTAATAAGAAAAAAAATAGAATGAAGATAAAACAACAAAAAATACTTTCAGGGCGAAAATCGAACTTTTTATAACTGTGAAAAAAATCGACTTTCAACTAGTTAGCTTTTATCTTTAAAGTTTGCGTTGAAAACTTACTTATCAACTGCAATTTCTCACTTTATTTAGAAATTGCGAGGAGAAAAAAAATGCGTTGTCCTTATTGCGGAAGCCTTGATGACAAAGTTATAGAATCCAGATCTATGGCAAATGGAGAAAGCATAAGAAGGCGAAGAGAATGTGTTTCTTGCGGATACAGATTTACAAGCTACGAGCGAATTGAAGAAAAACCATTCATGGTCGTAAAACGAGATGGAAGGCGACAGCCATTTGATTCAGCAAAACTTGAAAAAGGAATCAGAAGAGCCTTAGAAAAACGTTCCATAGCAACTGCTACAATAGAAAACCTTGTAAATGAAATTGAAGACGAAGCTATAATGAGCTGCAAAACTTCTAGAGAAATTTCAACATCGCAATTAGGAGAACTTGTTTTAAAAAGGCTTTACGAACTAGACAAGGTTGCATATATTCGTTTTGCTTCAGCCTACAAACATTTTGAAAGCCTAGAAGAGTTCATAACGGAAGTAAAAAATGTTGAAAGAATAAAAGGACAATAAGGATAAAAGCCGAGTTTTGTAAAATATTTTTTCAAAAAACAGCAAATTCTTTATTGACACAAAGCACTGATTTTGCTAGTATAACAACACGTATGGCGATGTAGCTCAGTAGGTAGAGCACCCGGCTCATATCCGGTAGGTCACAGGTTCAAGCCCCGTCATCGCTATAAAGGAACTTACGCAAGTAGGTTCCTTTTTTTATGTTATCAAAGCGCAAGTATTATCAACTAACTATAGCAACTCTTTACATCAATCACAAAAACAATTATCATGTACCTTATGGAAACATTTAAAGCACCTTTTAAAGGCCGTTCACTTCTAAATTGGATTGACTGGACGCCTGAAGAAATAGAAACATTGCTAAACCTAGCAATTCAAGTAAAAGACGAAGCTCACAAGGGCGAAATTCACCAACGATTTTTAGGAAAAACAATCGCATTGATTTTTGAAAAACGCTCTACCAGAACAAGAAGTTCATTCGAAACCGCATTCGGAGAAGAAGGCGGGCATCCCGTATTCATGTCTACAGATGATATTCAGCTTGGTGGAAAAGAATCTGTAAAAGACACGGCAAGGGTTTTAGGAAGAATGTTCAGCGCCATTGAATTTAGAGGCTTTAAGCAAGAGCACGTAGAACAGCTTGCAGCATTTTCTGGAATCCCTGTAATAAACGGTCTTACAGATGATTTTCATCCAACTCAAGCTTTAGCAGATATTATGACATTAAAAGAAAACTTTGATCATCTAAAAGGTCTGCACCTTGCCTACTGCGGAGACGGCCGAAACAACGTCGCCCGCTCACTTATGCTTATATGCGCTAAAATGGGAATCAATTTTTCTATCTTTAGCCCGAAGGAACTGTTTCCTGATTCTAAAATAATTGAAATATGCGAACCGTTTGCAAAAAAATCAGGTGCAAAAATTCAAATAAGTGATAAAATGGATATTGTTTTAGGAGCAGATTGCCTTTACACAGATGTTTGGGTTTCTATGGGCGAAGAAGCTCTTAAAGAGCAAAGAATTAAACTTCTTTCACCATTTCAAATAAATACTGACCTAATGGCTGCGACAGGAAAGAAAGATACAATTTTTATGCACTGCCTTCCAGCTGTAAAAGGTCAAGAAGTAACTGAAGAAGTTTTCGAAAGTTCTGCAAGCCGCGTTTGGGATGAAGCAGAAAACCGAAAGCACACAATAAAAGCCATAATGCTTGGGCTTATTTAAGCATTATAAATCAATATTTGGAGAACAAATGAAAAAAATTATCTGTACACTTTTAGCACTTATTTCAATGTCAATTACAGCATTTGCAGTTCCCTCTCTCTACAATGAAAAGCATGAAGAAAACTGGACTGACTTGCGATTCACTCAAATTCCTATTTACAAAGTCCTAGACTCAAGGGATGCTTACGTAATTCTTTATGCGAAAAACGTATACGGTGTGGGAAAAACTGTAATTCCTAAAAAATGGGCGAAAGCAACTGCTGATTCTCCAAAAAAATTAACAGTTAGAACTCTAAAAGCAGGAAGGCTAAAACCTTTTATGACTGTTGTAAAAAAAGGCAACGAATTCTACGGAGTTATACTTTCAGTACCTTTAAACAAATCTGATAACACTTGGGGAATTGTACAATCAGGCGTACAGCTTGAAGGAACTGATAAAGAAGTTCTTGAAGAGCTTGAACTTTAAAATAAGTCTAAACAAGGCATAAACTAAATTAAGAGGCTGTCTATTTTTGGCAGCCTTTTTTATACTAAGGATTAATAAATGCAAAGACTCACGGCAGAACAGATAGAAAATTTTAAAAAATTCATAGATTCCCATGATTTTTTCTACATAATAGGACATAAAGAACCTGATGGAGACTGCGTATCTTCATGTCTAGGACTTGCAGACATCTTAAAAAAGAGCAATAAAAGCTTTAAACTTCTAAACGCAGGCCCTTTTAAAAGAGTAGAAATCAAAAACTATGCAGATTTTTTTTCTTCAGAAATGGATTTTATGTCTAGCCAAGATATAAAAAAAACAGGTCTTTTTGTTTGCGACTGCTCAGAGCTTCACAGGCTTGGAGAAATTGAAAATGCCGTTTTTGAAGAATTAGACACATTTATCATAGACCACCATAAAACTTCTGAGTGTCCTGAAAACACAAATTCAATCATAGATTCCTCAGCACCGGCAGCTTCTCTTATAGTTCAGCAATTATACGAAAACTTTATTGGACTTATTCCAAAAGAAACAGCTGAAAAACTTTTTTTCGGAATTATGACTGACACAGGATTTTTTAGATTTCTAACCGAAAAAGATGCCGATTCAATAGAGCAAATATCAAAATTAGTTGCGGCAGGCGCAAATCCTAGAAAAACCTACGACTTAATGACAAGCGGAAAAGCTTTTTCCACACGCAAGTTGCTAGGCATAATGCTTGACAGGGCAAAACAGTACATAGATGGAAAAGTTATTGTTACTTACGAAACTATGGAAGATACAAAAAAATGGGGACAAGAAGGACGGGACTCTGACTTGCTATACTCTAGCCTGCTTGCAGTCGAAGGTGCAGAAGCAGTTGTTTTTGTTCGCCAAGAGACAGAAACAACTTGCACAGCAGGATTCCGCTCAAAGGACAAAATTGACGTAAGCGCAATTGCAGCAAAGTTCGGCGGAGGCGGACACAAAAACGCATCTGGCTTAAGCACCAACGGCCGACTAGAAACATTAATACCTGCGATTGTAAAAGAATTTGCCAGAGTAATTTAAAAACCAAAAAAACATGAATTTTTCTGTAAATTCGACCTTATAAACTTTAAAACAGAAAATGAGGAATATCTCACTGTCTTCTAAGACATTCCAAATCATTTTCTGTTTAACATTTTTCTTCCTAGCTTCAGTTTCAGAGTGGATTTTCACATATAATAAAAACGTCAGCGCGATTGCTCAGTTCTTAATTTTTGAAGTTTATAAAGACTTTCTTTGTCGTGAATATAATAACCTACCTGCCTTTCGCACAAACCTACCAATTGAGAGATTCTTTTATTTGTCGGACAGATTTTTTTCTTCTCTAAACATAAGGAAGAATTATGTTTTTCCCAGGATTTTGTATGTGAATTAAACTTTTTCAAAATTGCCTGATACTCATATTCAGATTTTTTTTCACTATTAAAAAGTTCTAGCCTTTTTTGAAAATATCTGTGCAAATGATATGCTCTATCACGCCGTTCTTCCATTTTTGAAAATCTTTCTCTTTTCGCTTCAAGCTCATCTTTTAAAGCCAAGACTTTGCTTTGCAAATCATTATAGTCAATCATGCAAAATACACTTACTGAACGCAAAATTTCTTCTGTCAGATAGTAACAGCTTTTTAAAGCGCATATTAGAACAACTTTTTGCTCATAACTTCTTTTATCCTTAAAAAAGGAAGCCAAAGTGCTGCGTTTATTCAACAGATACTGAATTTCTGCTGAGTTTTCATAACGCTTTGTTTTATACGGAACTCTTTTCAGCTTTATAGGACACACAGGAGAAAAAGTGACAAGATTGTTTGCAAATTCATTTTTATCATATTTTTCACTAGCTTCTTCATAACTTAATTCATTAAGAACTTCAGTGGAATGTTTTCTAAGAGAATCTTTATACAAAGTTCTTTTTATTGACATTGACCTAAACTTTACAACGGAATGAAAATAAGCCTCAAATGGAAGTTTTTGCTTTATAAAATTTTCAAAAAAGTTTTTTTCATTTTGAAGAAAATGCAAAACTAGCTCACTTATCAAATCTTCGTCATTGTTTAAAATCTTATACTTAAAACTATTCTTTTGAATTTCTTCAACCAAAAGATTCATTCCTTGTTGTTTTGAAATGGCTCCTACTCTAACAAGTTCAGGTACACTTTCTAAATTTAAACACAATTTTGACATATAGTCTCCAATGGAGATTCAGAATTAAAAGTTTGTGACGTACAGCAGGCATTGTAAACTTTTGCGATAAAATTACTAAAATAAAAGGCTAAGATTAAAAAAATTAAAACTTTCCCTTAGTAAATATCAAAACTCCTTTTTTGATTAAAATACAATCTAATTAGCCCGAATGTCGAGTTTTTTTATAAATTGTAAAAAAAACGCTTTCAGCGACTTTCCAATTTGTTGCAGAAGGTTGTGCTCGCACTTCGTTTGGATTGATTTAGGTTGCTACGCAACTTAATCGGTCTTATCGCACAAAATCTTCACAAATTGAAAATTCGCTTACGCTCTTGTTCATTTTCCTAAAAACTCGAAGTTCGGGCTAACTACATTTTTTTAGTATTTATTATACTACAAGCAAGAATCATGCCAAGTTTATAAAAATATGATTTTTTTATTGTAGACTACAAAAAAAAAATCCACTAAAATAATAATATGAAAATATATTTAGCGACTGGAAATAAAAATAAAAAGCGAGAGATGTCCCAAATCCTCAACGAATACGAAATTCTAACCCCAACAGATGAAAAAATTGAGTTCAATCCTTGCGAAAATGGAAAAACCTTCTACGAAAACAGCATTATAAAGGCAAAAACGCTTTATGAAATTGTACATGCGCCTGTAATTGCAGATGATTCTGGCATTTGCGTAGATGCGCTTTCAGGAATACCTGGAATTTATTCAGCAAGATACGCAGGTCCTGATTTTCCACAAGGAAAACCGGACGGATTAAAAACACCTCAAGAGCTTCAAAATAAAATGCTAATTCAGCAATTAAACGATATTCTTATGTCAAAAAAAGTAGACACGTCTTATTTTTTAAACGGTCCTCGTTCAGCACACTATACCTGCGCAATGGTTTTATATCTGGGCAAAGACAGGATTTTTGTTTGCCAAGAAACAATGGAAGGAACTATCGTAGAAAAAATTGAAGATTCAAAAGGACAAAACGGTTTTGGCTACGACCCTATTTTCTTTTTGCCACAGTACAACAAAACGGCCGCTGAACTTTTGCCAGAACAGAAAAACGCAATCTCACATAGAGGAAAAGCTACCAGGGTTCTTGTAGAAATAATAAAAAATCTAAAAAAAGATAATATTTTTTCCTAAAGTTTTTACTATCTTCCTCCGAAAATATCTGTAGAAGTGTAGTATTTTTTGCTTGCTTCATGCAAAGATGTGCAGATGCAGCCTTGTAAACAGATGCACACTTTGCAAACATGACAACAAGGATGTTGTCTTACAATATTCCAAGGAGGAATACTATGGTAATCAACCACAATATGTCGGCAATGTATGCCAATCGTCAGCTTGGAGTTTCAGGACTCAGTCTTTCCAAAGACATGGAAAAACTTTCATCAGGCGAAAGAATCAACCGTGCAGGTGATGATGCTTCAGGACTTGCAGTATCTGAAAAGATGCGCGCGCAAATTCGTGGATTGAACCAGGCTTCACAAAACGCTTCTAACGGTATCAGTTTTATACAGACAACTGAAGGTTATTTGCAGGAAACTACAGATATTATGCAGCGCATTCGTGAACTTGCAGTTCAGTCGTCAAACGGAATTTATAGCGATGAAGATCGTATGCAGATTCAGGTTGAAATTTCTGCCCTTGTATCTGAAGTAGACAGAATTGCTTCTGCAGCTCAGTTCAACGGAATGAACATGCTTACAGGCCGCTTTGCTCAGCCAACAGGTGAAAACGTTGTAACAGGTTCAATGTGGTTCCACATTGGTGCAAACATGGATCAGCGCATGCAGGTTTACATCGGAACTATGTCTTCTACAGCTCTTGGAATCCGAGAAATTGGAAACGAAGAAAAAATTTCACTTGCCACACCGGAAGATGCCAACCGCGCAATCGGCGTAATCGATGAAGGTCTCAAGAAAATCAACAAGCAGCGTGCAGATCTTGGCGCATACCAAAACAGAATGGAATACGCTGTAAAAGGACTTGATGTTTCTGCTGAAAACCTTCAGGCTTCTGAGTCACGCATTCGTGATTCCGATATGGCCGCACAGATGGTAGAGTTCACAAAGAATTCTGTGTTGCAGCAGGCAGGCACTGCTATGCTCGCACAAGCTAATAGTCAGTCACAGAATGTATTGTCTTTACTAAGATAGTGTGCTAAAATTGTTATATGAGTTTGGTTATTTCAAACTCGTATAACAATTGTGCGGTGTTTTCCGACTCTCTTTATTTACTCAAATCACCACATCACAATTGCACTATCAGATATGGATTCAGACATATCGTAAAGTTCTTTGAAATAGCGTTTTTCATGCCTTTGCTAATGGCAGTAGAAAAAGATGGTTTATATTTACGTAAACTCTCTTTTTCTGCTGAAAGGGACTGAAACAGAACAGGTTGGCGCAGAACTTGTTCTGCCCGCATAAGCAGAAATAGAACAGGAAGTTCGGGGAAAATCATTTTTTCCCATTACTATGGCATGGAGGGCACAACTATGGTAATTAATCACAATATGAGTTCTTTGTATGCAAATCGTGTACTTGGCATTTCTAATGACGGTATCATGAAAAACATAGAAAAACTCTCATCTGGCGAAAAAATCAACCGCGCAGGAGATGACGCTTCAGGACTTGCAGTTTCTGAAAAAATGCGTTCACAGATTCGTGGATTGAATCAAGCCAGCAGAAACATCGAAAATGGTGTTTCATTTATTCAGACAACAGAAGGATATTTGACAGAAACAACAGATATTCTTCAGCGTGTACGAGAACTTGCAGTTCAATCAGCAAACGGAATTTATAGCGATGAAGACCGCATGCAGATTCAAGTAGAAGTATCACAGCTTGTTGCTGAAGTTGATCGTATTGCTAGTCAGGCACAGTTCAACGGAATGAATATGCTTACAGGTCGATTTGGAAGCAACTCTAATGAAGTTATGCAGTTCCAGATTGGTGCAAATATGGATCAGAATGCTCGTGTATTCATTGGAACAATGACTGCACAGGCTCTTGGACTAAAAGGAGCACAGG
>CAKULY010000039.1 GCA_934667505.1 uncultured Treponema sp. | reverse complement strand
GAGTCACAGTAAATTCTTTTATTTATTGAATATCAGCGAGTTGAGTATTTTAAAGAATGTGACTGCTAACGATTTAGAAACGAGCTATATTCTTTTTCTTTCACAACTTTGCAATATACAAAGAACGCTTTGGTTACGAGTGCAAAGTTATATCTATTTTTTGAAAAACAACATATTCTGCTCTGATTTTATAAAATCTTAAGTTTTTCTCTCCATTCGAATATTCAATAGGGTTAATATCGTTGTAAAAAAATCAACAATATTACAATGCCCGCTTTGTTCTCTTCTTAACCACATACTTTTAAATACGATACTAAATGCCATCGAAATGTTAAAATCGCATTTTGCTGACAAGAAAGACGGCAAAACATTGTCCGTATTTCAAGAAAAATACTTAAATTTGCATCGGCTCTTTAGTCTGTATGCCTATTTGAGTATTTCTCAATACCGACAAACAGACAGCCAACGCCGAGCTGAAAGCTGAGAAGTCCAAACAACTTTCTTGGTTATAAGCGGGCAATGGGTGGGAAGAGAGTCAAGACATATAAAAGGCGTTTATCTGACGCTGTGTTTAAGACGAACTGAAATCTTGCAACCTCTCAGTATCTAAGTCTTGAATATGGTCAACGGTAGATGTCCCGGGTGTGATTATATCAATCTCGTGGAGACCTTGTAAGCTTAGATTGTACCTTGTTGGGCGCAATCAAAAGTTTTATATAGGCTCTTCACGGAGTGATTTTCATATCGGCGTGGGCTCTGACGTTGTCTGTTCGACTTAGATAGGCAATGCAAGAGCCTCAGTTCGTGGAATGGACAACAGGACGATTCCACGCTTTTTTGTGCCTATTATTAACTGGGTTCTGCTTAGAATAAGTTAACACCGATATGGAAATCTATGAACGAACATCGCAAGATGTTTGCGCTGAAGGAGGAGTAAGAAAGCCTCCCTGCGTTGGACTTACATCCAATGCCCTCCCCGAAGCTCGAAACATTGTTTCATCTACGAGTTCACAAACAGGGGTGTCCACCAAGAGTGCCTTTTCAGGAATTACTTCTAAGCGTATTTGTAGCAAAGAAAAAAGTGTTCCTCATTGGTATGCACTTCGCACTACATATGGTAGAGAGAAGAAAGCATATGATTATATGGTAGCAAGAGGTGTTACTGCTTTCTATCCCACCAAGGATGTTGTTAAACTTGTCAAAGGTAAGCGCAAAATTATTACAGAATCTCGTTTACCCAATATTTTTTTCGCTTATGGCACCGAAGAAGAAATTAAGACTTATGTTTATGACAATGTAAACCTTCCATTTCTCCGTTTTTATTATCGTTATATTCACGTTGGTTGTAAAATTGAGAAAACACCAATAATAGTTCCAAACTATCAGATGGAAAGTTTGAAGATAGTATGTGCAGCTGAAGTTGATGACATTATAATTTCTAATGAGGAAATACCAAAATTCGAGACAGGGCAATTGGTGCGTATTACCAAAGGAGCATTTGCTGGAGTTATAGGAACAGTGGCACGCTATAAAGGGCAACAGAGAGTAGCTGTAATAATGAATGGTTTGGTTACTGCTGTAACAGCCTATATTCCAACCCCTTATTTAGATTCAATTGTCTGATAATTTTAAAATATATAAATAAAACAATAACATATGAGATGTAATAATTGTGGATGGCAAAATCCTGATGGAGTTGTTTGCTGTGAAAGATGTGGTTCAGCCCTAAGTAGTCAAAATAACTTTGACGCAGATAAATCTATTCAACAAAATGACTATAATCAAGAAGCGTCTTCTCCACTTCGTTCTACATTAAGAGAGGCAGTTGCTTTTGGTGGTAATCTTTCCCCTGAGAGTAATAGCGGAAGTACAGAAAATCAAAATGATGTTTGCCGTAATTGTGGTTACAGCTTGTCACCTGTAATGAACATTTGCCCACAGTGTGGAACTTCTCGAAATCGAGAACAATGTGAGAGAATGCAACAGGAAGTTAGTAGCATTTATCAGAAGTCACAGGCAGGAAATAAGCAGTGTCCGAAATGTGGAGCGGATGTGCTGCGAAGTGCAAAATTCTGTCCTTCATGTGGGCAACCATTAACTATGCGTGGAACTGTCAATGCTTGGGATAATCCACAAGGTAATGATTTCTGTTCTTTAAAGCCAATGCCTTGGTCTCGTGAAAATACGGAATATGCTCCTATTTCATATTCGGGGCAAAGAATCGTTTTGAATCGTGCGAACACAGACCCTAACAACCAATCTATAACGTCTCGTGAGCAAGCAGTGCTTACCAATGATGGGAAAGATTGGTATATCGAGGATTTAAGCGACCAGCACTCTACGATGATTCGTGTTTCCAGAAAGACTAAGTTGCAGTCTGGAGATGTTATTGCTTTAGGCAACCGTCTTTTCGAGTTCAGAGATTAGTTTGGAATTTTCACCTTATTATATATATGAGCAGTCATTACATACAATGTGAACGTTGTGAATTTTGTTCTGGTGACAGAATTGGCAATGATTATCTTGTGGAAAAAATGCTTGGTGCAGGAACTTTCGGCTGCGTGTATAAAGTAAATGGGAATGATGGAAAGGTATATGCCTTGAAACTCCTGAAGTTATGGGAGTCGCCATCCGCAGAACGAGAGGAACTGTTGAAACGTTTCGATATGGAGTATGAGACAGGTCATATTGAAAGCAACTATCTCGTACATTCTTATACAAAAGGGCAAGTTGGTGGTAACCCTTACATTGTCATGGAGTATTGTCCTTATGGTGACCTAATGACAGCAGCCGAAAAGGAAAGTGTCGATTTTGCTGCGGTAGGGCGTGATGTACTTTATGGACTTCGTGACTTGCATCGGCGAGGAAAGGTTCATCGTGACTTGAAACCAGAAAACGTCCTAATGCGAGAAAATGGAACGGCGATACTTACTGATTTCGGAATATCAGGCGACCAAAACAATCGACTTACTCAACGAGGTATATTTGGTATCCCACAACAACAGTTTGGTACATTTCCTTATATGCCTCCTGAGCAAATAAATCCAAGGAGAGGCAATGCTACTGTACTTCCGACTACAGACATATTTTCTTTTGGTGTCATGATGTATCAACTTCTTACTTATGAGCTGCCATTCGGTGAATGTGCTACGGAAGCCGACTTGCCTGCCTATGTGGAACGAGGACGTAAGGGAATGTGGAATCGAACACTTTTGCAACAAGTGCCAAATGGACTCCAATGGGAGAAAATGGTGGAAGGCTGTTTGATACCAAATTTCAAGGAAAGGCTTCAGAGTGTTGATGATGTGCTGGCGCTAATGCCGCAGTCTGTTAAGGCAAAAGGTTATCGGCCAACCTTGAAAACTTCGTTTGAATCATGGAATCAAGGGGATAGTGGTATTCAACTGCATATAATGCAAGGAGAAGAGTATGGCAATATATATAGGTTGGATGATATGGTAAATGGTGTATGCCGTTTGCTGACGATGGGAAGAGAGGACGATGAAGTTGTCAATTCCATACCGATAAAAGATACCTTGAATGCTTACATCTCTCGTTGTCATTGTACTTTGGAACAGAATGCCGAAACAGGACAGTGGATTATACGCGATGGGCAATGGCGCAATCGGCAATGGAAAAATAGTATGAATGGTACTTATGTTAATTCCACGGAAGTGGGGTGTCATGGCTTTGTGCTACAAGTGGGAGACATCATAACCATTGGTGATACTAAATTACGTGTGGAAGGTTATCCGAAAGTAAACTCTAGAAAGTATTCTTTTAAAAATAAGTGGGACACTTAAAAATAATAAAAATATGACTCAACCAACTCAACGCTATAAGCGAACACTCAAAGGCTCTATTGGAGCCGGTGTGCAGTCTGTGCTAGGCTCAGACCGTCGTTTTTATATCTTGGAGCACAAGATTTCTTCTAAGTATCACAAAACTGGTGAAAATCAGCAGATTATTGTTGACCAGATAGAACTCGGAAGAGCTTCAACTTGCCAAGTTCGATTTGATGAATCGTTTCCAACAGTTTCTCGTCGTCATGCAGCTATTGTGCGTGATGGGGACAATTGGAAATTAGTTCAGTTGTCGCAGACCAATTCGACATTCCTTAATGGTCATCAAGTCCAGAAAGAATGGTATCTCCAGAATGGTGATGAAATCCAACTTTCTGTGAATGGTCCCAAAATGGGGTTCATTACTCCTGCAGGAAAGAAAGGTACGGTAGGATCACTTGGACTTACACGCCGACTATCTTTGTTTGGACAGCAAGCTTTGAGACCTTATAAGTATGCGATAGCAGTTTTGTCAATACTTTTAGTCCTATCTGTAGGTGGTTTGGGAACATGGAGCTATCTCCGCGGTAATGAATATGAGAGATTGATAGCTGATGCTCAACAAAGACTAGAAACGTTGAAAGGTAAGAATGGAGAATTGGAGAAACTTATGGCAGAATCTGCCAAAGAACAAAAAAGATTGGATTCTTTGTTAAAGCTAAAACAGCGTCCAATAAGAAAAACGGTTGTAGTACGTGGTGGAACTGGTACTCATGTTGGGACAAGTAGTACTGGTGGAGAAGCTGCTAATTTACAGGCTTATGAGAAGAATATATATTTTATTCAGGCTGTAGTGATGGCAGTATATAATGGTCAGAGAATACCATTGGAAACTTCTGATGGCGGATATATAGGATGGACAGGTACTGGTTTCTTGTTGTCGGATGGAAGATTCGTGACAGCCAAGCATTGTGTGGAAGGTTGGAAATTCGATGTTGCTAGTTTTCTAAAGTCATATGTGTCGAAAATGAAAGACGATACACACGAAGCTCTTTTGTTGTCTGGTATGGCAGGAGAAAATGGAGTAAAATTAGTATCCTATATATTAGCTACTTCTCCTACGGATGAAATAAAACTACTATCTACAAACTTTAGGATGCCAACGAGTGAAGAAAGAACCATGGCTATAGATGAGGAAGGCAAGATAAAAGTAAGGGTCTCCACAGGTGGAGGAAACGATTGGGCTTATGCTAGAGCAAACAAGAGTGGAAATATTCCTGGGGATGCTTCTTTGTCTTCTTCTTTACCTGCAGGGGTAAAACTTCAAGTGTTAGGTTATCCGCTTGGAATGAAAGCAGATGGAGGTTCTTGTCTTTATGGTTCTTGCCAGACATCCAGTAGAGGGTTAAAGGGTGGAGTTATCCTTATAACGGGTAATAATTACGAACATGGTAATTCTGGAGGTCCAGTTTTCTATAATGACAATGGTAAGCCGAAGGCTATAGGTATTGTATCTTTTGGTACAGGACAACATATGGGAGGTATTGTTCCACTTTGTAATTTAAGATGATAATTGATATGAAAAAGTTTTTTATTTTATTTTTTTGTTTTTTATGTGCTTCATTTTCTTATTCTCAAAAGGTCATTCCTGGGCAAATCATCCGTGAAGATCTATTGAAAGGGATAGATAATGTAGGGCAAGCTTTGGATAAAGGTTTAGTGATAGATGCAGTGTGTTCTGCTTTTTTCCTTTCACGACAGAGTTTTCAAGTTGCCGATAAAAAGACTGGTGAATTATATGGACTGAATAACCATGACGAGTTCGGTACGGAAATCACATTCGGTGTAAAGTTGAGGGATGGTTTCTTGTTGACGGACAAAGCGGTTAGACCTTGGGAGTACAACTCTAAGTTTAATAGTTATCGGGATGGGTATAAGCCTGTTCCATATTTATCAGAATATACAGAACAAGGGGAAAAAACAGACTATGATTCTCTAACATATTCTCTGCAAGAGACTATGAACCCTTTAGAGGTTTATTGTTTTAAATCAAATATATTTAAAGGAAAAGGCTTGGATTATGATATAGTAGAAGGTGTTCAAAAGGGATGGGTAGTTTGGGCTTATACTGATAAGGATGCTGATTTGAATAAAACGGCTAAGTTGTCTTTTGTTTACATAGAAAAAGAACTGAATGTGGCAACAGATGGAAAGGAAAGTGTGTTGCCACCAAAAGATAAAAATATCCTTGGCGGTATTTTCATTGTACCAAGCGTAACAGGTGTAGGTGTAGTGAAGTTCTTGCTTTGTGGTATAATAACAGAGAAGGAAGATAAATGGAATGTTTCATTTCCTTTTGTTGGCATAAAAGAAAATGATGGGTTGCAAAAGGAAAGTAACGTTGAGCCAAATGTAACTAAAGATAGTTTGACTCCTGTTGAAGATGATGTCTATGTAAAGAAAGGCAATAAGAAACAAAACAAGAAAGGCAAGAAATAATGGCAGAGCATATTATTTTCCGTATGGCGGCATGGACGGATGCTGCAGGCAAGTACGCCCCGAATGCCCCTCTCGAAGGCAATGAGGACAACTATTATGTAGATGATGACCTAGGGGATAATACTCCTAGTCATTTGGTTGCCGATGAAGATATCTTGCTTTCAGATTGTGGTATGCTGATGGCTGTAGCCGATGGCATGGGTGGCATGAATGCAGGAGAGGTTGCCTCCCAGATAGCCCATGACACGGTGGCTGAGTTCTTTGCCCCAGGAAAGATAACGGAACAGTTGGCTGCAACCCATGAAAGCCGTAGCCGTTATTTGGAAAAGGTGGTTCGAGAGACTGACCATCGTATCAAAGAGGATGCTCGGAGCAATAGCGAACATGAAGGGATGGGTTCTACACTCATTATGGCATGGATAGTAAACGGCGAGTTGACACTAACTTGGATTGGTGATAGCCGTGCGTATCGTTTTAATCCAGTAACAGGTATCGAACCGTTGTCAAGAGACCACTCTTATGTACAGGAACTAGCCAACAAAGGCATCATTACATACGAGCAAACTTTCGAGCATCCGCAAGGAAACATTGTTACTCGCAGTCTTGGCGATACGACTCAAAAGGCAAAGCCAGAGTCACGCTTGTTTAAAGTGTGCAATAATGATATCATCCTTCTTTGTAGCGATGGTTTGAGTGGCGTGTTGCGTGACAAGAAAACGTATGATGAAAATGGACAACTTTACCCTGGTGATAATCTTGAAGACATTATTAGAAACCATCAAGAATCTCTTCGTGAATGTAGAGAGGCTCTGTGGATAGCGGCAGAGAAGGCTGATTGGTATGACAACGTAACTGTCATACTTTGTAAAATATGCTCTGGGGCAGGTGATTGTGTGGCTAAAGAGAGAACGAAGGGAATTGTAGGTTCAGCAAGTCCCCAAGAAAAACCACTCAATAAAACTTTTGATGGATTGACGATTCGAGTTTCACGAAAAAAAATAGTGTTGGCTTCCGTATTTTGTTTCTTATTGCTCTGTGGTGTGATTGCAGGATTGAACTTTCATGGAAAAGGGAAGAAAAATGTTGAAACTCCATCTAAGGTAGAGTCTGTAGATTCCACAAAAGTCAAGGAAAAAGTTGACACGGTGAATGTTGATTTTCCAAAAAAGAAGATTAAAGTTAAGAAGCTTCAGAAAGCAGAGAATAAAAGTCATAACGAAAAAAAACGACCAGTACAGTTGGAGAAGAAGCAACAAGACGGAAAGAAAGACGCTAAACAAGGAGAAAACAAACCTTCCAAAACGAGTAAGACGGGTGGCTTTAAGTTGGTTCCAATGGAAAATGGTCAAGACAAACTGACTCCTGTTCCTGCCAAAGGTAGCGATAAAGACGAAGTTACACCAGTGAAGAAAAAACAAGAACAAAGCAAGTAACTATGGTTGAGATACAACAAGGTGAAGAAATTAATGGTCGTTATGTGCTGAAAGAGTACAAGGGACGTGGTACGTTCGGGCAAGTATGGTTGGCCTATGACAAAGCCAAGGACGAAAATGTAGCCATTAAGTTTTATGTGGCTCTTGACCACAAAGGCCGTGAGGAGTTTATACAGGAATACCGTATAGCTGCTGGTCTTGAACATCCGAATCTATTGGTGACAAAGGACTTTGGGGTGTGGCAAGATTATCCTTGGCTGACGATGAGGTTTTGTGACTCAGGTTCTGCTGGTGATATGGTTGGTACACTCAGACCGACATCGGAAGATGAACGTACAATATGGCGATTTATCCATGATGTGGCAGCAGGACTTGCCTATCTGCACCATGTCAAGCCTGAGCCTATAGTCCATCAAGACATCAAGCCGGACAATGTACTGATAGCTTCGGATGGAACTTTCCTCATAACAGACTTTGGCATCAGTAAGCGAATACGCAATACGATGAGCAAGCAATCGACTCGGGCTTTGAAGGCTGGTGCACCAGCTTATATGGGACCAGAACGTTTTTCTGCCAATCCAGAACCCATTCTGGCAAGTGATGTATGGTCTCTTGGTGCATCTATCTATGAACTTGCAGAAGGGGAACTGCCCTTTTCTGGTATGGGTGGCGTGATGATGAACCAAGGGGCGGAGATACCATTGCTTGGTGCTGGATGGTCTAAGAATCTCAATGACATCATGCGATGGTGTCTGGAAAAGGAAACTTGGGATAGAGCTAGGGCTGACCAAGTGGAAAAAATAGCCAAGGAAGTTATAGATTCACAAGGTGAGGTATGCGTTGAAGAACTCATCGCAAACATGAAAGGGAAAGCAACTTCCACTGTAAAAGGTGAAAAGAGTGATCCAAGGGCAACCAATCCTCATGTAAGTGGAGCTATTGGCAATACTCAGAGTGAAAGCAAGCAGGAAATAGATGAACATGTCAACTATTCTGAGCCTATTGCTTCAAAAACTTGGTGGAAGAAACCTTTAGTTGGGTTGACTGCTGTTGTAGTTCTTGCTTTGGCTGTATTCTTCGTATGGAATGGAACTCGTGAAGAACAACCAAAGGGGAATACTGTTAAGGTGGTAAAGGAAGTGACGCCTGCGAAATCGCCTGAGGCAACAAAAAAGAAGGTTGTGGTAACTAAAGAAGAGAAAAAAACAGGTTCTGCAATCGCAAAAGTAAAACCTAAGTCTGTAAGGGTAGTTGCACCAAAAGTTGAAACTCCGTCCAGTACTGCTAGACAAGGAACTCTTTCTCTAGGATATGCAACTTGGGAAGGAGCTATAAAGAGTGGAAAGCCTGATGGCAGGGGGACAATGAGGTTCTCTTCAAGTCATCGTATCGACTCTCGTGATCCTAAGGGGCGTATTGCTGAGGCTGGAGATAAAGTTGAAGGATCGTATGTCAATGGGCATCTGAGTTTTGGCAAATGGTATAAATCTGATGGAACTACAGAAACAATCATGTTAGGAGAATAAAATGATGAGACGATTACTATTATTTATGACAATAAGTCTGTTCTGTTGTGCCGTGTCTTCGGCACAACAAACTGATTCCAAGCGTAAGTCCATGGAGGATGCTTTCATCGAACAGATGAAGATGGCTGCCAAGATGGATGTTTTGTCACGTATCAAGAATGATTCTACGGTAATGAGTCGTGTGGAAGGTGAAAATTATTATGTGCATCCTGGAGAGACTTACATCGTTGACGGTATTTCTACTGCTACGTATTATGAGCGTAAAGGCAAAAGTTTTATTCCTCTTTGTGATGCAAAATATCCTAAAGAGACAATTGCCAATCGGTTGCTCCTACCGAATAGGGAATTGCCTAATGGTAGCATCAAGTTGACTTTTCAAAAGTATCGTTATCAAAAGGATAGTGTAAACATTCAATTCAAGCAATTGATGACTTTTTGTAGAAACAAAGGCTATGAAATGTTTGTAGGCATAGAGGGTATGGGTAAGAAAGAGATGAAAGTTGATTTATTTCTTTTCAACAATGAGAACAAATGGCTTCATGTCCTAAATCTATCCTGGCCTATCAAGAAAGTTGCAGATAAAGGTCTTGTTGTTGAGGGGGTGGTATGGCTATTTATTCCAACATCAAATGTTCGGCAACTGATGGGAAAGGAACTGCCAAAGGATTTCATGGATAAATTGAAGAAGAAAATAAAGAAATAGCGATATGAGAAAATTGTTGTTAGTTTTTATGGGGGTACTCATGACTGTGAGTATTTTGGCGCAAGAAGTCTCATTCCATTTTACAGATGGCATCTATAATGCAGCATTGAAATCAAGAATGGAGCGTAATGCTTCCGCCTTACTGACTGAGATAAATCAGGCAGCGGAGCAGGGGCGTTCTTTACAATTAAATGGAAAGGTGGGAATGGAAGCTGCTGAACGCCTTGATATGTTGTGGGAAAATTTCGGTTTTGTATGTCAAAGCAACGCTAAAAGTATTTGCTATGGACTAACGAGTGGTTATCAAGCACGAGGTATTCAGGCGACGGTTACTCGACAACCTGATGATTGTACAGACCCGAAGACAAGAGAGTTGACCATTTCTTTTGATAAATCGGGAAATGTCACACGTGTAGGCTTTGCTCTCTTGAACAATCATCTTTCTGTAGCAAAGAGAGAGCAGGAAGTGTATGATGTGCGCCGAAAGAACGAAATCTTGAAGTTTGTCGAGGATTTTCGTAATTATTATAATGAGAAGGATTTGGAGTCGTTGAGAAAGATTTATAGCGATGATGCTCTCATCATAACTGGTAGGGTGGAAACACGTAAGGAATCGGGAGACTTCAATCAACAGATAAAAAAGAGGACAACCTACACGGTTCAAGATAAGGAAGGGTACTTGAATAATTTGGCTATGTTGTTTAGAAACAATAAGTACATAGATGTTTCTTTTGATGAGATAATGATATCGCCTGCTAATTCGGAAGCAATGAGTAATTATTATGGTGTAAACCTTATTCAGCATTGGAAGAGTAAAAACAAAAGCGGAAAGGAATATGAGGATACTGGTTATTTGTTTCTGCTTTGGGATTTCAATGAAGACCCTCCAGTCATTCATGTCAGAGCTTGGCAACCTAAAGATACACCTGATGATGATTTCATAATGGTAGATGATTTTAGATAAACTGATTATAAACAAAAAGTGAGTATTATGATTAAAGCGTTTTTAATGAAGACCTTGGCAATAGGTCTGTTAGCTGTTGGCTTCTCTAGCATGGAAGCAAATGCACAGCAAGCTGCTTCTGGAAGAGAATTGAAAATTGTCTCTTTTGCTGAGGCAGACAAGAGTGACTTTGATGTCACTACACCATCAAATTTCACAGGAAAGTTGGCAAACTCTGCCTTGGTGAAAGTCTTTATGCCTGGGGAAGTGGAGTCGTCAGACCCAAGACCAGCAAAATCGATAGAGCGAAAGTTATCTCCTGGTGGAGGTGGGTATGCTAGTTATATTTGGGTAGAGCAGCATTGTAATAGCCTGCGTATTGTTCCTAAAGGAAATTTGTATCAGTCTGTGTTGGTTAATTTCTCGGAATATGGAATTTCTAAATATACAGTTCGTAACAAGAAAGGTGGCTTGCAAGCAGGAAAAGTCTATCGTCTTGTACTTCGTGACCCCGCTCCTGTTCTTATAGATACACAATTGCCTGGTGCTTACGCCGTTATTAATGGAGATACGAAGAAGCACTATGCCGACAGCAATGGTAGAATAACGATAGAAAATGCTCCGTCTGGTGACCATGTAGCAACTATATATGCTGCTGATGGAAGTGTTCGTGGTACTGTAGATATAAAGGATGATACAAAAATCTACACCCATGATAGTAGAGCAAAATACACTCTCAACTTAAAAACAAAGCCAGAGGGGGCACGATTGGTTATCAAAGATGGCGAAATGGAAATGGATTACCGACCTAATATGCAACTTGCAGAAAAGGCATACGAGGTGATTGCTTATTTCCCAGGAAATCCTGATGCTGTGAAGAATATGATAACACTGCATGGAAATACAACCAAAACTATCTATAATACCAAGACCTATACTGTTACGCCAATGTATAATGGTAAGCAGGCTGGTACAAGTGCTTCTGTTTTTGAAAACAATAATATGCTAAAAAATACAGACGAGGGTGTAGTAGTAAGTGGAAACTCCTATGAAGTTACCCGACCTATAGGTCAAACTTTTAAGTATTATGCAACTTACTATGGACAAAAGTCAAGAACAAAATCTATCAAAGTAAGTGCTAATATGCCGTCAGATATACAGTTGGCAGTAGAGACACGCAAGGATTTCCAATGGCCTTGGGAAAGAGAGTATAGTCCTACTCCTGTTGATATCTCTGTTGGATATGTTCAGAAACAGATTGTTACTTCAGGAAATGGTGAGAAAGTAAAGGAGTCTCCTGCGTGGTTTGAAGGTGACAGCAAGTGGTTGCGTGGTTTCCAGATAGGTGTCGGTGTGCATCCTTGCTTTAAGTTTGGACTTGGATTCTACTCTGGTGTTTATTACGAAATGTATATATCTTCGAATGATGATTATGATTGGAGTAGCTTCCAAGAGCACAATATTTATATACCTGCTCATGCTTTGTTCCGATTCCCATTTGGAAACAAAGTGGCATTGTGGGTACATGGCGGTCTCGGATTCAATATTGGTATTGCAGCATCATATAAGGCTGATGATTCTGACTATAATGAGGACATAACAGATTATTATGGGGAACCAGTGTTCAACACTGATAGTTATGACATCTATGGTCCAAAACGTTTGAATATGACAGCAGAAATAGGACTCAATATGCGAATTAAAGGTTTTGCCTTAGGCGCAACTTATTCAAAGGGTATTACAAATAATGAATGTTACCAAGATGTTGGTGATGGATATAAGACACGAATGAACAAATGGGCTTTCAATGTTGCTTATACATTCTAAATCATTTATAAAAAATGCTCCACGTTTTTATGTGGAGCATTTTTTATGTTATGACAATTCAAGGAGAGAGGTTATTATTGGGTCACTTCCTGTTTTCTAATATTCGTTTGATTCCCTTGGATTCTTCCCAAAGTTTGTTAGCCATGCTATCCTTGTAAGCAGCCATTTCAAGCATTTCATGGTGGCGACGAATAGAATCCTCGTAAACAGTGACACGATTTCTCACATCATTTATTACATTTTCGTCTCGGCATACAGAGAAGTTCTTTTCGATGTAGCGAATGTTCGGGTCGTCAGATGGGAGAACCATTCGCAAGGCACGATATTTCAAATCCGCCTCCTCCCAATTTTGGTGCTCTCGCCATTGGGTGAGATTGCCCCAAATGGAGAAAACAAGCGATAAAACCAGGCCAACGACGAAAAGAAGAATATACTTAGAGGTTGGCTCAAAACGGTGAGTCACAACTTTCTTCAGAGGTGTATTATCCATTGCCTGAAGTTTGTCCTGCACATTTTTTGATGTGGCATTCAGCTCTTGTTTCACCTGATTAATTGCATCAAACAAGAGTTTGCTTCGCTGTTCTCCGTTACTTGCTTCTTTCTTGGTAAGGTCGGTAAAGATGCAGATAGCCTCTCTTAATCTTGCCAATTTGTCAATAGACTCCCCTTCTTTTACAGCCATAGCAAGGATTGCTTTTTCAAGCTTGCTTATATTAACACTTACAGAGACTGGAGTGCTTTCCGCCTCTGTATTCTTTGGTGAGGCAGAAAGTTCATCGACTTTCTGCTCCAATCTCTCAACTGTGCCGTAGATGGCTTCCAATAGTTCTTCTTTCATATT
>CAKULY010000038.1 GCA_934667505.1 uncultured Treponema sp. | reverse complement strand
CTAAACAAGTATTTCCCTACAACGTAAGAAAATAATTAAGCACTTATATCGGGATGACAGGATTTGAACCTGCGACACCCTGGTCCCAAACCAGATGCGCTACCAGCTGCGCTACATCCCGTAACGAAAAATAATATACACTAAATAAAAAAAAAGTTCAATAGGAAAATCAAGATTTTTTTAAATTTTATAAAATTCTGCAATACAATCCGATTCCCCTCCCTTTTGAATCCCTTGTTGAATGGGAGCAATGATTTTTACTTTAATCCGCTGCCCTTGCCTTAAATTAGAACACTTTGATTCTAAAGCAATTATTTTGCAATGTAAAAAATTTTCTGTTACAGCATGAAAAGCAGTCTTTCCCTCTCCTGCATTAAAAAGCAAAGAATGATTCACAGTTTCTAAAATTGCATCATAAATTTTTCCACAGCAAGATTCTATAAATTCCTTTTTGCTGTTTTCTGCCCAGTGACTAAGCTGTTTTGCTCTTTCACCGCTTATAAACTGAGGAACTTTATTATCCATTTTTGCAGCAAGCGTTCCAGGTCTTTCGCTGAATGGAAAGACATGAACCCAAGAAAAATTGCATTTTTCACACAGTTCCATGGTTTTACAAAAATCTTGTTCAGTCTCTCCAGGAAAACCTGTAATAATATCGCAAGCAATGAAAGGATTTTCTTTTGCAAGCCGCAGCTTAGCACACGCTGACACAACATCTTGCGAAGAATACCTTCTTGCCATTCTTCTTAAAACATCATCGCTTCCTGACTGTACTGAAATATGAAAATGAGGGCAAACCCTTGGATTTTTTATAACCGAACAAAAATAATCATCAACAACTTCAGGATACAAACTGGAAATTCTAAAAGAAATATTTCTGGTATGTTCAAGGCAAAGCTCTAAAAGTTGCGCAAAATTAATATTTCTTCCATTATATTCACCGCAATACTGACCTATATTTACAGTTGTAAAGACAACCTCATTTTGACCAACTTCTTCTAATTTTTTTACACGATGAATAACTTCTTTTGGAGCAAGACTTACAGAATGACCTCGGGCCTTATTTATTGTGCAATAAGTACAATTATTGTTGCAGCCATCCTGAATTTTTATAGAAGACCTTGAGTGAGCTAAAAACGAATCCGTTGAAAGTTTAAAAGCATCTTCGCTTTTGCCAAGATTTTTAGAATCAATATTAAAAATTGATTCATTAAGCGATTTCGCAAAATTTACGGGATTAAAGGAGTCAAGATTTTCTGCAAGAATACTAGGAATTTGTGCCAAGCGACTTTTATTCTGACCGGGAAGCACTGCTATCCTTGAATCTATTGCCAAAATAATTTTTGGCGACAACTGTGCATAGCACCCAGTAACAATAATTGTAGCATTTGGACATTTTTCAAGATACAGACGAATTATGCGTCTATCTTTTTGTTCGGCCTTTTGAGTAACGGAGCAAGTATTTATAACACAAACAAGACATTCTAAATCATTTTGACTTTTAGCAGTCAAAGGCTCAAGAGAAACTGAAAAAGACTTATCGTAAAAAAAATGCGCCGCGCTTTCAGATTCTATTTGATTAAGGCGGCACCCTGTGGTTCCAAAACGTACTTGCAATTTATTATCAACTTTACTGAAGTTTTAAAGAAACTCTATTTCTTCCTCGCTCCGCCTCAACGGAAGAAGAATTCAATCTAAGCGCTTCATCATAGGCTTCTACAGATTCATAATAGTTGCCTGCCATTTCTCGGGCATAGCCTAATCTTATCCACCATTTATCGTATAAAGGCTGCTTTTTTACCGCTGCGGATAAAGCAATATCTGCATGCTGATACCTTGCCTGCCGTATAAAAATTTCGCCCATATAGTAATAGACGTCTCCAACACGGCTGCCATTTTCAGGAGCATTTGCGACATACTTTTGAAATTGTTCCATCGCTCCGTTATTTTTTCCTAAGAAATATCGTGCTTCTCCAAGTATTTCAATAAGCCTAAGATCATAGGCACTAATTTTTAAACCTGCAAGAGCCCTTTGCTCAGCTTCTGAATACTGCTTATTTGCAACTAAAGCCCAGCACATCACAACGTAGGATTCTATATTGTTTGGAGTCTGCAAGAGTTCTTGCTCACACACAGCAACGGCTTCTTTATACTTTTTATTTCTATAAAGGACAAGAGCGTCCTGTTTTACATTGGCTTGAGAAGTCAAAGGAAAGGCTGAAAACAATGAAAAAAATATAAAAAAAATATAGAAAAGATTATTTTTCATACTGAATCTCCCATGAAAAAGCAACAGCTAATAAAAAACTTGCGCCGCAAACTCAACTCATAAAGATAAAAATAACAAACTATGAAATCTTTATCTTGTCATTGTGCAACGACCTGTAAACACGCTTCCAGGTTCTAGAACAACTTGACTAGATGTAATATCGCCATCTACAACGCCATCAGACGAAACAAAAATCAAATCTTTTGCATGAATATTCCCATGCACTTTACCTTTTACAAGAACCCTCACTGCATTTATATCAGCATTTACTTCCGAACACGTGTCAATAACCAAATCGCTAGTAGCATCGATTTTACCATTGACTTTTCCACGAATCATAAAAGGCTTTACAAATTTTATATTACCTGTAAATTTTATTCCAGCTTCAATAACTGTATCAAAAGCTTCATCTTCAAGATCAAAAAAATCACTTTCTTTTACATCAAACATTCTTTTATTTTACATACGAATGGATTTCAAGTCAATGTACAGATAGCCTCATTAAATTATAAACTACAAGGTTGAACGCCAAGTTCTATAGAATTAATATAAAAAGCTTATTCGTGCAATACAAAAGAATATTTTAAAGCAAAGTTGCCTGTATTCTGAATAAGACCTAAAAAATCCTCTTGCTGAGAAAAAACTGCTATGAAATCCGTAAAAAACGATTCTTTTTTTTCTACAAAATTTGAAAAAGAAAGAGTCGCTCCATTTTTAAAAGAGTTCTTAAATGAATCCAAAACGTGGACCACAGAAAATCCACAATCTTTTGCAAGCAAATAATTCATGGGCATAGACTTTTGACGAATTTGATTTTCTAAAGCGTTTTCATCAATATTAAAAGCATTAATTTTGTTTTGTTTTAAAAGATTTTCATCATCCATGAGTTTTTTAGAGTTAGAAATTGCATTTTTTATATTAAACGGAGGCAAGAAATCATATCCTGCTGCATTTTTAAGTTCAAAATGACCGATGCTAGTTCTTAAAAGCCCCACAAGACTTGCTCTACTTGAACAATAAATTCCAATATCTCTTGCCAAGGAACGAATATAAGTTCCTTTTGAAACAGAAAATCTTATCCGAGCATATTCAACTTGATTAGAAGAATTTAGTTTTGTCTCTAAAATTTCTGAAGAATATACTTTTACCAACCTTTTTGGAATTTCTACAGCGACACCTTTTCGAACTAAATCGCTTGCCCGGTTTCCATCTACATGAATCGCGCTAAAAGCTGGTGGAGCCTGCAAAAATTCCCCTGTAAAATGCTTAAGAGCTTTTTCCAAATCAGAAATCTGCGGCAATTGTGCTGTAGCGACTACTTTACCAGTACATTCAAGAGTATCTGTTTCCTCTCCGAATTTTATAACAGCCTCATAAGATTTATCAAATTCTGTGATTCTACCAGCAAGTTTTGTAAGAGAACCGCAACAAACAACTAAAAGTCCTGAAGCAAAACTGTCTAAAGTACCAGTATGCCCGACTTTTTTTGTTGAAAAAGCACGTTTTATAGAAAATAAAGAACAAAATGATGTGCAACCGATAGGCTTTGCAAAAAGAACAATTTTATCGCAATTATTTTTTTTCATATTAAAAAAAATTGACTTGGTTAGACATTAATCAGCCATTTCTGGATGACTTTCAGCCCAAACCTTAGACTCTTCTTCTAACGCATTAAGTTTTTGAACCATGTGGAAACCAGTTTTCATTCCAGAATCAACAAAAAAAGTAAATTTTGGAAACTTATGAATCCTCATTTTTTTTGCAATAGAAGACTGTAAAAATCCTGCTGCACTGTTAAGACCTTCTACTCCTCGTTCAACTTGCCCATCGGATAAAAAACTTGATACATAGATTTTTGCATAGCTCAAATCATTTGTGACTTCAACCCGATTTATTGAAAGAAAAGTCGAAACTCTAGGGTCTTTTACTTCTCCACGGCTAATCAACTTTGAAATTTCGTCTCTAAGCTGAACGTTTAATCGCTCAATTCTGTACTGACCCATTTTAGCCTCCCATAAAAAGATTGCAATGCAAACTTACAAGGTATATACGAACCTTAAAAACGCCTTGCCAAGGTTTTGAGCATAAGCTTACCTTGACCAGACGTATTTTAATTAATTTTCTTTAGATTCAGAAGACTGAGCTCCAGGAAATTTTGTTCCCAAATCCTTTGGCTTTGCAGCTTTTTTTGCCTTCGCTTTTGCTTTTTCAGCTTCTAAAGCTTCATTTTCAAGAGCTTTTTCCGCCTGTGCATCTGCCAACGCTTTTGCAGCAGCTTCTGCCGCTTTCTTTTCGTTTTCGGCACGGTCATCGTGGTGCTCATCGCCAAGTTTTCGGGCAACTTCAATGTATTCAAAAATTTCCATGTGGTCGCCAACTTGAATATCTTGCCAATTTTCAAGACCAATACCACATTCAAATCCTGTAGAAACTTCTTTTGCATCATCTTTAAATCGCTTTAAAGATGAAATTTTTCCTGTAAATTTTACAATACCTTCGCGAACAAGATGAACCATCGCATTGCGTTTTACAAGACCTTCTACAACGTAACAACCAGCGATTGTTCCAACCTTTGGAACTTTGAAAGTGTTTCTAACTTCAACATCACCAAGAGTTTGCTCTTTAGTATCAGGAGAAAGCATTCCTTCCATAGCGGCTTGAATTTCTTCCACACACTTATAGATGATATTGTATTTTCGAATATCAACTTTTTCAGTATCTGCAAGAATTTTTGCCTTTGGCGTAGGACGAACATTGAATCCTATGATAATTGCATTTGAATCGGCTGCTGCCAAAGTAACATCAGATTCATTGATTGCACCTGCGCTCGAATGAATTACGTTCAAGCGAATATCTTTTGTAGAAAGTTTTTCAAGAGAAGCCTTAAGCGCTTCGGCTGAACCTTGAAGGTCAGCCTTGATGATAACCTTAAGTTCCTGAACTTCGTGAGCTTCAATATCTTTGTAAAGGGTGTCAAGAGTTGTTTTCTTAACAGCTTTTGCAGCTTCATAGCGCTTCAATTCCTGGCGTTTTGTAGAAATTGCGCGAGCTTCTTTTTCGTTTTCAGTAACCTGGAACGGATCTCCAGCATTAGGCATTTCTTCCATGCCAAGAACTTCAACAGGAATTGAAGGACCTGCTTCCTGAATACGCTTTCCGCGGTCATCAAACATTGCCCTTACGCGGCCAGAATAAATTCCGGCAACAAAAGGGTCGCCCTGTTTTAATGTTCCTCGCTGAATAATAACTGTAGAAACGACACCGCGTCCCTGGTCAATTCTAGATTCAAGGATTTTTCCTTCCGCACGGCAATCATAAGTCGCCTTTAATTCAAGCATTTCCGCCTGGAGAAGAATTGCATCCAAAAGCTCGTCAATTCCTTGTCCTTTTAATGCAGAAATATGCACGTATTGAGTTTCGCCGCCCCATTCCTCTGGAGTAAGACCATGTTCACTCAACTGAGTTTTTACCCTGTCAGGATTAGCTTCCGGCTTGTCGCACTTGTTCACGGCAACAATAATAGGAACCTTTGCATCTTTTGCATGTGCAATAGCTTCAAGAGTTTGAGGCATAACGCCATCATCAGCGGCAACAACCAAAACAACAATATCTGTAACCTGAGCACCGCGAGCACGCATCATTGTAAATGCTTCGTGACCTGGAGTATCAAGGAAAGTAATTGTTCCTTTTTCAGTTTTTACGCTATAAGCACCAATCGACTGAGTGATTCCGCCTGCTTCGCCTTCTGCAACGTGAGACTTTCTAATTGCATCAAGGGTTTTTGTCTTACCGTGGTCAACGTGTCCCATCACTGTAACAATTGGAGGACGAGGAAGCATTGAATCTTCTTTATCAGCGTCGCCTTGAATAACTGTTTCATCGTAAAGGCTTACAAGTTTTACTTCACAACCGTATTCTGCCGCAAGCAAAGTCGCAGTATCAGAATCAATTGACTGAGTGATAGTTACCATCATACCCATTCCCATGAGTTTTGAAATAACTTCGCTAGCCTTTAAGTTCATTTTTCGCGCAAGATCAGAAACAGATACAGTTTCCATAATTTCAATGGACTTTGGAACTACGCTTGCAGGAGTTTCAGACTTCTTCTTTGTTTCAAAAAGATTATCGTCGTACTGTTCTTCGTCTTTTCGATTATAAACCTGCTTTTTTCCTTTAAATGCTTTTTTTGCAGGAGTACGATTTTGCATCATCGGAGGAACGGCACTTGCTCCGCCACCTACGCGGAATCCGCCCTGTCCAGAACCAAATCTAGGAGAGCCGCCTTGTCCGTTGCGGTTCTGAAATCCGCCTTGACGATTGCCACCGAATCCGCCTTGTCCATTGCGGTTCTGATAGCCGCCCTGCCGGTTGCCATCTCGTTCGCGATTTTGATAGCCCTGCCTAGCTTGAGCGCCAGTAAATCCGCCGCCTTCGCGATTGCGATACCCGCCACCGTTAGAGCCATTATTGTTATAGCCGCCGCGACCGTTTCCGTAGCCGTAACCGCCGTTGCGATTATCGCGTCTGCCATGGTCAGAAAGATTTCCAGCCTTTACATTAGGCCGCGTTGTGTTAAGTTCAAAAGTACGACGCTGCTGAGGACGACCTTCATTCCTATTCTGAGCCGGACCTCTAGAAGTGTTTTCATTTTTTAAAGGAGCTTTTTCCGCACTATTATGAGGTTCTGTTTTCTTAACAACGACACGTAAACCTTCGTGCTTTGCGCCGTCTGCTTTTTGGTTAGAAGAAGGCGCAGCTGTCTTCTTTTTTACAACTACAATCTTCTTTTTTGCAGCATTATTGTTATTATTTTGAGCTGCTGGATTATCGTTTTGTTTTTTGTGAACAATAATTGTAGGCTTTTTTTCTATATCTTCAGCCATTGTGTACCCTATTCCTCGTCCTCTGTAAATTCAAACTCAACACCACACTTAGGACAACGCGTCATGTCAAGAGTAATCTCTGCGCCACATTCTGGACAGTAGTATTTTTCTTCTTCCTCTTCAGATTCTTTTTCCTGAGAGTCTTCATTCTGCTCTTCTTCTACAAACTCTACATTTTCTTTGATTAAAGAGTGAACTGCATCTAATTGCTCTTTTGTAAGACCTTCAATCTCAAGAGTGTCGTAAGCTTCCATAAATTGAACAATATCTTCAATCCCCTTTTCTGCAAGAGCCGCAGCCACAGCTTGATCAACTCCAGGAAGTTCTTTTATAGTCGCAATTTCGCTATCAGGCTCTTCGTCTTTAAATAAGTTTCTAGCCGCAACTGAAGTAGCCTTATCGCTAAGATCCATGCCTTCGCACTGTTCTTCTGTTTTTACATCGATTGACCAGTCGCACAAGCGGTTTGCAAGACGAACATTTTGCCCCTGCTTTCCAATCGCAAGACTAAACTGAGAATCATCAACAATCGCAAGAGCCTGTTTTTTTGCTTCATCAAGAATAACAACACGGTTTACACTAGCAGGAGAAAGTGCATTTTTTATAAACTCAACAGGATCCGGGTCATACTTTAGAACGTCGATTTTTTCACCGAGAAGTTCGCGGATTACGTTCTGAATGCGAACGCCTTTAGTTCCAACGCAAGCTCCAACAGGATCTATTTCTTCGCGCGCTGTGGAAACCGCCATTTTTGTTCTATAACCAGCTTCGCGAACGCACTTTTCAATTTTTACAGTACCATCTGCAATTTCTGGAATTTCCATTTCCATTGTGATTTCAACAAGTTTTGAATCGCTTCGGCTGAGTACTATTTGAAGCCCTGTAGAAGTTTTTTTAATATCAGCAATAATTGCTTTTATTCGATCGCCCTGATCATAAGTTTCTCTTGGCGACTGATACTTTACAGGCAAGAAGCCTTCAATTTTTCCAGCGTTTCCAAGATCTACAAAGATATTGCCATTTCGTTCACGCTGATAATAACCGTTTATCATCTCTCCAACTTTATCTTTGTACTGGTTATAAAGAGAATCTTTAATGGTCTCGTTTAACCCTTGATGCGCGGTTTGTTTACCAGAAGCAATTGCCGAACGGTCAAAGGATTTTGGATCTTCAAGAATCTCAACTTCATCACCTAATTCAATGTCCTCTACAAGCTTTTTCGCATCTTCAAGTTCAATTTCTGTAACAGGATCGTAAACTCCATCAACAACAGTCTTTCTTGAATAAATTGAAACGTCAGACATATCATCTGCAAATTTTACAACAGCATTATCTGAAGTTCCGTAAGTGCGTTTGTACGCCATTTTCAATGCATTTTCAATTGTGCGTTTAACCGCATCTTCTGTGTAGCCTTTTTCTTCGATTAAGGCACGAATAGCTTCTGCCATTTCTGACATATTAAGCCCCCATAATTATTTTATGTTATAAGTGAATAAACTTAGCCTTTGCAATATTTTCAAAAAGGAAGGTCTGATTGTTTCCTTCTTTTTCAAGTGTTACAGATTTTTCGTCAGCATCTACAATTACGCCGCCAGCCCAATCTGAAATATTTTTGTCCCAGACACGAACTTCCCTACCTTTGAAGATTGGAAATTCTGCCGCATTTTTTATGTTGCGTTCCATTCCCGGACTTGTAAGTTCCATGTAAGTGTCTTCCGTTCCCAAAATCGCTTCCAAGCGAGGAAGAAGAGCGTGATGAACTTTAGAACAGTCGTTCACGCCTATATCAATAGAAGAATCTTTAGACGCTATAACAGCATTGATTCTTGTTACACCTTTTTGTGGAGTTACGTGAAGTTCCACCAAAGTGTAACCCAAACCTTCCACCAAAGGAGCGCAATCCTTGTAATAAGGCATTGAATCCAAAGAAATGTATTCCAAAACAACCTCTTGAACATAAAAAAAGACCCGTGAGCCACGAGTCCATCTTAAAGATATTAAAATGTACAGTTAAGACTATATATTTTTTGCAGAAGGATGTCAAGAGCTGCGTTGACAGAACTTCGAAAAGCATATTGTAAAAGACGGTGAAAAAGTTTTACAATGTCTAAAAAGCAAATTGACATTCATTTAGCAACAACACGTCATTTATTGAACAATTTTACGCCGTGTGATACTCTTATTTTATGCAGAATTATATACGAGCGCGCAGCGACGACCAGAAAGAAGACCGCTTAAATCAAGTTAAACAAGCGGCAGACGAATTATTCCAGAAAATGCCGTACACAGAAATCACTCTTACAACGATTGCAGAAAAACTTACTTGGTCACGTGCGAATCTTTACAAATATGTAACCACAAAAGAAGAAGTTTTCCTTGCAATTTCCGCGCAAAAAATGGCAAATTACTACACCGCTTTAATTTCAGCCTTTCCGGAAGGCAACAAGTATTCGCCTGAAGTTATTGCGGAAGTCTGGGCTGGAATTCTAAACGCGAATCAAGACTATCTTAGATATGTTTCATACTTGAATCCGATTATAGAAACAAATGTAACAGTTGACCGACTTGCAGCGTTCAAGAAAAGATATTATGGCTTTGCATGGCAGCTGCGCGACAAGATTTCTGAAATGCTTTCGCTTTCCAAGGAAGACGCATACAAGCTGCAGCTGGATATACTGACATTCGCCGCTACAACCGCCGTAACTTGCTATAAAAATCCTCTGGTTCAGGAAGCATTAAAAAAAATCAACATAGCTCCACCAAAATTGGACTTTTATGAAGATATGCGGGATTTTCTTCTTATGCGGATAAATTGGAGCCTAAAGAAATCTAACTAATAGTTAAAAACTAAGACTTTATTTATTTTTCCGCTTCCACGCTAACCATGCCGGAAAGATTTTTTATATTTTCCGCGCCGCTTGCCGCTTTTCCAAGAATGAAAAGCCCTGGATATTCGCTGAATTTTCCGTAAAAAAGAACGACATTTCCCCACGGAGAAAAATACGCCAGCGTTCCAGAATCGCCCGAACCTTCAATTCCGTTTTTCAGCGGAAGTTTTTCTTTCGGATAAAAGATTTTTTCGTTTGTGCTGTAGTCTTCAATCTGAGCTTTTAGCGGAAGCTGGCTGTAAAGCGACTTGCTCTGCCCGCTTGCGTTCAGTTCATAAACGATTTTATTTTTTCCGTCCGAAACGCTGATTTTCATATTTTCTCCATTTACGGCATTTTCCGCAAAAGCACAGGAGCTCGCAGCAAAAGCCGCAATGATAAAAAATGAAAGCAAAACTTTTTTCATAAGCCGCGCCTCCAAAATTTTATTTTCGTGCTTTCTATTTTCCAAGAATATCTTTCACGTCAGCCACAATCTGCCCGGTTGTCATTCCGACTTCCTTTAAAAGGCCGGCTGGATCGTAGCGGTCGTAAAATTTCTTTTCCAGGCCGTAATTCTTGACTTTCATTTTTGAAGTGCCGTAGAACGAGGCGATTTTTTCGCCGAAACCGCCGCTCACAATTCCGTCCTCAAGCGTAATCACAAGCTCGTGGTCTTTTTTCAATTCTTCAAGAAGATTCTTGTCAACACCGCTAGCAAAACGAGGATTTATCAAAGTCGGCTCAAATCCGAGCTCGTTTTTTATCGCGGCCGCAAGCGCCTCGCCTTTCTGGTAAAAATCGCCGAGCGCAACAACCGCAACTTTCTCGCCCTTCTTTTCAAGTTTGTAAGTGTCAAGCGTGTCAAAAGATTTTTCAGCGGCGCAAGACGAGCGGTGGAAAACCTCATTTCCAGGAATCAGAATCAGGACCGGATGAGATTTCTGTTCGATAGACCAGTTCAGCATGTTCAGATATTCTTCCGCGCAGGTCGGGGCAAGAACCACAAGATTCGGAATATTCGTGAACGCGGCAAGACCGAAAATTCCCAAGTGCGTAACGTCCGTAAGTCCGTCAAACGAAGTGTAGTTCATCAGCATTGTGACAGGCAGATTGTTGATGCAGACGTCCTGCGAAATCTGGTCGTAGGCGCGCTGCAGAAAAGTCATATTTGTAACTAAGAGCGGATTTCCGCCGTTTTTTGCGATTCCGGCGCAGACCGCAGTTGCCGCCTCCTCAGCAATTCCAACATCAAGATACTGCGGGCCGAGTTTTTTGCGAAGCTCAGGCACAAGCCCCACAGAAGCAGGCATTGCAGGAGTCACAACAACAAATTTCTTGTCCTTTGCCGCTCGCTCCATAATCCAGTTCGGAGTAATCGCGCCGTAGCTTTCGCCGTTTCCAAAATTCACAGTCGTTTTTCCTGTCGCGCGGTCAAACGGAAGAGTCCAGTGCCATGCTTCCTTGTTTTTTTCGGCAATCTCGTAGCCTTTTCCCTTCAAAGTGTGAATGTGAAGCACAATCGGATGGTCAATGTCCTTTACCTTTTCAAAAAGCGAAATCATCGCGCCGATGTCGTTTCCATTTTCCTCATAAATATAGTCAAGCCCGAACGCGCGGAACATATTGTTCGCAGATTTTCCATTAGTCTCGCGCAGTTCCTTCAAATTCTTGTAGATTCCGCCGTGGTTTTCCGCAATCGCAATCTCGTTGTCGTTCACAATGATGATAAAATTTGAATTCAGCTCAGAACCGGCAACGCTCAAAGCCTCCAAAGCCTCGCCGCCGGAAAGAGAGCCGTCGCCAATCACCGCGATGATATTTTCCTTTCCGCCAAGAACATCGCGTCCTTTAGCAAGTCCTGCCGCCAGCGCAATCGAAGTTGAAGTGTGTCCGACGTTGAAAAAATCGTGCTCGCTTTCATCAGGATTTGTGTAGCCCGAATCTTCCGCAAAATGCGCTTCGTCCAAATATCCGGTCTTTCGCCCGGTCAAAAGCTTGTGCGCGTAACTCTGGTGCGAAACGTCAAAAACAAACTTGTCCACAGGCGAGTTAAAAACGTAGTGAAGCGCAATCGTTGCCTCAACCATTCCAAAGTTCGGTCCAAAATGTCCGCCGATTTTAGTAAGCCGGTTGAACAAAGCCTCGCGCATCTCTCCAGCAAGAGCCGTCATCTCTTCCAACGAAAGTTTTTTCAAATCAGATGGTGAATTGATTTTTTCCAAGTACATAGATTCTCCAATAAAAACAGACGCAATTTTCGACTGTTTTTAGATTAACTTCCATATCTTTAAGATACATAATGTAACTAATTAAAAATATAATAAACCAAATATCAACTGTCAAGGATTTTTTGAAAAATATAAACTCTATGCAAACAGTTTTGTTCTAAAAAGATTCGAAATAAACTGTTCAGGCTGGAAGTTTTAAGATTCGTATAAACCTAAAACAAAAGATTTATAATATCGATACAATAACGTTCAATATATTTGACAACTATTAAGTATTGTCTCTGGTGCATCAAGTCCAGCAAGTTTTGCAAGGTCAATTGCCGTTTTTTCCCATGCCCCGATGTTGTAGTCGTCGTGGTTTGAGGGAAATTTTGCAATCCATAGCTGCCCCAGTTCATCTTTTACTGTGGCTTTGGGTCTGGCTCCACCTAATGAAGAGCCTGGTTCTAAAAGTATTTGAAGCCATTTGTCATCTTGCAGGTGTGATTTTTCAAATTCTATTGATGCCTGCTCCAGCTTTCGCAAAGTTTCTAAAGGCGGCACATTATACAAGTCTGTCTCAGAGATAAAGTTTTGTGAGTCATCATATTTGAACCGCAGTCCTCCCATTCTTGACTCATCATTTACGCCAATCAAGAAATCCAGCTCGGTTAAATCCCGTGCATCTCGTTTTTCCTTTATCGCGAGTATTTCTTCTTTTCTCTTTAAGAGTTTTCTTCCCCATCGGTCAAAAAGGCAGTCCGACAAGAATCCCCAGATTTTTTTGTTGGCTGGCACAAATTGCCGTCCTTTTGTGCTGTATAAATCAGAATCTAACATGATATGTGAAAAATTGTATAGCCAATTTTCTGTGTATTCAAATGAATAAATGTTTTTTCCTCTCATTGAAGATACGTAAAGAGTTCCAATTTGATTTTCATTTTGAATCCAGTCGGCATATATGTCTATTTTATTTTCTTCTTTCACTGTTTTTTCCCCTTTGTTTTTGGAGCGCGTTTTTTAGGAAGCAGTTCTAAATCCTGATAGGTTTTACCAAGCACGTCATCTTTTGCAAGAAGGGTTACATCATCCTTTAAGCCTAAAGCGCATAAAACAGAAACATACGCCCCGAAAGAAACGGAAGGCTCGCCGTTTTCAATTGCCCACAATGTCGCCCGGCTTATGCCCGCTCTTTCTGAGACAAGCTGAACAGAAAGTTTTCTGCGCAGGCGTGCAAGCTTTATCTGTTCGCCGACGGTTCTTAGCATTTTTAATATAAGAGGAGACAGCGTTACTGTTTTTTTTGCCATAACGTTTAATATTATAGACAATATTTAACAGTTGTCAAATATATTAAACATTATTCTGTTGCTGTCATAAAACAGATGCTTTTGATAAAGAATTGATTTTTAAATTTACAGGTTCTAGTCTATAACGACATAGAACCTTGTGTTTTATAAGACTTCCACAATTTCTAGACCGTCAGAACTGGCGGTTTGGAAATTATGGAAGTTTTTACATCGCTTTTTAAAACATTGACAGCAGAAAATTCCTGTCTTATACTTTTAAAAGTTTGCGTTGCAGACAATCTTATCTTTAGGAGCAGTTTAATGAAAAATTACCGTAAACATCTTACCCCCCCCCACCAGTCGCGTGTGTAGTTATAGCGTGCGTTTTTGCACTCTCGCTTTTCAGCTGCAAAATAA
>CAKULY010000037.1 GCA_934667505.1 uncultured Treponema sp. | reverse complement strand
CATTGCAAATAGAACTGACTCTGTCGGCCGCTCATCTTTTGTATCAATCCACTTAAAAACAAGATTCATAGAATTTTCTTTTGACGGATTCGTTATAGTCTGCACAAGTCTTTCTGAATATTTTCTTGACTTTGGTATGCCAAAATCAAACATATTGTCAAAACCAGTTTTCCCTGAAAATTTTACTTTCTGAACATAACGAATATCATTTTTATCAAACCAAGCGACAACATCATCGAAAAACAGATTCTGCACTTGTGGCTTGGAAAGATAAAATAAATCATTGACAGCAAGCATAGCCTGAATCAAATCATGCTTTTTCTGAGGAAAATTTTCTGCCGAAGTTTTTGCAATCAGCTGATTGTTATCTAGCAAAACACCAAAACCACGAAGAGTTGTATTCAAAATTTCTTTTCGTCTAGGAGAATCCAAATGACAGCCAGAAGATTCCAAATCATCAATAATATAACCGTCATCTGAAAGAATAATCTTATCACCTTCTTTTTTAGCATAAATCTGAAGGCAATCATTGTGTCTGTCTAAATACGGCGTTGTAATTTCCGACCAAGTATCATTTATGATTTTTGAAGAAGTATTTTCTTTTAGCCATTTAAAATAACTATCAATAAGAGCATCTATTTCTGTTTTTTTCATACAAATAAATCCTCCTCGATTATCGGCTTTTTCATAATATGGCAATAATCCATAAACTTTTCAAGAAAATCTCTAGGACTTTTACAATCCGCAAACTCGTCTGGTAAAGGATACGCAAATTTATCACCATAACCTTCTCTATAAATATGAAAATGCGTTCCGCCCAAGTGCACTCCATCAGGATTTTGTGTGGCGCAGAATTAATATCAAGCCTTACAATTGGAACTGTCTTCCTAGCCCGATTTTGAAATTTTGTTTTTGCTAAATCAATATGTGAACGCCAAACATCTAACAAGAAGTCTTCATTCTTATCAGCCGATGATAATTCGATTTCGATTTTTCCGCCTAAACTTGGAAAATTGTATTTTTGAGAAGATTTACAATTCTTTTCAAGGTTAAGAAGATAGTCTATTTCTTCTTTTGAAAGACCGCTTGACATACTTATATTATAAACCATTAGATTTTAAGTGTATATAAAGAAATTGGCTAAGCGGAAAAATAATATTTAAGAATTCATATACTCATTAAGCAAAGTTTTTATTCTTGAATTCTGCAATCTTTTTATAGCTTTTGCCTCTATCTGTCGGATTCTTTCTCTTGAAACATTGTAATATTTTCCAACATCTTCGAGCGTCATCTGCTTTAAATTATTAAGTCCGAACCGCATTTCTAATACTTCCCGTTCCCGCTCTAGCAATGTAAGCAAAACTTCATTCAATTGCTTTTTTAATGATTCATAAATAATATCATCTTCAATATGAACATCAAAAGCAAAATTTTCATAAGAAATACCGTCTAAATCAATATAAGGTAAAAAGTACATTTTTAATTTTGGATTGATTTCTAGGCAAAAATCATCAGATACAATATTCATGCTTTCTTCTGGAGTTTTTCCATTTGCAAGATGTTTTGAAATTATTCCTAAAAATTCAAAAATCTTTTGCGAAAAATGAGCAGGCAAATCAAAAAAAGAGTTTTTTACGTTATACTTCCGTTGCATCTCACTTAGCACAGAAAGAGAATAATAACCAACAAATGAATTCGGACTCGTTACATCGAAACTTTTTATAGCTCGGATTAATCCTATTGTGCCGTTTTGAAAAGCCTCCTCAAAATCACAATAATTTTCCTTCGCAAAGTTATAAGAAATGCGTAAAACCCCACGCAAATACATTTCTGTCATTCTGTTAAAAGCATAAACGTTTCCGCTTTGGGCTTCATGAATAAGATTTTTCCATTCGCGATGCTGCGGCGGCTTTATGCTCTTAATATGCTCCACAATAATTTTAAAGTTTGGATATTCAGCTAAAACCTTATCAAAAAATTCATCGTAATCAATTTGAGCTTTATCATAAATGTCTTCTTCCTCACAAATGATTTCGCCTTTTTTCTCTGAAAACAAAACTTTCTTATCTATAAGGAACTGCATGACTTCATCAGTTTCAAAGAAATCTAGATTATTGCTGACGCAGCAATCTGTAATTTCATTCTCTGACAAAAAGCCTTTTCTTTTATATTGAGAAAAAAGTTGATTCTGAATTTCTGCAACTGTCATTTTATGATGTTAATCTCTGGCAATTTGTTCCAGTTTTGCCAAGAAATCTTGACTTGAATCTTGCTCAGCCTCATAACGTTCATGAATTTCTGAAAGAAAATTATTGAGATTGCTAATATAATCATCTTCAGAAGACGGATTATCCTGCTCAATCAGTTTCTCATAAAGAACGTCAATTCCGCCAAGAAGATATTTTTCAAAAATTTTAAAATCTTCTTCCGCTGTTCCTTGCGCTTCTCCATTAAAAGCTTTATTAACTCGCTCATTTATAGATTTTTTTTCCTTTTGCGCTACGAGCATCACAAGCCTGTATGTAAAATACACATCATTATGGTGATTTGTAAATTGTCCCGGAAATATTTTTGTTGTTTCAATACTAGAGTCAATATCTGACATTCTGTTGTAAAGCATTCCAACAATTGGAGCCAAAACAAAAACATCGATATTGCGTTTAAACAAGCTGTTTCCAGACTGAGGAAATTTTGCTGTAAGTTTATTAACTTTTACTGCATGAGATCCCTTAAATGAGTATTCATTATCAAACATATTTACCTCGCTTCAATTCTAGTTTCCAGTTCATTTATTTTTATGAACTCGTATCTTTTTCCAATTTTTGCGCTCATATTTTCTTCTGCGACTTCTGCATCCTTGTCATAGGAAAAGAAAATAACTTGCTCTGCAATTTTAGGAAGAGTTTCGCAAACATTTTTTACACGTTTCTTGTCAAAATTTGAAAGGGGCGCATCCATTACAAGTGGATATGGTTCTGACTGTAAAGACATATCAGAATTTCTATTTTTTGCATTTTCACGAGCCATTTTTATTACCCCAGCGATAAAAGCAAAAATGACAGACATGCTTTGTGCTGTTGAAGTTTCAATCATGCCGCTGTAACTTGCAAATTCATCAAGCTCAACTTTTATGTTGTATTTTTCATCTACTTGCAATGAAAGTTTTCCGTTGTAAATATTTTTGAATATCTCATTGATATTTTCCTGAAGCCGTTCCCTTACTTCCTTTTCCCGTTTTGAATAGTCATCTTTTAACAGCTGATACATATATGTTGCATAGGCTTTATAAACTGCAATTTTCTTATTGCTGACACTCTTCAAGGCTTGTTCGTCAAGAGAAGATTGAGCTCGGTTTTGTTTTTCTGTTTTTGCGCCTTTCTCTTCCAACAGAGAAGATTTTTCTCTATTAAGCTCGGCAATTTGTCTCTTATTCGCGTCTGCTTTTATTTGCAAATCTGCCGAAGACTTAATATTTTTAAGCCGTTTTTCAATTTCTGAAATTTCCGAATTCAATCCTTCAAGTTCCGAATCTTTTTCTCTGATTTCTCTATACTTCTGAACAATGGAATCTTCATAAAAGCATTCAGAGTCAGCAAGCCGCTGCTTTGCGCTTCCGCTAAAGTCAGAAATAAAATTTCCAAGACTTTTAGGAGGAATAAATTTCAATAACTCATCAAATGCTTCAAGCTCTTTTGAATTCTCTTTTAAACAAGTTCCGCAAATACAAACTCCACGATTCTTTAGATAATCTATTGTCTTCGCAGTTATATCAGGAATTCCTTTATCAAGACTATCAGTCTCAGCAAGTTCTGTTAAAACATCTCTGATAATTTTTCTTGAAAACCAAGACACAGCTTTATTATTGAAAATATCAACAAAATTAGAGATAGCATCGGTTTTTTCTTTTTCTAATTTTTCACAAGAAACTTCATGACTTTTTTTCTCTTTTATAAGTTTTTCAGAATCTTTGTTTGCTTCCATTTCTTTGGAAAGTGCTTCCTGCTGTTTTTCAAGCATTGCCACATCATCATCGATTTCTTTATTTCGCTCATCAATTCTATTAAGTTCTTTATTCAAAGAATCAATCTTATCTTGTAAATCTGCAATCTGGGAATTTGCTTTTGAATCAAAGTCCCTGTTGTAACTCTTTATGACAGAAGAACTCGACCGCCCATTTAAATGGTCAAGAGTAATCATAAAAGCAGAAAGACCAAGTAATCGTTCCACAGCCTCTTTGAATTCTGCGCTCTTTCCATCATTTATTTCTTTGCTCATATTTTGAATTCGTTCACCGTCAAAGAAAAAATAATTAGAAAGCTCGGAAGGAAGTATTTCCTTTATTCTTAAATCAACTTCTCTTTGTTCAACAAATTTAGTGTTTCCCTGTGGATTTCTATACTTGATTTTCAATTCAGAACTGTTCGGTGTATTAAGCCCGCCTGTCGCATTCGTTGTATATTTTTGCTCCCGGGTTATCTCATATTGAATATTGCTATGTATAAGCTGCAATGAAACTCTTACAAAAGATTCTTTGTTTGGTCCTAGATTTTGCGAGATTTCCTTATTCAACAAAATAGAGTCGGTAAAAGTTGTTTTTCCATACAAGCACCACCTGAATGCCTGAGCAAAAGTTGTTTTTCCTGCTCCATTTTCTCCAAGAATAATCGTGATATTTTTCTCATTGTCTTCAGAAAAGTCCACAGACTGTATATCTTTGAACTGCCTAAAATTTTCAAGTGTGATTTTTTTTATAAGCATGCAACTTCCTCCGCAATTTTTTTCTTAATATCCTTAATCATTTCTGAATCGCCTTTTTCTTTTGTGGCAATATTTTTCTTTTCCGCAATCAAAATTGCTGTAAGAATGTTTCTTGCCTTTTTTACATCAATTTCGATTCCATCCACCTCAACTTTTTCATTGTTCATTCTCAAAATTCTCCTTAAAAATCAAATCCTTATCTGTAAGTTCATACAGTTCTTTTATTTCATCAATTTTTTCCATTGCTGAAATCTCATTCATGGAAAGACGTGCAAATTCAATTGCACGAACAAGTTCATTTATAACTAGTCCCTTTCCTTTCTTTTTTTCTTCTTCTGTTTCGTAAATAACTTCACTTAAAGGACGAGGAATCGTTATAAAGTCATAAATTTCAGCAAAATCTTTTCCGTCTGATTTTCTTAACACACGTCCTCGCCGTTGAATGTACTCTTTCGGATTTGTTGTGCTCGCAAGAATAAAGGCTGTTTTTATTGCAGGAATATTTACACCTTCATCAAGGCATTTTATTGCGATAAGAGCCTGCAGATTTTTTCCTTCCGAAAACTCTTTCTTTATCACTGAACGTTCCTGCATATTTTCTTTTGAAGTAAACTGGGCAACTTTCATTCCAAGAAGATTTCCAAGCAAATCTGTAACAACTTCGATTTGCCTTTTTCCTTCTGAAATTTCATCATCGTTAGAATCATCAAATTCTGAATCCTCATCGAAAACTTTTGCAGCGCCGCAGTAAACAAGAATGTGATTGTCGCTTATGTAAGGAGTTATCTGCTCTTTTAATTCTCCGATTTTATTAGAAGCACCAGCTACAAGTCTTGCCCGCTGCAACGCAATTCGCTTGCCTTTTTCATTCAGCTTTAATTTTCCATTTTTTCCTTTTACAACGCACTTTAAAATCTCGCGGGAATATTGTTCATAATAAACAAATTCATCATCTGTCAATGAAACAATAACCGGATAATATTTATATCTTGTGAGTTTTCTCTCTTTTATTGCTCGCTCAAGGTCATATTCAATGCATTTTTTCCCAAAGTAATCATAAAGTGATTGAGTTCCGTCTTTATCTCCGTGGCGTTCCAATGTGGCAGAAAGCGCAAGGCGATAAGAAAATTTATTGCTTAAAAGTTTTCTCAAATATTCCGCACCAAAATTATGAGCTTCATCAATGACAAGCAAGGCGTTTCCATGCAGTTTAGAGATTTGATTTTGAACAAGTTCGGAAGAAAATGTAGCGTTTGTAGAAATAAAGCAAAAAAATGTCCTATTTTTTATTTCCAGATTAAAATCTTCCACAGCATATTTTAGCAATGATTTCCAATTTTTCTGTTCCGAAGAACTATAGCCGATAATCGGTTTCATTCCGAATTTTTCAATATCCTCAACCCACTGTTCAACTAAATGCTGATAAGGGCAAACTATGAAAACTGCAAGCCTGTCATTTAAAACTTCGCTCAACCTTGAAATCGCCCCTAAACCTGTAAGCGTCTTGCCGGTTCCTGTAGCCATATCAAAAATGCCTTTGTAGTCTTGTTTTTCCCATTCTGAAATCGCTTCTTTTTGATAATCAAAAAGATTTATGTCCGAAGGAATTCTTGGAATATTCATTTTGTTTTCAATTTCCCCATTCTGTATTTTTTCAATCTGTAATTTTTTCTTTTCTGAAATGAACTTGCTTTCAATGCCTTTTGAGAACGAACGACATCCTATATTTGTCTTTAATACGGTATAAATAAAGATTTTTTCCCAAGATTTGCTGCTTTTCCATTTCTCATCAAACCAGAAGATATGACCTTTTACAGAAGTTCCGTTTTCAGGACGCACAACGACATTGGAAGAATTCATCTCCAAATAATTCAATTCTGAATTATCTTCAAGACCTTTCTTTGTGAAATTGGAACTCCCAACAATCGCGCAAGAATCGTTCTTCCCTTTAAATATGTAGCACTTTGCATGAAGAAAACTTGAATTATGCAAATCTTTATAAGTGTGAATTTCAAACTTTGGATTTTCTCCAGCACAATAATTTAAAAGCAATGAAATTGCATCTTCATAATCAGCAACGACAGGGATATTTTCCAAATGATACTTGATGTAACAGGCCGGATAATCATTTAAGTCAATTTCATCAGCATGGCTTAACTGATAATTCTGAACTTCTGGGTCTTTGCCAAGCAGAAGTTTTATTTTCGTATCTGACCGTTCAAGAAAAATTTTGAGTTCCTCAAAGATAAGCGCAATAGAGGGAATATCCCAATAACCGGTCGCTATATAAAACTCATTATAATTTTCATCCAGCAACAAAGTTTTTATATATGAACTAAGCTTGTAATTTTGAGAATTATCGATTAAAGGATTTTTGAATTTTTGCAGCATTTTTTTCTCTCCTACCTATTCGCCTCAATATATCCCATCGCCTTTTCCAGCGCGCAAAAGTCCTCTTCGCTTGTGAAATATCCCACGCTGAAGCGCACTGTGCCGGCCGGGAATGTGCCTAAGAATTTGTGGGCGAGCGGCGAGCATTGAAGTCCGGTGCGCACGGCGATTTCCGCCTCGTCAAAAACGTTTCCGATGTCTTCCGCCGAGTAGCCGTCAAAAAACGTGGAGACAACGCCGATGCATTTTGTCTTTTGTGAAAACCTGTCGGCAGGGCCTGCAATCTTCAAAAAATCGTAACGCTGCAAAATCTCTAAAAGTCTATGGTGATTTTTTTCTTCGGTGGCGCGGATTTCGTCCTGATTCTGCAAAAACCACTGTGCCGCCGAGTGAAGCCCAGCAACCGCACAGATGTTCTGGCTTCCCATCTCATAGCGGCTCGGAATGTTTTCGGGCATTTCCTGATTCGCAGACTCGACGCCTGTTCCGCCAAAAAGAATCGGCTCAAGTTTCACATTCCGTTTTTTCACAAATCCGCCGATTCCGAACGGGCCGTACAAAGTCTTGTGCCCGGCAAAAACCGCAAAGTCGACAAGCTCGCTCGCCACATCCAGCGGAACAAGCCCTGCCGTCTGCGCCATGTCGGTTACGGTAAGCGCGCCAAACTTTTTCGCCGCCGCAAAAATTTCAAGGACAGGAGCGACAAGCCCGATTACGTTGCTTGCGTGGCTTGCAACCACAATGTCAGGCGGAATCTCCGCAAACTGCGCGTTGATTTTTTCCATGCCGTATTCAAAGTCTGGCGAGACAAAAAACTGCCTTACGCTGATTTTTCCGCTCTTTTCAAAATGATGCAGAACGCGCGTCACCGAATTATGCTCGAACGGCGAAATGTAAACGGTTTTCCTCTTGTCGTCCGCAAGCAGCCCTTGAATCACCATGTTCAGCGCAATCGTCGCGCTCGGAGCAAAAATCACGTCCTTGTTCGGGCAGCAAAGAATTTTCTGGATAAAGCCGCGCGTCTCAAAAATCACCTTTGACGCCTCCGCCGCAAGCTTGTACTGCCCGCGCCCCGCATTTCCGCCGTGAGTCCGGTAAAAAGAATCCATAAATTCGTAGACACATTCAGGCTTCGGAAAAGTCGTAGCCGCATTGTCAAAATAAAAACTCATTTTTTCCTCCAATTTTGGGTGCTACCCTCACTTCGTTCGGGCCGGGCTTTTCGGGGTTCCGGCTTTCGCCTACATTGTTTTGTTCTGGTTTCGATAAACTCAACCGTCACAAAACAACGCTTCGCGCCCCTACAATCCCTAGCACGTCAGCATTAGCATAGCTTCTCAAGCAAACTCACCAGAACCTGCCGCTTTTCCGCGTCTGTCACGGACTGTCCCATTTCCTCGATTGTCCGCCAGATTTCCTCTTCAAGCGACTTTGCCCTAACAGAACATTCCACTTTCCTAAACGACTTTGATTTTGCGTTTTCTGCTCCGCTTTGAACAAAACGGATTTCGTAATTGTCAGCTGTGCGGGATTCTACAAACGTTGAAATGGAAACTCCGTCAATGTTTGCATCTACCGACTTTTCAGAACTATCAAGCGGACACTGAGCCTGCCGAACTACCGGCTCATTCTTTTTGGCAACAGAATTATCCTTAAAATCAAGAAGCGTCCGGTTCAGCTCCGAAAGCCGCTCAAAAAACACGCCCACGGTCTCATCGTTCCAGTCGTCAATGCTAAGTCCGGTCAGAACTTTTGCCATTTCAAATGCAGTCTGCTTTTCATCGTTTCCGGCGGACTTGTAAATCTTCAAAAGCAAATGCGCGCCGTTTTCAAAAACGTGGTTTTCAGTTTCCGGCTCTAGTTCCGCGCAGAATTCCGCAATCACATTTTTTAGGGATTTTTCACCTGCATTCTTGCCAAAGAAATTTTTTGTCTCCTCAATGATTTTTTCTGTGAAGTTTTCCAGCGCGGAGTCAAAAAAATTCTTCGTGCCTTTTATATTTTCTGAAAGCGAAAAATCAGCCTGCTCAGGCTTTTCATTTTTGAACGCGCAAGGAATCTTCTCAAAAAGGATTTCATTCGTGCCGAATCCGCCCTGCTTCAGGATGTTCAAAAACTCAGAATATTCTTTCTGCACCGGAACCGTTTTTTTATCAAAACCGCCTTTCAAACCGCCGTAGACTTTTTTCATCTGCTTTGTGTATTTTGCAAGCGAGCGGTACCAGCGGAGCATCGCGTTTATAAGGTAAGAATAGCCGTTCGCGTTTTTTTCATCGTCAATCACAAAGTCGGCAAAAATGTTTTCGGTTTTCTTCACATAATTTTCTTTTTCATCGTTCCAGTTCTGAACACGCACAGAAAACTCTTCAGGACTTTCCGCGATTTCAGCAAGGCTTTGGGCGTTCACAGGAACTTCAATTCCGCTTTTTTTGAGCACGGCATTTTTTGCAAATGAAGAAAGAACGGCGGCAATGTAGAGCGGAATCACGCCGCGCCTAAGACCGAATCCGTTTTCAGGCTTTACGAGAAGCTCAAAAAGCTCATAAAAACTGATTTCGTTTTTTTCCGCATGCGCAAAAAATTCTTTTATCACCGCAAAAAGTTTCTTAAAGTTCCCGTCGTTTTTTTCGGTGCCGGAAGACGGCTCAAGATTAAAGATTTTCTTTTCCAAAGAATCTTTGTCAGCTTTTTTCAGGATTCCAGGAAGAACAAGCGCGCTCCGCATAAAAGAAACTTCCTGCCCGCTCCCGGACAAGCCCAAATCCAAAGACGGAGAATTCAGCATTGCGTCCAGAAGTTTTGCCCGGCTTTTTGCCGCAGCCCCGGTAAGGCAGTTTTTGTTCAGCATTTCGTTGTTCACAACCGGCGTTCTGTAAAAAATTTCCGAGCAAACATCCGAAACAAGGTTTGTGAATTCAGATTTCCTGTAAAGCTTATGCTCCGCGCCAAGCGAAACGTAAAGCGCAAGATTCCGCTCCGGCTGAACGTAGGAATGGACAATCTGCTTTACAACCTCGTAGAAATCCTGATAAACAATGTCGTACTCGTCAAAAAGAACAGAATCCAAAGAATTTGAAGAAGCCGCCAAAAGCTGGTTCCGCAGGAACGCGACAGAATCAAAACGGCGCAGCTTTTCAGAAAAATTCTCATCCAGTTTTGAAACTATAAAGACAAGATTTTTTGAGTCGGAAGAAAGTTTCTTTGCCCGCTCAATGATTTTTTCCGTTTCAAAATCTGTTCCGCCAGAATTTTCCGCATTTTCAAAATCCTTGAAGAGCGCGAAAACGCAGCCGTCCGAATTAAAAGTTTCAGCAAATGTTTTCCAGTCTTCCAGCTCCAAAAATTCTTTTTCAGAGACAAAAACAAAGCGGAAATACCGCGTCATCTTGTTTTTGATGTTGTACAAAGTCGGGTAGATGAATTTTTCAGTGTTGAAATTGTTCAGAATATCAACAATCCGCACCGTGCGCCGCCGTTTTTCAACGCAGTCCGAAATCAGAGCAGGAATATCCGCGCCGGAAGCAGCCTTTAGCTGAAGGTAATTGTTGTGGACGTTCAGATAAACCACGCCAAGATTTTCAGAAAGATTTTTAACCGCGCCACGGATTTCCTCACGAGAATAGCCCGCGTCATCGTAAAGCGCAAAAAGAAAATTCAGATCCGGAGAAAGCCGCTCAAATTGGTTTAGGCAGTAAATCAGCGAAAGAGTTTTTACAATTTTTGATTCAAGGGAATTATTTTCAAGCTGGCGAAGAATCTTTGCCGCCACAAGATAATATTTTTTGATTTCGCTTGTGTAAGGCTCGTTTTGAAGCTGGTTTTCAAAATAATCAAAAAGAACGTCCGGCGTAAAAAGAATTATCTTTCCGCCCTGCAAAAATTCTTTTCCGTCAGCCGCAGTTTTTTCTGATTTTTCAAGTTTTCCAATCAAGGAAGAAAATCCGTTCTTGTCGTTGCCGGAAAGAAAAGTAAAAAGAGTCCTCTCGTTCTGCGCGACTTTTTCAGAAAGACGCGGCAAAATGTAGCTTGTAACCGGGTGAAGCGGATAGCAGCCGTACAAAATTGTGTCAGCAAAACCGCCTTCAAGATTTGAAAAAAGACGGAATCCGCCGCCGAACCAGACGTTTTTAAGATTTTCAAACTGCGCCTTGTTCTGCTCAGAGAATTTTTTCCATTCAGCCTCATTTTTTAGAATCGCCGCGCTTATCAGGCTGTAGACTTCAGAATAATTGCTGTAAAGATGAATATGACGGAAACGCTCGGAAACGCCTTTCCAGCCGTCAACTTTCTGCTTTGGAAGAATGTCGATGTAGTTTTCAATCTCCTTGTGGCAAATCAAAAGCAAGTGAAGCTGATTTTTTCCGCTGCGGTCAGAACGCTCGGCAAAATCCTGCAGGAGCTTTGTGTCTTTTACAGTCGCATGTGCAATGCTTGACTCAAGATATTTTCCGAATTCATCGTAAACAACAAAAATTCCATCGTATTTTCCGCTTTCGCAAAGTTTCTTGCAGACCTGCTCATAAATATCGACAACATCAAAGCCCGCAAACGGATTAAATTCGCTTCCCGAAGTGAGCGACGGATAAAGTTTTTCAAATTCCTCAAAAAAGTCAGAATTGTAATTTAAAAGATTCCGCTTGAACTTCGCCGCTTTTTCGGAAGCCAGATTGTTGAATTTTTCAAGAGTCTCAGGATATTCGTTTTCCCATTTTTCAATCATTTTTGCAGCCGACTCAAAATGGGTTTCCGGCATAAGATTTTCAAATTCACGTCTTTTTAAGGTCAGATGAAGCGCGTACAAAAACGACTGCGAAAGGCTCTGCGAATTTCCGTTTATCACAATCGGAAGAAGACGTTTTCCGCTTTTTACATATTCACGCACATTTTCCGCGGCGCTAGGATTTTTTTCGCTGATTTTTTGCGCAAGCGACTCAAAAAGTTTTTTCAAATCTGGGTTATTATATAGAAGAGAAAGTGTTTCCAGCACAATGTACGACTTTCCTTTTCCATAAGGTCCAATCAGAATTCCTGCGCGGCTTTCGGAAGAAGTTTTTTTAGGAACGCCCGTGCTTCTTGTGCTTGAGATTGCATCGTCAATAAATTTTATGGCTTCAGAAGTCGGAATAAATCCTGCGATTTTTTCCGCATTGTCAAAGTCGAACGCGATATTCACCGAGGATTGAAAATTCTTTGAGACAGTTATCATATTTTTTTCTTGAAGTTTCATTTTTTCAGTTCCTCGTAATATTTTTCTATGCAGTTTTCGTAAGCGGATTTTTCGCCGGAATCTTTTTCAAAATCTTTCCATGGCAAAAGACAGACAACATCAAGCCCGGCAGTCCGCACAACTTTCAGAAGATTTAAAGTCTCAAGCTCGCTCAAAATATCCATCAAAGTGATGACATCAAGATTAAAGACTTTTCCTGCGCTGTTTTTTCTGTTCTGAATGTCCGAAAGCGGAATCTCAAAATTTTTATATTCATGTTCCGCGCCGCCGTCTTTGCTTTTTTCGCACATCCTATAAAGCGAGGCAAGAAAAATGAGTGGCGGAATGTTCTGCTTTGGCGGAATCACTTTTCTATAAAGTTTTTTTCCGCTGCCAATTGAATCCACAAGCCCAAGCTCGGCAAACGGAGACTCGATGTTATCTTCCGGGTCAATTTCAGCCGCATTTTTAAAACGGGAAACGTAAGTGTTCACAATGCATTCAAAATCGCTGTCAAAAGAGCTAAGAGCCGTAGAGCCACCATTTCCTTTGTCAAATTTCAAAAGCTCAGTAACAAAATCATCTTTCGTAAATTCCGTAAGATTGAATTCATTAAAGAAAAAGTACCAGGAAGTCGCATTTTCGCGGTTTGCGGCAAGCTCATTCTGCAAAAGCCAGAGCGTTCCGGCTTCCTCAACAAACTTGTCGTGCTCGTAAATAATCTTCCCAAGCGGAGTAAAACTTGTCTCCGTCTTTTTCGATTCTTTGCCTTTTTCTTCTTTTGTCAGCCCAACCGCTTTCATCCAGTAGCGCAGCGAAACAACCATGTTCCGCCCGATTCCAAGCTCTTCCATCGGCGCAAAAGTTTTGTCCGTAAAAATCCCGGGATTTTTTTGAACCGCCTCAATTCCCTTCGCAAGCCAGTTTTTTCGGATTGAAAATGTCTCGTGTCCTCTGTATTTCATTTTATAAATCCTTTGTCCTTAAATATTTTTCCATCATGCAGCCGCCAGTCAGATATTTTTCTGTGACGCACTTTTTGCAGTGTCTGCATTTTTCAGGATTTATGTGATACTCGTTTCCGCCAAGCGAAATCGCTCCAAAACGGCAGACGGACTCGCATTTAAGACACTTTCTGCACGCGTTGAATTTCCTCACCTGATAGCCAATCATGCGCTGCAAGTCGTCGTGCTTTTCCACGTTCATCGTGCGGATTTTTACGGCGTGCTCAAAACCGCTCTGGTTGAACGGCTGAACGGAAATTATCGGGACTTTTGTCTTTACGTCCAGAATCAGCGTCTCATGAATCAGCTTGCGTCCAAGCTCCGGAGCCAGAATTCCAAACGGAACGAGCATGTTCAAAAAGCTGTCATCAAAGGCGCGCGTAAGCTGGTAGATTTTTGAATGCTCCTCGCTTGTGCAGTTTGTGAATTTAAGTTTCACGTCGTCTGCGGCCGCGACTCCATTTCCGCCCTGTCGAGCCTTCCATTTTCCTGAATCCACATATTCTTCCGCGTCGGGCTTTCCAATCTGCCGGGCAAAATCCAAAAGAAAGTTCCGCCATTTTTCGCTCTGCTCGCTCATGTAAACGCGCGAAAGAAACTGGGCGCGAAGATTGTTGTTCGGGCAGCACCAGCAGCCTACTCTGTCGTAGCCAAGACGGTAAGCGTCGTTGAAGTCAACTTTTTCCGAAAGAAGATAAAGCCACACGTCCAGGTCTTTCCAGTCGAAAATCGGGCTTGCGACTGTCTGCTTCTGGATTTTTACAGTCTCGGTGTTTTCTGTGACGCGGCTGTATTTTGAGCGGCTCACGCTTTCGTTCTTGCGGATTCCGTAAAATGTAAGAATCTGCTTGTCGCCGAATTTTCGGTTCAGGACGCGCGTAATCGGTCCGGTCTTGAACATCGAGCAGCACCATCTCATCATTCTTGCAGGAGGGCCTATTTCCTTGCAGACTTCGTAAAAATTCTGGTCTGTGTTCTGCGCAATTCTGAATTCCGCCATCGGGTGCGTCTTTCTGTAGCGTTCGGCATATTCGGTTGTGCAAGGAAATTCAAGCGTCGTGTTTCCAAAAAGATGAGTTATGTACGGATTTCCAAGTGCCTTCACAACGACATCCGCAGTCGCCGTGGAATCTTTTCCGCCTGAGAACGAGACAATCATGCGGTTTTCTGAGCCTGCGCCGTTTTTCTGCACAAACTTTTCCGCCTCGTCCTGGACAAAACCAAAAGCCTCGTCCTTTATGAAGTCAAAGCGGGATTTGTTCGCCTGAATAAATTTCTGTATTGTTGAGTCAAAATGATTTTTTGAAACTTCAAGATTTTCTTTTGAAAGCCCGCCAATTTTTTTTCGGAGAGAATCGCAGTCGGCATTTCTAAAAGCCGAAGATGAAACCGCAACAGATTTTCCGTCAATGTAATAACGGTTCGCAGAGTTCCACACCGAAGACGAGGCAAGGCCGAACGGCTCTTTTTCAAGCAGAAGCTCAAGCAAAAGCCGCTCCTCAGGAAAAACCGGCCGCAAATCGCTTGCAAGATATTCAGTTTTTCCATGGCAAAGAGGACACTTGCAGCCCGCACCGGCTGAATTATTTTCATAAAACAAAGGAATTCCGCAAGACGCGCACCAATTGACATGCGCAGAAAAACGGTCGTTTTTTGGGACAGAAAATTAAAAAATGTGATATAATTCTAAAGATTGTTTTACTTCAAAATGGAGGCAT
>CAKULY010000036.1 GCA_934667505.1 uncultured Treponema sp. | reverse complement strand
CAATTATGGCAAGCATCCTTGTTTGCCATAACTTCGGGCAAGTTGGAAAACAATTTGTCTAATGGTGAAAGCGAATTGGAATATGGTGATTTGGCAGGTGCAAGCCTTAAAGGCAAGTGCTAGCCAAAATCATCAATCTAAAACGCTTTTGAAATCTAATTCTTAACGAGGAGAATTAAATGAAAAAACTAATAATGAGTGCAATAACAGCCGTTGCTCTTCTTTTTGGATTTGCAAGCTGTGCTGGGGATTTGCACGATGATATAATAAATCCGATTGATTTGTCGGGTGGATATTATCTTACTGGTAGTATAAATGGTTGGAGTAATGCAGCTAGTGCGGTAGTAGCATTTGAAGAGACAGAAACTGCTGGAACATATAATGTGCCATTCTCTGCAGATGCAGCAAAAATCGTATTTGCATTTATTCCTACACCAGGATCTTGGGACGGACAGATTGGCGGCGACAAGATGGTTGGTGGAACTTTGCCTACTGGTGCAAAATTCGTAGCTGAAGATAATGGTTTTGGTGCTATGAATGGCACTATCAGTGGACTTGAAGCAAACGGAAAGTACAAACTAACCGTAACAGCCCTTAATAATGGAACTCTTAAGGTTGACTGCTCTTCAAATGTTCCACCTGTACCATACTATCTTGATGGTATGTACTTAGTTGGTTCTATAAACGGTTGGGGTTCTGCTATGACAAAGGATTACTTGCTTTGGAGTCCTATTAAAAACGAAGCAAAAGGAATCCTTACCTACTCAATAGATATAGCTGCTACTGCTGCTGAAGAACAAATTGTTCTTTCAACTAGTGATTGGAAAAAGAAATATGGTATAACAACTATTGAAGTTGGAAAAGACTATGTTGAACTTGAAACAAAAGAAAATGCAAATGATGTTGGCAATGCAAAAATCACAGGCTTAGCCTCTGGTAGCAACTATCGATTCTATGTTCAAACTACTTCTGAACAAAAAGTTTTCATGAAAGTTGAAAAAATCGAAGAATATATTGTTAAATTTGAAATTTCAGGTGCAGCAGAAGGTACTGAATTCTATATTGATGGAAATCCTTGGGGTTCTAGTTGGAAAGGTAAGTGGCCTATTACAAGTTGGGGCGGATCTTATGAAGAATCTAAAGCGAATGCTCCAAAATGTTTTGCAACTGCAGATGAAAATGGAAAGGCAAGTTTTGAAGAAGAATGTAAGTTCATTGGAAAAGTTGGTGACAAAGCTAGCTATGAAATTAAAGTTGTAAGTTGTGCTAGCGATGGTGCAGATCCTGAAATTGAAACTGACAATATGGCGTTTGAAATCACAATTTCTAAGGGAACATTCTTGGTAACTGTTAATTTGGATACTGCAAATCCTAAAAAATCAACAGCAATTGTTGCTAAACAATAAAGTTTTAATTTTTTCTTAAAATCTAGAGGTTGCTTTTTTTGAATTTGCAAATAGTAGAAAAAAGCAGCCTCTTTTTTTGCAAAATTATTTTTATAAGGAAAACTATGAAAAAAATCAGCTTATTTTTAGCTATTAGTATTTTATTCACTTTGTTCACTGGATGCCCATCTTCCGTGGACAATGTTGAAAAAACAGATCCAGCTCCTGCCGTAAAAGAAAGTGCTTGTCCAGTATTCTCTCCAATTGGCGGGTTTTACAAGGAAAAACAGAAAGTAACAATTTCCTGCGAAGGCGCAAGCGCAATCTACTACGAAATTCTAACCGCAAAATTGGACAACGATGGCAACTGGGATGAAGCTGCATGGCAAAAAGCGGTAAAAAAATCGAAGCCTACAGAAAGCTCTGCAAAATACACTGAGCCTATTGAACTTTCCGAGCAGTGCATAATACGTGCTCTTGCGGTTTTTGAAGACGGCGCAAAAAAGTACGCGATGACGAGCTTTGACTTTGACCTTGACCGTACCACGGACTTTACAGGCAGCTGGACTCCTGTAAACCCTGAAAGCGAAAACTGGCAAGACCAGACAATATATTTTATTCTTACAGACCGATTTTTTAACGGCGACACAACAAATGACAAAGTTCAGGGACTTACCGACCAGAACGGAAACGCTTACGATGAAAGCATTGTTCTGCAGGGGCAGCCGGCTTCTGGCTATAACGGCGGCGACATTGAAGGTATCCGCCAGAAACTTCAGTACATAAAGAACTTGGGCTTTACCGCAATCTGGATGACTCCTCCTGTAAAATGTCAGATTGCAGAGGCGAATTATCACGGCTACCACGGATACTGGGCAAGCGATTTTACAAAAGTTGACCCGCACATGGGAACTTTAAAGCAGTATCAGGACTTTGTAAAGGAAGCGCACGAAATGGGGCTTTATGTAATTCAGGACATTGTTGTGAATCATCTTGGCGACTACCAAAAAATCCAAAAAGACATTACCGAAGAGACAATGAAAGCCAGCGAGGGCAGCATCCCCGAAAGCGACTTTTACCTTGAGCCAAAATCGGTTCCTTTCAATCACCCGGAACAGCTTCCTTGGGCTTTGAACAACATAAACGACTTGACTTTTGACGAATGGAAGAACAACTCATTCTACCATTACAACACGCCAATCAACGACTACACAAATGCGGCAATCCAGTATGACCACACATCAAGCGACCTTGACGACATGAAAACAGAAGATCCTGTTGTCCGCAATCTTTTGCGCGGATATTTCCGTTACTGGATAGACAAAGCTGGAATCGACGGTTACCGAATCGACACAGCCTTGTATGTTGAGCCGGATTTTTTTGAAGATTTTATAAACGATACAGACCCAAGCAACATGGGTGTCCGCGAATACGGTCTTTCAAAAGGCAAGAAGGATTTTATAAATTTTGGCGAGGCGTTCAGCCAAGATGAAAATATTGTTGGCAGCTACACAAAAAGCGACAGTTATAATGCCCGAATGGACGGAATGATTTACTTCCCGTTGCGCTATGCGATTGCTGACACAATCAGCTCAGGCGGAAAAACGGAAGCAATCAGCACAGTCTTAAAAAGCCGGTACACAAAGAATTATTACAAGAATCCGAGCCGCCTTGTAACATTCATCGACAACCACGACATGGACCGCTGGGGACAGACAATGAAAGGCAACGATGAGCTTATGAAAGCCGCCTACAACATTATCTACACAATTCCTGGCATTCCGCAGGTTTACTACGGCTCTGAGCAGGGATTCAACGGAGAGTGCCGCGAGGGAATGTTTGCAGGCAGCTACCTTGCTCCAGGAACAACTCAATCTTCTGATAAATTTGACACAACCGGCGACTGGTACAAGTATTTCCAGAACCTGAACAAAATGCGGAAAGAAAATCCTGTATTCAGATACAACACGCTTTACGTGCTGCAGGACACAAAGGACAGCGCAGGAATTTTTGCCTACATCGTTCGCGAGCAGGACAAAGACGGAAATACTGTTGAAAACGGCAAAAAGGCAATCTTTGTAATGAACACCGCAACCACGGACAAGGTATTGAACGCATCCTATGCGAATATTGCAGCCGGCGACAAATTTGAGCTTGTTCCTTACGAAGGAATCTCTGTAAGTCCTGCTGGCGGAATAGAAATTGCAGACCACTTTATTGCAACGCAAGATGGCAATAAAGGCAATGTCAAGCTGATTGTTCCGGCAAACAGCACAGCAGTCTATATCTTAACAGAACCAGGGGCTGCATCAGAATCTACAGACTGTGCTATAACGGTTGATGAAGTTCCTTTAGAAAAAATTACAGGAAACACTGCGACAATAAAAGGCACAACAAATAAAGATGGAACTGTAAAAATTGTTCTTAACGGCGACTATTCTTTGGCGGAAGAAGTTACTGCCACAGCAGGTACGCAATTTACAAAAGAACTTGACATTTCCGCATATTCAAACGGAAAAATCACAGTTCAGTTTATCCAGATTGTAGACGGCATAACTTGCTATTCGGATGTAAATTCATTCACAATCGAGCGTCCGTTCAAGCTTGTCGCAAAGATTTCAGATGCTGCAGGCGATGACAACGGCGTTGGAATCGCAAAAGGCAAACTGCAAAAACCGACAGAAGCCCAGTTTGACAAATCACTTGATATTCAGGGAGTTGATGTCTACAGAAGCGGAAATGACATCCGCCTTGGTGTAAAGATGAGCGCACTTTCCCGCTCTTGGAATCCGACTTCAAACCTGTTTGACCATGTTGTGTTCTATGTGTTTATCTCTGATGGCGATGATTCAGCCGGCTGCAATGTGCATCCAAAGAGCAACTACGAGCTGCCTGGCGCATTTGGCAAATGGGATTATATGTTCCAATGCAACGGCTGGGGACAGGCTTATTATTCTGCGAAGAATGCGGATGCCTCAAATTTGGGAACGGCGACAACGCCAGCACCAAACAATTCGCCTGCGGTGGATTGGGATAACTTGAAGGACAATGTTGATGGAATCGAAAAATACCACGTTCTTGACTGGTCAGATTATTCCCCGGCAATCGGCTCTGAATGGCAAGACAAAACCGGAATGATTTGGTTCAACATCAGCGCGGCGGCAATGGGCTATCCAAAAGATATTTCGGGCTACAAGTTCTACATAAACACTTGGGATTTTGACATGGGAAGCCCGCGTGGAATCAAAGATGGAGATGCGGAGCAGTACAAGTTCGGCACAGGTGAACTTGCAGTTGACACAGTTCCTCTTGTTTGCGATGAGACTGATGAGATTATTGTTATTGAATAATTTTAAGCAATTGCATTAAACAGCCTAAACTTCGAGTTTTTAGAAAAATAAATAGAAGCGTAAGCGAATTTACAATTTGTGAAGACTTTGTGCGATTAGAACAATTAAGGTTGCGTAGCGACCCAAACCAATTCAAGCGGAGTGCGAGCACAACCATCTGAACAAAGTGTAAATTCGCTGAAAGCATTTTTTTAAGTTATAAAAAACTCGAAGCTTGGGGTAAATAGCTTGGCTTTCAACCAATTTTTTTGCTTTTATTTGTTTTTTAATTTATAATCAGACTATGTTTTGCTTTCATAAAAAGAGTAAAAGAAGAAAGAAAAAGCAAGAAAAAATAGAGATAAAGTTTCTTAAAAAAATATTTGACCGCAGAAAACAAAATTTTGCATCGTGTTCTTACCGCTCGCTTGAAGAATATTGTGTTTTTCAAAAAAATGCAGAATTTCAAAATGACATTTCACGATTCTATATTTCCTTGGACGACATAAAAAAACTTAAAAAGAATCTAAATCTTACAAACGAAAATATCCAGTAGACCAAAATATAAGATTGAAATTCGCCGCAGATGGCTGCGCTTGCGCTTTGTTTGAATTGGTTTGGGTTGGCGGCGACCTGAATTGAATTTATATTCTTTAAAAATAAGAAATATATTTACCAAACTTAAAATATTGGTTATATTAGTGTAAATTTATTCTATTATTCTATAGTTGGAGGAATAAAATGAAAAAACTTACAAGCGTCGCTTTTGCTGCAAGCGTACTTTTGTTGCTATCTACTGGATGCTCAAAAAAATCTGGCAACGATACAACAATAAAAATTGGTGGAATCGCTCCACTTTCTGGAAGCGTTGCCGTTTATGGCGTTGAATGCAAGAATGGCATAGATCTTGCAATTGAAGAAATCAATGCCGCTGGTGGAATCAACGGAAAAACTGTCCAGTTTGTTTGCGAAGATGATGAAGGCGCTCCAGACAAGTCTGTCAATGCTTTTAAAAAGCTTGTCACAAAAGACAAAGTTAAAATTATTATCGGTTCGCTGACAAGTGGCTGCACAAAGGCTGTGACTACTTTGGCGCAGGCAAGTAAGATTGTGCAGATTGCTCCTGCAGCAACTTCTCCAGATATTACTGATGCTGGTGACTTTGTATTCCGCGCATGCTTTATAGATCCGTTCCAGGGAACTGTAGGCGGTAAATTCGCTTCTGAAAATCTTGGCTGCAAAAATGCCGCTGTTCTTTACGACATTCAGAACGACTATTCTGTAGGTCTTTATGAAAACTTTAAAAAATCTTTTGAAGCTAATGGCGGTAAAATCGTTTCTGCTGAATCTTACGCAACAAACGACAAGGACTTCAATGCTCAAATAACAAAGATTAAGAATGCAAATCCTGATGTTGTTTATCTTCCTGACTATTATGGAACAGTTGCCCTTATTGCAAAGCAGATTCGAGCACAGGGAATAAGCTGCCCTCTTGTTGGCGCTGATGGATGGGACGGTCTTATTGATGAAGCTGGCGATGAAGTTCTTAACGGATTCTATTCAAACCACTATGCGGCAGATTCTACAGAACCTGCTGTAAAAAACTTTGTTGCAGCTTTTAATAAAAAATATGGCAAAAGTCCAAACTCATTTGCAGCTCTTGGCTACGATTCAGTTTATATGCTTAAAGATGCGATTGTTGCGGCAGGAAGCGCAGATCCTGTAGCTGTAAAAGATGCCCTTAAAAAGACTAATGGCGATTACGTTACAGGTCATCTTACTTTTGATGAAAAACGCAACCCTGTAAAGTCTGCTGTTATGCTTGAGCTTGTAAAAGCCGCTGACGGAAGTCTTACAACTGCCTACAAAGCTACTGTAAATCCATAAGTTTTGCATTTGTAGTTTTACAAAGTCCTGCGAGATTGATTTTCGCAGGACTTTTTTTGTGCTTTGCGAACTTTGCGTATTATTGAAGAAGATTGCTTATCTCACTATAATAAAAAAATGTTTCGTTTATACGTAGAAAGAAAGCCTGGTTTTAGAAACGAGGCTGAAAGTTATTTTTCACAGATTAAAGACTTTTTGGGAGTAGCAGGACTTACTGGAGTGCGCTACCTTAACCGCTATGATGTTGAAAATGTTGGAGAAGCAGTTGGAAAAGCCGCTGCCATAAAGATTTTCAGTGAACCGCAAAGCGATTTTGTTTATTACGAAAAGATTGAAATTCCACAAGATTCGAATGTAATTGTTTGGGAATATCTTCCTGGCCAGTATGACCAAAGGGCCGACAGCGCTCAGCAGTGTCTTTCGCTTTTAAGAGCGGGAATGGCTTCTTCTGTAAAAGTCGGCGCAGAACCTCCGCTTGTTCGCTGCGCAAAGCTTGTTGTTCTTAGCGGAAATATTTCTGTAGATGAATTAAAAAAAATCGAAAACTATTTGATAAATCCTGTTGATTCTTGCCTTACCGACGATTCGATGCCTCAAACTCTTGAAATCAAGGCGGAAGAGCCAGATGACATTCCTTTTGTTGACAACTTTATAAAGTTTAATGATTCTGAACTTAATTCTTACCGCGAGAAAATGGGTCTTGCAATGGATCTTGCCGATATAAAGTTCTTGCAGTCTTATTTTATAAAAGAAAACCGCAATCCAACAGAAACGGAAATCCGTGTTCTTGACACATATTGGTCAGACCACTGCCGCCATACAACTTTTTTAACAGAACTAAAGGAAATCAAAATAGAAGACGGTCCTTATTCTTCTTTGTTTAAAAAATCGCTTGAAAATTATACTCAAATGAGAACGGACGTTTACGCATCTAGAACAGACAAGCCTGTCTGCCTAATGGATATGGCCGTTATCGGCATGAAGTATCTTAAAAAGCACGGCAAGCTTGAAGATATGGAAGTAAGCGAAGAAAACAATGCTTGCTCTGTTTATATTGACGTTCATTACACCCGCGACAAAAACGGAAATCCTTGCGATTCTACTGAGCGATGGCTGATGATGTTTAAAAACGAGACTCACAACCACCCGACAGAAATTGAGCCTTTTGGCGGAGCTGCAACCTGTATTGGAGGAGCAATCCGCGACCCTCTTTCTGGGCGTTCTTGGGTTTACCAGTCAATGCGTGTTACCGGGGCTTCTGACCCTACCGTTCCTCTTAGCGAAACGATGAAAGGCAAATTGCCTCAGATAAAAATCTGCCGCGAAGCTGCGCAGGGGTTCGCCTCTTACGGAAACCAAATAGGCCTGACAACTGGGCAGGTTACTGAGCTTTATCACCCTGGCTATGTTGCAAAGCGAATGGAGCTGGGAGCCGTAATTGCAGCCGCTCCAGAAAATACTGTAATGCGCGAACGGCCTGAAGCGGGCGATGTTGTAATTCTTCTTGGTGGCGGAACTGGCCGCGACGGCATAGGCGGTGCTACAGGCTCTTCTAAAATTCATACTGAAAAATCTGTTACAAACGCTGCAGCCGAAGTTCAAAAAGGCAACGCCGTTGAAGAGCGAAAAATCCAGCGTCTTTTTAGAAACAAAGAAGTTAGCCTTATGATTCGCAGGTGCAACGACTTTGGCGCAGGCGGCGTTTCAGTTGCAATTGGAGAACTTGCTCCTGGACTTGAAATAAATCTTGATGTGGTTCCTAAAAAATACGAAGGTCTAAACGGAACTGAACTTGCAATTTCTGAAAGCCAGGAACGAATGGCCGTTGTTGTCCGCGCAAAAGATGCTCAAAAGTTTATTGAAGAAGCTGAAAAAGAAAATCTTACTGCTGTAAAAGTTGCAGATGTTACTGATACAAACCGGCTGATTATAAAATGGAGAGGAAAAACGATTGTAAACCTCAGCCGTGAATTCCTAGATGCGGCTGGAGCGCACCACGAAGCCAGCGCGTTAATTGAAAGTCCTGCTGTTCAGAAGGAAAGCCCTTTGGTAAATCCTTTGGATTCTGTAAAGAACGAGCTTAAAAAAGGCGGCAATTCGCAAGCTCTTTGCGATGCTTGGTATGCAAATATCAAAGACCTTGCTTGTTGCTCGCAGAGAGGGCTTTCTGAACGCTTTGACGGCTCAATCGGTTCTTCCACAGTCCTATTTCCTTACGGTGGAAAGTATCAAAGCACACCTGAAGCTGGAATGTGCGCAAAAATTCCTGTTGTAAGCCCTTATGAAACTTCTACAGTAAGTTTTATGGCTTTTGGCTACGACCCTCGCGTAGGACAATGGTCGCCTTGGCATGGCGCGCAAACAGCAGTCCTAAGTTCTCTTGCGAAAATTGCTTGCATGGGTGCAAAGGCAGATAAAAGCCGCCTTTCTTTTCAGGAATTTTTTGGACGCGCAGTTGATGAAAAAACTTGGGGCTATCCAGCGGCTGCCCTTTTGGGTTCTGTAGACGCGCAGTCTGCAATGGGTTGCGCTTCAATTGGCGGAAAAGATTCCATGAGCGGAACTTTTGTTCATATAAACGTTCCGCACACGCTTGTAAGCTTTGCTGTAAATCACGATGAAGTAAAAAATGTTACAAGCGGCTCTTTTAAAAAGGCAGGAGACAATCTTTACCTTGTAACAGTTCCTTATTCAAATGAACTTGCGCCAGATTTTAGCGCATTTACAAAAAATTCAAATGCTCTGTACAATTTAAATTCTAGCGGAATGATTTCTGCAATGTATCCAATTTGCGCAGGCGGAATTGCAGAAGCGGTAACTAAAATGGCTATGGGAAACAGAATTGGAGCAAAGATTACAAATGTTCCGCTTTCTGCGACGGCAATAGCTTTGGAAGAAAGGTCAAAACCTCTTGCTAAAGATTTGTTCACTCCGCTTTATGGTTCAATAATTGTAGAGACAGAAAAAAAACTTGATAAATCAATTTTTGCAGAAGGCACACTGTTTGAAATAGGGCAAACAGTTTTAAGCGAAGAAATTGAAGTTTGCGCAGAAGATATTCCAAATGTAAAAATTTCTCTTGCAGATGCGGAAAGCGCTTGGGAATCGAAGCTGAACAAAGTATTTCCAAGAGTAAGCGGTGCTGAAGTTCAAGAACCTTTGCCAGATTTTGCAAAAAAGACGCACAAATCGTTGACGGATATTCGCAAAAATCCTGTTTTTGCAAATCCTATAAAAAAGCCTAGAGTTCTTATTCCTGTTTTCCCTGGCACAAACTGCGAATTTGACATGGCAAGAGCGTTTAATCTTGCTGGAGCAGAAACAAAAATTATAGTTTTTGCAAACAACACTCCATCTGCGCTAGCTTCTAGTTTGCAGACTTTGCAAGAAGAGTTGAAACAGACTCAAATCCTTGCGCTTGCAGGAGGATTTAGCGCCGGAGACGAACCAGACGGTTCTGGAAAATTTATAGCAAACGTTCTTCGCGAGCAGCAAATTTCGCAAGAAGTTATGAATCTTCTAAAAAAGCGGAACGGTCTTGTCCTAGGAATTTGCAACGGTTTCCAGGCTCTTATAAAAACTGGTCTTGTTCCTTATGGCGAAATAAGAGAGCCTTCCGCTCAAATGCCAACGCTCACGTTTAATAAAATTGGCCGCCACATCAGCCGTGTGGTAAGAACTAGAATGGTAAGCGCGACAAGTCCTTGGGCAATGGATTCTACTGTTGTGGATTCTCGCCTTCACTTAGTGCCTATAAGCCATGGAGAAGGCCGCGTTGTAATTGACAAACAGCTTGCAGAGCATCTTTTTACAAATGGACAGATTTATTCGCAGTATGTAGACGAGTATGGAAATCCTGCAATAACGGAGCCGGACAATCCTAATGGTTCTTTGTTTGCAATTGAAGGAATGACAAGTCCTGATGGGCACGTTCTAGGAAAAATGGGTCACAGTGAACGAACCGTAGGAACTGACTTAAACGGCGCAAGCTGCGATCTCTTAAAGAACGTCGTAGGAAATCCGCTTAAAAACGAATTTGAAAACAGTTGCCAAAACTTATTTGCCGCCGGCGTAAGATATTTTAAGTAGGATTTTTAATTTTATTAAACAGGTTGAAAGAAAAGAAGCAAGATAAAAACAGCTGGAAATGGCGTCTGTTTTTATCTTGCTTACAGGGGAATTTTATGAAAAAGAATTTTTTTATTTTGATTGCGATGGCAGCAATTCTGTCAATTTTTGTTTCTTGCGGAAACAAGAACATGATAAATGGCTGGTATACGGATTACGATTCAGCATTAAAAGCCGCAAAGTCTGGCAATAGAACAATTTTACTGCTTTTGTCTTCGGATACAGATTTGGAAGTCACTGCAAAGGCATTAGACGCTCTTGTAAAAAAAGACAACAGTTTTTCTAAAGCCGTAAAAAAAGACTTTGTATGCCTGTTTTTTGATTTTACCAACATAAAAGACAGGCTTTCATCTTTGGATGAAAATGCATCAGAAAAAGAAAGAAAAGCCTACGAAAAAGACAAAAAGCTCCTTGACAGGAAGTTTTTTATAGCGGACCACTTCCTTTGCGGAAACGAAACGCCTTGCGCAAGACTTATTTCAAGCGAAGGCTATTACATTGCCGACGTAAATTTTGACTATGCGAGCGAAAACGTAGATGCTTACGTTCAAATTCTAAAAACTTATGAAACAGAAATCAAATACAGGAACGACTTGATTGCCGCTACCAAAAAAGGTTCTGCGCTTGAAAAAGTTGCTGCGTTTGACGCGCTTTACGAATCTTTGCCAGAATCAAACAGAATCGGTGAAACGCAAATCCACAAGGCGATTCTTTCTTTGGATAAGAAAAATGAAAGCGGACTTGTAGAAAAATATCTTGCAGAATCAATTAATGCGGAAGCATATTCGTGCATTATGAAGCTGGACATAGATGGAGCGGTTTCCGTTTATGAAAAGCGCGTTGAAGACGAAAGACTTTCTGCAGAAACAAAGCAGGAACTTTTGTGCTATGCCGCAACAATTGCGATGCATTCAAATACCGTTCAGTTTGATAAAGTAATTGGACTTTATCAAAAAGCCTTTGATGCGGCTCCAGAAAGCTCTCTTGCTCCAAAAATTCAAGAGACAATCGCCGCGATTAATAAAGCAAAAGAAGAATATACAGCTCAGCTTTCGTCTTCTGCGGAAGGAAAATAAAATTTATAAATAATGGCCAAACTTGCGGGACTTTTGTCAGTTTCAATTCTCTTGGTAACGCTTTCGATGCTGTTTTCTATTTCGGAAAGCGCTTTTCTTTCCATGAACAAGCTTCGGTTGCGAGTGCTTAGAAAAAAGAAAGACAAAAGGGCTCTGCGAGTTGGCAAGCTTTTAGACCGCAAAGAAATTCTTATAAACACGCTGCTAGTCGCAAACGACTTAGTAAACATTCTTCTTTCTTCGATTTTAACTGCGGTTTCTATGCGTCTGTTTGGGCAAAAAGGCGTGGGCTACGCGACATTTGCAGTTACCCTGATTCTTTTAGTTTTTGGCGAAATTACTCCAAAAGCGATTTCTACTAGAAACCCAGACGGAATCGCATACGCTCTTTCGCTTTTTGTAAAAATCGTTGTTATAATTTTAAAGCCTCTAGTAATCGTGTTTACAGGATTTGCAAGAATAGTTTTAAAAATTCGTGGCGTCAATGTAAAAAATCAGAAAGAACTATATTCCGAAGAAGACATAAAATCCTTTATAGAAGCCGGCGGCGAAACAGGGATTCTAGAAAACGGCGAAAAAAACATGATGAACCGCGTTTTCAAATTTTCTGATTTGGAAGCTTACGATGTTATGGTGCCAAGAACTTCAATCGTCATGGTTCGCTACGACTTTTCTTACAAGCAAATTATTGAACTTGCGCAGCGCACAAGATTTTCCCGCTTTCCAGTCTACAAAGAAAGTACAGATAATATAATTGGCGTTTTATACTTAAAAGATATGCTGAATTTTTCTCCAGAAGATTTTAGCTTGAAAAAAGTCATGCGGCCGCCGCTTTTTATTCCAGGTTCAAAAAAAATATCAAGCGTTCAGCAAGTAATGCAAGAAAATCGGCAATCGATTGCAATTATAATCGATGAATACGCCGGCACAGACGGCTTGCTTACGCAGTCCGACATCTACAGAGAAATCTTTGGAACCAACGAAAACAATATGCCTTGGCGCAATTCTCCAAACATTCAAAAGTTAAAAGGAAAAACAGAGTTCAACCTTGACGGAGCAACTTTGCTTTTAGATATGAAAGATATTATAGGCATAAAACTAAATTCCGAAGTAAATGAAACTTTAGGCGGCTGGATAACAGAAAAATTAAACAGATTGCCTGTTGTAGGTGATTCAGTTACCTTTGAAGGCTGGAGCTTTACTGTAAAAGCCGTTTTTCAACGAAGAATTACAGAAATTCACTTAAAGAAACTTTCTAGCAAGGAGGAAGTTCAGTGAATTACACAAAAACTGCGTTTATTTTAATCGCCTTGATTTTAATTATCCGCTGCATTGCATTTTTTAGTGGCTCGGAAACAGCTTTTCTTTCTATTTCAAAGATTAAGATGAAACGCCTTGTTCAAGAAAAAAGGCGAAATGCGAAAATTGCCGCAGAACTGAAAAATAATATTGATGAACTTTTAACAATAGTCCTTGTCGGAACAAATTTTATGAATTCCCTTGCAAGCGCATTGGCGACTGCTCTTGCAGTGCAAATTGTAGGAAACAGCGGTGTAGGTGTGGCAACGTTGCTGATTACGTTCTTTGCAACAACTTTTGGGCAAATAGTTCCAAAAACCACTGCTGGAATCTACACGGACGAAACGGTTTGCCACAATGCTCTTCCACTGTTGGTTTTGGAAAAAATATTTTTCCCTATTGTCAAGCTGTTTTCGGCTCTTTCAAAAGGAGCTTCAAATTTCGCTTGCCGCTTTTGGAAAACTAATGACGAGCTTGTTACGGAAGAAGAATTAAAAACTTTAATAGAGCTTGGAGCCACAGAAGGAACTTTAGAAGATTCTGAGAAAACAATGCTCAATAAAATTTTTGAGTTCAGCGATTTAAATGTTCACGATATAATGAAACACCGCTCAATGATAAAAGCAGTTCCTGTTCAGGCGACAAAGAAGCAAGTCGTAGAAATGTTTATTCAGTCGGGTTTAAGCACTATTCCCGTTTACGAAAAAACAAAAGAGTCGATTGTGGGAATAATTCACTACAAATCAGTTTTGTTAGGCTCCAGCGAAAATTCTCGCTTTTCTGAAAAATCTAGTTTTTTTGATGAAGGATATGCCGGCCGCATTATGAAAGGAGTTCTTTTTGTTCCAGAAACTTTTTCAGCGTTGGAACTTCTTTACAGATTTAGAAAGGAACGAACTGATTTTGCGGTTGCTTTAAACGAGCAAGGCTGTACTGCGGGAATTGTTACAATGGATGACATAATGCGCGTTGTTTTTGGACGTATGACAGATGAAGATATTGAACACATTCCTGCTGAATCCAGAATCAAGTTTATAAGTTCCAATGAATTTATTGTTCCTGGCGACATGAAGCTTGCAGATTTGAATTCGATTTTAAAGCTCAGCCTAGAAAGCGAAGACTCTGTAACTTTAGGCGGCTGGCTTCTTGAAAAACTAGGCGAACTGCCTTCAACTGGAGAAGTATTTGTTTGGAACGGAATTTTGTTTGTTATAGAAGACCAAGCTTCAAGGCGAATTCAAAGCGTAAAGATAAAACTGAATCCTCAAAAATAAAGCGATTTTTTCAAGTTCTGAAAAGTCGCACAAATCGTTTTTTTTAATTCATAAAAACGCGAAGCTTGGGCTGAATAATTTAAAACATTTTTCAATCTATTAAAAGTTTGTATATTGAAAATTATTGTTCAAGTTAATCATTTTCTTCTTTAAGCCTGTTTACTTCTTCTAAAGGAAGCTGAGTTGCAGATGCTATTTGTTCGCTAGATAAAAGGTTCATTTTTATGAGTTTGATTGCCGTTTCTGTTTTGCCTTCTGCAATTCCTTTAGACAGACCTTCCTTCAAGCCTTGAGCCTTGCCTTCGGTTCTGCCGATTTCGCGGGCTTCCTCTTTCCATTCGGTGACCTGGTCTTCCCATAACATGTATTCAGCCCTCCATTTTTGGTGATTCTTGCATGTGTCGACGGCTTCTTGAATCTTGTGCGTCAACAAATCTGTCGCCGCCCTTTCTTTTACGAACTTCAAGAACGCCCTGACTTTCGGCTCTTTCGCCTTTTCAAAGTCACTTGCATTATAAATCACTTTATGGATTCTGTCATTCAGAATTCTTTCTCCGTCAACTTCCTTTGTTGCAAAATTGTAAACCGCCTTTCCGTCGCCGAACGGGTCGCTCAGGCAGATAAAAACTACGTATAAATAAAAAAAGCTTGCAATGCTATAAAAATCTCTTAAAAATCAAAGTTTTTTCGGGATTTTTTGAGTTTTTACAAGCATTGCAAACTTTTAGCAAAAAGAATCTATCCTGCAAATTCTTTTTGCACTTTGTGCGGTTTTCCAAAACTTGAAAAACCACGCCTGTTCACAAGCATGCGACGCACGCAGTGAATAAAAGGGATTTTCCATAAAGTATCTTTTGTGCCATTTTCGGGCTCGGCTCGAAAATCTAAATGCATATATTACAATCATTTAGAAACCTCTAACCGAGTTTGCTATGCAAACATCGCGCTATCAAGCGCGACAATGACATTTAGAACTTATTGAAAATCCACCTTCCTGTAGTCCAATATATTAATCATACCCAGATGAACAAATTCGGAAGTTTTTTTACAATTTTTTTCAGTTTTTTTTTGATTTTTTATGTTTTTTACGATTTTTGATTTTTCTGTAAAAAAAATTCCGAAGACACTAAGTTATCGTAGAGTAATATTATGCAAGCACAAATGCCTTGCTGGAAATGGCAAAGTTTCATGATTTGCGTT
>CAKULY010000035.1 GCA_934667505.1 uncultured Treponema sp. | reverse complement strand
CTGCTGGTATTCCTTTTCAAACTTGTGTCCTAGAAACGGCTCGCCTTTTTTGTACGCTTCGTACATTGAACCGAACATATATCCGCGCACGATAACTTCGTAAGGAATCATCTTGAGTTTTTTTACAAGAATTGTTCTTCCTTCAAACTCAGGCTTCTGGAATTCTTCCGGCATATCCTTTAAGTCCGAAGAAATCATGTGGTTTTTTACAATGTCTTTTGTGTAGTCAAACCAGAAATTCGCAAGAGAGTTCAGAACCTTGCCCTTGTCCGTAATCATAGTCGGAAGAATCACGTCAAACGCGCTGATTCGGTCTGTTGTGACGATGACCATTCTTCCGTCTTCCAAATCGTAAACTTCGCGGACTTTTCCGCTAGCATATTTTTTCATATATTTCTCCTATAAAATTTTCGGCTGTTTTTATCTTGTTATTTTACTTTTCGTACCGCTCGGACAACTGCGCCACGAGCTTTATTGTGATGGTCGTCAATTTTTCCTTGACGAACATTCACTTCATAAACAGAAATTGTAACATCAGGACACTGCGTTGAAGTTTTCATCCAGATTGAACGCTCAGCCCATTCGGAATCAAATTCCAGCGGAAGATTTACAAGACTTTCAAATTTCGACTTTTTCAAAAGCGAAAGACTTTTTGAAATTGCAGTAAAATTTCTGTAATACAAAATCATCTCATCAGCAGCAGGAAGATACCAGTCGTCAAATCCGCCGTCCTTACAGTTCTTGCACCAGGCGAATGCAGGATATTCTTCTAAAAGAGCCTTTTCTGCTTCTGAATCAACTGCTAAAAGCGAGTCAAAATTTTTGCTTCCGTCAGATTTGCTGGTCTCCAAAAACGAAAGATAGCCAGAATTTCCCTGCTTTGCAAAAGGAGTGTAACAGGAAGATTCAGAAAGAGAAAGAAGTTTTTCAGCTTTGCCGCCACTTACGCAAAGAACAATTCCTGCTGGAGTTTTCTTCTTTAAAACTTTAGGACTTACAGTTCCGTCTGTATAATAAATATCACCAGGTTTTACTTCTGCAAAAGATATTCCGCCCAGAACCAAAAGACACAAAAACAAAACATTTTTTTTCATATTATTTTTCCTTGTCTAAAAAAGAAATCCATCTATTCTTCTTAAATCTTTTACAAACAAGATTATTGCGCCAAACACGTAGAAAAAAGAAAAAATGTAAGTAAAAATCAACAAAGCACCCATTATATAGAAAGTTTCCAATATCGCAGGAAGCAACATCGACACAAGAAGAAACAGAATTGTAAAAATCGTATGCAATTTTTTGCGATTTATCAAAAATTTATACAATTTAAAAATAAAGAAAGACAAATATATTACATAAGAAAGACAAATTGCAGGCTTAAAGAAAAGCGAAAACACAGAAACTAAACTTTCATTTGCAACTATTATAGTGTAAGGCATATAAACTGCGAAAAAAGAAGCAATCAATGGGAAAAAGGACTTTATTCTAAATTCTAAACTTTCTTTTACAATAAAAAAATAGGAAAGATATAAAATCACAGAAGGCAAAATATAGTTTTTAAGAGAAAAATACAACATGTTCGAAATAAAATTATACTCTGGTATTCTGTGAAGATAAGTGAACAACGCCATGAAAATGTCTACAAAAACGCCTATCAAAAATCCTGTAAAAATTAAAGTTCGAATTCTTGTTTCAGAAGTTCTAATCCAATAAAATCCTAAAACAGCTGGAAAAAGAAGAAGCATAAAAAGAAACATATAAAACCTGCTATAAGTTTGATAGGTCGAAAGTCAAGTTTTTTATAAATTGTAAATTCGCTTACGCTTTTATTCTTCGCTTTAAAAACTCGATTTTCAACCTGATAATCTTGTTTGAAATGCAAAACTTTATGAGCGGATTTTTTCCGCCCATAAAATTCCACTTACGCTTGAAGAGCTGTTACTGCAACCGTTGCAACAATATCATCAACATTGCAGCCACGACTTAAATCGTTCAAAGGTTTTGCAAAACCTTGGCAAACAGGACCTATAGCCATCCAACCGCCCATTCGCTGACAAATCTTATAGCCAATATTTCCTGCATTTATGTTTGGAAATACAAAAACGTTTGCATGACCTGCAACCTTGCTTCCAGGAGCTTTTAATTCCCCAACTTCGGGAGCAACCGCAGCATCAAACTGGAATTCACCATCGAGCGTCAAATCAGGAGCTTTTTCTTTTGCAATTTTTACAGCCTCTTGAACTTTGCCAACGGTGTTAAGAAGTTTTGCGTCATTTCCAGAACCTTTTGTAGAAAAAGAAAGCAACGCAACTCGAGGTTCAATTCCTGCAATTCGTTTTGCTGTATCTGCAGAAGCAATCGCAATATCTGCAAGCTGCTCTGAAGAAGGCTCTATATTCACTGCGCAGTCACCAAAAAGAGCGATTCCTTCTTTTACATATTTATTTCCGCCTTCAGGAGCTACCATAATAAAGCATGAAGAAACAGTCTGAACTCCAGGAGCTGTTTTTATAACTTGAAGACCAGGTCTAAGAGTATTTGCAGTAGAATGACAGGCTCCAGAAACGAAACCGTCTGCTTCGCCTGCTTTCAAAATCAAAGCGCCGTACATTGTGTAATCTTTTAGAATAGAAGCTTTTGCAGCTGCAACATCCGCATATTCAGGAGCTCCTGTCTTTTTGTTTATTTTTCCTTCCCGTGCTTTAAACAAAATTTCTGCATATTTATCGGCATTAGAATCTGTTTGAGGATCTACTATTTTTACACCAGAAAGATCTGCGTCTGGAACAAGTTTTTCACATTCTGCACGGTTTCCAAGAAGAATTATTCCTGCAATTCCTTCTTTAACAATTTTAGCGGCAGCTTCTACAACACGTTTATCTTCGCCTTCACAAAGAACAATTGTTTTTCCTGCCGAAGCAGCCTTTTTTTTAAGTTCAGTTACAAAATCCATAAAAATCTTCCTTAAATTATGATAGATAAATATAATTTTTAATACAGTAACACTAAATAGATTTTTTTGCTATAGACATTAACGGTTTATTTCAGATATAATGTATATTACGTTTACATGAAATGCGTGTTTTTCAACACTAGGAGGATAGTTGGCATACACAAACAACAACAGTAAAAATGGACTTAGAGTTAATGAAATGATTCGAGTCCGCGAGGTACGTCTCATTGATGATGAGGGTAACCAGAAAGGCATTGTTCCTACAATGGAAGCTCTTAAAATGGCAAAAGAGAAGGACCTGGACCTTGTTGAGGTTTCACCAAATGCCAATCCGCCAGTATGCAAAATACTCGACTTCGGCAAGTATCGGTTTGAACAGGAAAAAAAGCTCCGTGAATCCAAGAAAAACCAAAAGGTACTAAAGTTAAAAGAAATCCGTATGCAACCAAAAATTGGTTCAGGGGATCTTGATACTAAAGCCAAGCATGTACAGGAATTTTTAAACGAAGGATGTAAAGTAAAAGTTACAATCCGTTTCCGCGGACGTGAACTTGCGCACACAGAACTCGGTTATGATGTCCTGCAGGAAGTTTTAAAAAGGCTTACTTCCGCGTATGTTGTGGAAAAACAACCGGCAATGGACGGTAAAACAATGTCCATGACAATTAGTGCAAAAGCCAAATAATTAATTTGAGGTAAGAAAATGCCTAAACAGAAGACAAAACGTGCTGCTGCAAAACGCTATTCCCTAACAGGAACTGGCAAAGTTAAGCACAAGAAGCAGAACCTTCGTCATATTTTGACAAAGCGTTCTCCAAAAAGAAAGAGACAGCTCCGTGAAACAGGTTATGTTGCAGAAGCTGATGCAAAGAAAATTCGTAAGCAGATGCTTCCTTACGGTTAATGAGGTGTAAAATATGTCAAGAGCGATAGACGGAACAAAAAGAAAGAACCGCCGTGTAAAGATTCTTAAACTTGCAAAAGGTTTCCGCGGCGACCGTAAATCAAATTACAAACCTGCTAAAGATGCTGTAGTAAAAGCTTTAAGCCATGCCTATGTTGACAGACGTCTTCGCAAGCGTGAATTCCGTGCACTATGGATTGCACGTATTAATGCTGCAGTAAGAGATGAAGGAATGACTTATTCAACTTTCATCAACGGATGCACAAAAGCTGGAATTACATTGAACCGAAAGGCTCTTTCTAATATGGCAATTGAAGATCCAGCAGCATTCAAGGCTGTTATTGAAGCTGCTAAAAAAGCATTAAAAGCTTAAGGAATACCAAAATGATTTCACTCGATCAGGTTTTACTTCTTGAACAGAAAGTTGAAAGTGCTGTTGCAAAAATTGCACAGCTACAGGCAGAAAACGATGCTCTTCGCAGTAAATGTGCCGAGCTCACAAATGCGCTTTCTACCAAGTCGGAGCAACTTACAACTATCGAATCAGATCAAAACAGGATCGAGTCTGGTATTTTAAAAGCGTTGGATCGGCTAAATTCAATCGAAAATTCCGTTTTGAAGGCAGTCGCTCCAACAGAAAAAGAAGCAGAGCCTACGCAGCAGCTTTCAACGGCTATTCCACAAGACAACACGTATGCTGAACAATCAAGTCATGAAGAACAAGTTCAACAACAACAACAACAGTCAGAACAAAAAAGTTTTTTTGACATGTCTTCAGTAGGCAACACTCAGTCTCAAAATCAACAGCAGCAAAATTTCATAAATACACAAGCTCAAAATCCATCGCCTTATGAACAAAAGGATTCATCATCAGAAGAATCTGGACAGTTTGACATATTCTAAAAGGTTTATATGGGAAAACTTCAAATTGATGTGCTGGGAACATCTTTTTCTATAAAAGCTAACGAAGACGATGACTACTTAAATAAACTTTTGGGTTATTACAAACGAATTGCAAAGCAAATAGAAGACACAAGTTCCCTAGATAATCCATTGCAAATTTCTATTTTAGCAGGAATTATGCTATGCGATGACCTCTACAAAGAAAAAGGCAGAAATGCAAAATTCCAAGCCGCATTGCAAAAAAATGAAACTGATGAACAAGCAGACAAAATAACACGCTCTCTTATAGAAAAAATTGACAAGGTTTTAAAATGAACATTAAAATTTGGGTAGACGCAGATTCCTGCCCTACAGCAATACGGGATTTTGTTGTAAAATATGCTCACAATTTTTCAATCAAGGTAGTATTCGTCGCAAATAAAAAAATAAACGCTTGTTTCAACGACTTTGAAATGATAATCTGCAATAATGAAAAAGATGCTGCCGACAATTACATTCTTGAGCACGCAACCGTACAGGATTTAGTAATTACAAAAGACATTATTTTTGCATCCAAACTTGTAGAAAAATCTATTGCAGTTATAAATGACAGAGGAACAGTTTTTACAAAAAACAATATAAACGAAAAACTTTCTGACAGAGATTTTGACTTTCAGCTTGCCCAAATCGGGCTTGGTGGAAAAAAAGGAAGTTTCTACAGCAAAAAAGAATTTTTAAAATTTAAAGAATGTTTTAATAAGCAGATGCAAAATCTTTTTAAAAACGATTTAAACTAATCAGAATCTTCAAAGTCCAAAAGAATTTTCATTATTCGCTCTCTTACTTTCATAAAGGAAAGCACAACTTCTGGATCAAATTGAGTTCCTGAGCTGACTTGAATTTCTGCAAAAGAGTCGTCTAAAGTCCATGCCTCTTTATAACAGCGACGATGAGAAAGCGCGTCAAAAACATCTGCAACAGCGACAATCCTTGCCGCCAAAGGAATTTCTTCGCCAACCAAAGGTTTTGTTACAAGTACTGGATCTCCAATTTTAAAACTCATAAAATCGCACTTTCCAGGATAACCAGATGCTCCGCCATCCCAGCGTTCGTGGTGATACAGGGCAACATCTCTTGACATCTTATCCAAATCTGATTCTGGAGGCTCAAAAAGCTGCGCGCCTATACACGTATGACCTTGCATAATGGCTCGTTCTGTGTTGTCAAACTTTGCAGGCTTTTTTAAAACCAAGTCTGAAATACCGACCTTTCCAATATCATGAAATTTAGAGGCAATCTTTAAGTTGTCTCTGTATTTATGCTTTTCTTCCTCTGGAATGTTGTGGTCGAACGCCCATCGGTCATAGATTTCTAACGCAATACTGGAAACTCTTTCTACATGAAGATACGTTTCCTTAGGGTCTCTGAATTCGGACATCTTCAACATCTTTCTGTGAGTTTCACGAGTGTTATAAGCATGCTGAAGAGCCTGAACAGCAGAATTTGCAAAATGATTTATAAAAATTTCGTCATCTTCTGAAAACGAAACCACACTTCCTACAGAATCAAGTTTATTTATTATCTGAAGAACACCTAGCAAAACTCCACTGCTCATTATAAGCGGAATTGTACACATAGATTTTGTACGATAGTTTGTAGTAATATCAGTTTGACGATTAAACTTATATGGCTTATCATTGCCGATTTCATAGGCGTCTTTAAAATTCAACATAACTTTATGCGCGGCAACATACCCTGCGATAGAAAAATCGTTTATAGGAAAAGCGAAAAATAGATACGGGAGCTTTTCGCCAGGAGGCAACTCTCTAAGCTGAGTGTCGTTTTGAGCATACTTTATTTTTAGATTTTTTCCGTCTACAACATAAATAGAGCCGGCATCGGCATTAACTATACGGCGGGTCTCCGTTAAAATTCGCTCCAAAAGAACATCTACGTCTTGAATCTCATTGAGTTTTTGCTCAAGTTCTATGATATGCTGAAGTTTTTCTTCTTTGCTTGATAACTCTTCTTTCATACTTAAATCCAAATTTTATTAATGGGTAGAAAATTCAGTTTTACAAAAATACGTAAGGATTGATTAAACTTGGCTAAAAAAAATAAGCATTGTTTTCAATAATTTTATAAAACTCGACTTTTCAACTTTCGACCTAATATTATTCTAAAAAAAAATTAAGTTTTTTTCAACATAAAACAGCCTTGAATTTTATTTTCTAAAACATTTATGCTATACTATAAAAAATGCGAAATCTTTTTTTTATTGCAGTAATTTCTCTTTTTTCCCCATCACTTTTGTTTTACAGCTGCAAGACTGTCCCTGCACAAGAAGAGAGACAGGAAAAACAAGAAAAAATTCTTTCTCTTGTTTTTGCAGGAGATATAATGGCTCACAAAGAAAATTTTCGCATGGACGATTTTAATAAAATCTGGAAAGATATTACACCTTTGATAGTTCAATCAGACTTTGCATTTGCAAATTTAGAAGCGCCTGTTTGCGACGAACTGCCATATTCAACCTACCCGAACTTCAATATGAATTCTGATTTTCCTGAAGCAGCTATAAAAGCGGGCATAAACGTTTTTTCGTTAGTAAACAACCATTCAAATGACCAGGGATTAAAAGGAATTTTGTCTACAGAAAAGTGGGCGTCTGAAAAAGAGCAAAAAACGGCGTTCTCCGATAGACCAGTTTATTTTTGCGGAATCAATAAAGTTTCAAAAACTCCAATTTCATACAAAGTAATTAAGAAAGAAGATTGGACGGTTTTATTTTGCGCAGTAACAGAAATTTTAAACAGACCGGATTTTAAATCTTATTTAAACTATGTAGTTTCATCAAAACTTGGGTGGGAAGATTTTTCAAATTACTTAAAAAAAATACGAGAAGAAAATCCTTGCGATTTATTTATTCTTTCAATTCACACAGACGAGCCTGAATACGAAGCAAAAGTTTCTGCAAAAAGAAAATCTTACTATAAATCTTTGCTTGAAAACTGTAATGTAGATATAATTTGGGCAAACCATCCGCACGTTCCTAGAGAAATAGAATTTTTCGGCAAAAAAGAAACTGGTAATCTTGAAAAATTTATAATCTATGGAAATGGAAACACCATAAGCGGACAGCGAAGAAATCCGGATTTCAAAAATCCAAGCAATCCGAGAGACAACACAGGTGACAGCTACTTGCTAAATGTTGTATACTCAAAAACGATAGAAAGTTCACCAATAATAGTTTTTAAAGAAAAAAACTATATTACAACATATATAAACGAACTAAATGAATTTGTAATAAAAAAACTTGATGATGATTTTATTAGTTATCTAAACGAAAATAATCAAAAGTGGGCAAAATACATTAACAGCAGAAAGCAAATAACTGAAAAAACAGAGGAAACTATAATATGGCACTAGATTTTAATTCTCTTCCAGTATACCAACAAAAAGACAAAATATTAAAAGTTTTAAATGAAAATCAAGTTATTGTTGTTCAAAGCCCTACAGGTTCTGGCAAGACAACACAATTACCTATAATTCTTCACGAAGCTGGATATGACAGCGATGGAATTATTGCAGTTACGCAACCGCGACGAATTGCAGCGCTTTCTGTAAGCGAATTTATAGCAAAACAGCTTGGGACAACTTATCCAGGTCTTGTAGGCTACAAAATGCGTTTTGAAGATAAAACAGACGAAACCACAAAAATTAAAATAATGACCGATGGAATTCTCTTGCAAGAAATGAAACTTGATCCATGGCTCAGCAAATACTCTGTTATAATGGTGGACGAAGCCCACGAAAGAAGTTTAAATATAGATTTTGTTCTTGGTCTTTTAAAAAGAGTTATTGAAGTTCGCAAAGAATTTAAAGTAATTGTAAGTTCTGCTACGATGAACGCTGAAGCATTTTCTTCATATTTCGGCAATTGCCCGATTGTAACAATAGAAACAGTAACTTATCCAGTAACTATGATATACGATCCGCCATCTGTAACTACAGGAACACAATCAGAGGCAGCCTGCGAAGCCTTGCTCAAAAAAATATCTTCTACAGTTGAACGAGTTTTAAATAACGACGATCATGGAGGAATATTAATATTCTTGCCAGGCGAAAAAATTATAAAAGACTGCATGAAAATGCTAGACCATTCGCACTTTGCAAGAAAAATTTATACACTCCCCCTTTACGGAAGGCTTTCTAAGGAAGATCAGGAAAGAGTCTTTTTGCCAACACCTCGCGGAAAAAGAAAGGTAATTATATCAACAAATATTGCGGAAACTTCAGTCACTATACCAGACATAACTACAGTTATAGATTCAGGGCTTGCAAAACTAAATTTTTATAATCCTCACACCTTCACTTCAAGCCTTATAGAAACAACGGTTTCAAAAGCAAGCTGCAATCAAAGAAAAGGCCGAGCTGGAAGAACGCAGCCTGGAACTTGCTGCAGACTTTATTCTAAAAAAGACTTTGAAACAAGACCGATGTATACAACCGAAGAAATCTATAGAACAGATTTAAGCGAAGTTGTTTTACAGATGGCAGATTTAGGAATTAAAGATTTTTGTGGATTCGACTTTATTTCGCCTCCTGGAAAAGAAAATATCTTTGGAGCTGTTGACACATTGAATATGCTTGGAGCCTTAGATGCTGACAACAGTCTATCTTCAATAGGAAAGATGATGGTAAACTTCCCCCTTGAACCTAGAATTAGCAGAATAATAGTTGAATCCATAATGAAGTATCCTGACGTTCTAGAGGATGCGCTTATTGCAGCTGCATTTCTTTCCGCGCACACTCCATTCTTACTTCCTTTAGGGGAAGAAATGGAAGCTAGACGAGCGCATCATGCATTTCAGGATATACAAGGAGATTTCGCTTCCTATCTGAATATATTTAGAACTTTTGAAAATTCAGAAAACAAAGAAAAATTCTGCAAAAAAAATTACCTAGACGAACGGATTATGCTCGAAATCGAGAATATTGTATTTCAATTAAAAGATATTTTAGCCCACATGAATATTCCAGTTCTTTCTGGCGGAAATAGAAGCGACTATTTGACGTGCATTGCAGCAGGAATGATTCAATTCGTGTGCATTAGAGTAAAAAAGAACACATACAAAAGCCTCACAGCCGACAATATATGTATTCATCCGGGAAGTGTAATGTTTAAGCAAGACCCGCTGTACATCGTTGCAGGAGAAATCGTAAGAACTTCAAGAATGTATGCGATGAGCGTTTCTCCTCTTACAAAAAATATCTTGAACACGCTATCTCCAGACCTTTTAAAAAGGCTTGAAAACAACAAGTCTAAAAACACATTAGAAAAACAGAGCGACCGCTATGAAAATGAAATAAATAAAAAGAAAAAAGAAAAGGAACCTAAAAAAGAATTTAAAAAGAGTGAATCTAACCAAGACGAACTGCTTTTTGGTGGAAAAACTTTTAAGATAAAAAAAGTAAAAGGAAAAAAACAGCTTATTTTGGATTTTGAAAACTTTATTGAAGCAATAAAAAACGCACAGAAAGATGAAAAAGTTCCAGAACAAAGCATTAAAGTAAAAATAATTTTTAAAAACGGCTTTACTTTGCTAGAAAACGAAAAATTTTCTACAGCAGTAAAAGTTGCAAGAATCTTAAATCTAAATCCTTTAAAAGAATCAGATTGGAACAGAAAGTTAAATATAAACATTCAAGAACAGAATGCTGCCGAAATTCTTTCTAACTGCGCAAAAAATATCTTAAGAGTTACGGTTGCAAAGCAAAAAAGCAAGGAATACGGCTTTATTTGTCTTTTCACAGATGGAAAAGGCACCTACTGGAACAAAGTTTCAAGAGGTCTTTCTACGGCGCTAAACGAAAGCCTTGCAAGCTTAGAAAAATTAGTAGACGAAAGCGCAAACTTATTTACAGAAGGACAACTTACATTTGTAAACGAGGCATATCGAAAAGCAAATTCTTTAATGCACTAACTATTTTGCTTCAGAAGAATCTAAATTGGCCTTGTTTTGAACACCTTGTTTTGTAGACTTATTTTCTTCTGTTGCAGTTTCAGTTTCCTCTTCATCAAGCCCTAATAAATCGCAAGCTCTTTTTCGGTTTGAAGAATTTCCTTTCTTGTCTTCAGCAATTTTTAAAAGAGCGGAACGCGCTATTTCGTATCTAGAATTTTTATACATGTCAATTCCTAAGCTAACAGTTTGAGCATCTTTAGACTGAAGATACAGCAGGCAAACATCAGCGAATGCAGGTCTTGAATACTTTGCAATCAGTTTACCAATTGAATAACGGAAATTCTTTTTTCTGTCATCACTGGCAGCATCTTTTGCAAGCTCAGCAATTTTATCTTCCCCTAGTGTTCCATTTTTTAATAAAGCTTCTATGACTTGTATTTTTACAGCATCAGAAGTTTTTTTGTCTGCAAGCTGTTCAACTAAAAACCTATTTCCTTTATCAGTATTAAGTTGAGCAATTACAGGATAACATTCCTTTTTTACAGCGGCTTCTGTATCTGTTTTTGCTCTATAGGTAAGAAAGTCTACAGACTCTTTTATATTCATTTTCTGCGCGCTTTTTATTGCCTCAATTCTTACTTTGTAATGAGAATCGCGAATCGCTTGAATTATAGTTTTTTTTGCATCTTCTGAATCAGGAAAATTCGTAAGCCCTTTTACGCAATACTGACGCATATTCGGATCACCATCTTCATACATTTTTATAAGGATTGGAACAGCTTCCTTTTTTTTCATATTACCAATGGCTTCTGCCGCATACATTCTTACAAAGGAATTCTCATCTTCATTTTGGGCAATTTCCACAAGCTGAAAAAAAGTTTCGGATGCGTTTATTTTTCCAAGAGTTCTCATAAGCGTCTGCTTTTGGGGAACAGAAAGTTCATCATTTTTTATAAAATCTGCAAGATAAACTGCTTCCTTTGGTCCGCCAGTCTTTCCAAGCGCAAGCAAGGCTCCATTAAAATACTTTTCATCGCCATTTTCAAGCAATTTTACCAAAGCAGGAGCTGCTTCACGGCATCCAACTTCGCTTACGTAGTTCATAGTTTTTTCCACAAGGGAATTAGAGCTGTCGTAGGGGTCATCTAACAAGGTAACCGCAAAATCTTCAAGGCAAGGGTCTTTTATTTTTGTAAAATATTCAAGGATTTTTTCACGGATTTCGTTATTTCCTGTATTCTGAAATAAATCGTAAAGTTCTAAACTAAACCTGGGATCTTCATTTTCTAAGATTTCATCAATTACAGAGCTGATTTCTGATGGAGTTCCATAGTTTATTGCAAGTTTTTTTTCTTCAAAATCTTTTTTATCGGGATCTTTATTTTGTGCTTCCTGAATTTTTTGCAAATCAACGGATTTCGGCTTTTTGGGTTCAGGAACAACAACTTTCTCAGCGTATTCAAAATCAGATTCATTAAACTCATCAGAGCTCTTTAAATTGGAAGTTTCAGATTCCATAGAAAGACTGGCATCTTGATTTTCAGCATTTTCAGAATTAATAGAATTAATAGAAGAATCGCCTTTGTTCAACTGATTTTCAACTTTTTCCTGAGAGTACAAATTAAAAGCAAAGATAAAACAAATAAAAAAGAAAATTAAAGAATTTTTCATAAGCTATTCTATATTTCCTGCCTTGTAACGAGTTAAAAAGTCTTTGCGATACTGCTCAAAACGATTTTGGCTTATCGCAAGCCTAATTTCATTCATCATTTGATTAAGGAATGCCAAATTGTGATACGAAGCCAACATCGAAGAAAGAATTTCCTGCTCTTTAAACAAGTGCCTTAAATAAGAACGGCTATAAGTTCTACAGACTTTACAGTTACATTCTTTATCAATAGGTTTAAAATCATGCTTATAACGCTCTTGCTTTATGGAAAGCTGACCATCATGTGTAAAGTACGCGCCATTTCTCGCGTTTCTTGTTGGCAGCACGCAATCGAACATATCAACTCCATCGGCAACAGCCTCAAGAATGTATTCCGGAGTGCCAATTCCCATAACGTAAACAGGTTTTTCTTCTGGCAAAAACTGCATCGTATATTGAAGAAAATATGCAAACTTGTCCGCAGGCTCACCAACGCTTAAGCCGCCAATCGCAATTCCTGGCAAATCAAGAGAACTGACAAATTCCGCGCTTTTTTTTCTTAAGTCTTCAAAAAAATTACCTTGCACAATCGGAAATAAAATACCTTTATAACCATCAGACTGTTGCTTCAGCCATTCTTCTTTTGCTCTTTTAGCCCAGTTTGAAGTTACTTCCAAAGCGTGAACAGCTTCATTTTTATCGACGCCAAAACCAGAGCAAACATCCAGCTGCATCTGTATATCTGAATTAAACTTCGCTTGGGTTTGGACAACGCTTTCTGGAGTAAAAAGATGATAACTTCCATCGATATGGCTTTGAAATTTTACACCTTCAGGATTTATTTTTCTAAGTTGAGAAAGAGAAAAAACCTGAAAACCGCCAGAATCAGTAAGAAAGTTTCCATTATACTTTGTAAAACCGTGCAATCCGCCAGCTTCTTTTATTAAATCAGCGCCTGGCCGCAAGTAAAGATGGTAAGTATTTGCGAGAATTATTTCAAATCCGATTTCTTCAAGATTATCTTTAGAAATTGCCTTTACTGTAGCACAAGTTCCAACAGGCATAAACACTGGTGTTTTTACAGTTCCATGCGGAAGAGTTAAAATTCCTGTGCGAGATTTTCCATCAGAACTTTTATGCAAAATATCAAAAATTTTCATATACCATCCTATAATCTGTATTTTAAGTTTTTATAAAATACACATTCATCGCTTTTGCTCATTTTCTAATACAACCTATACCCTAAAACTAAGTCCGCGCAAACCTAAGCAAAACAAAACTGATAAACACAAACAAAAACACAGGAAACCATGCTCCCATAAAAGGAGAAATATATCCAAATTTTGCTAAAATCATTGTAATCATTTGCGTTACATAATACAAAACCGCAGCGCAAACGGAAAGTGACAAACTTATCAAAAGAACATTTTTTCTAGACTTTCCAGACAATCCTACAGAAAGAAATACTACAATAAAAACTATAAATGGAAAAGAAAACTTCTTATAGTAAACAGAAAGCTCCTCGCTGTAAGGAAGACCTGCTCTTCTAAGATGATTTATATACGTTTTAGCTTCTTTTATGCTAACAGTTTCTACATTTACAGTATTATTTTTAAAAGTTTCAGCAGGCTCATCAAGTTTAGAAGCAAGAGATTCTTCAACATAAGAAAGAGTTTCAATATTTCCTTCTAAATATTTATACTGAATAGCGTTTTGAAGCTGCCAAAGTTTTTTATCCTCGTTCCAAAAAGCGTTTTCAGCAAACACAATAGAATCTAAAGAACGATTTTCATTTCTAAAAACTAAGTAAAGGTCATAAATCCTTTTTTGAGAATTTTCATAAAATCTTGCTTTGTAGATAATTTTTCCATTATCAGAAATAACAACAATATTTTCATTATTATCTTTTTTAGATTCCCCAAGAAGTTTTGCCTGTAGTTCAACCTTTTTAGCATACGTGGGGACTATAACTTTATCCTCGAAAATCAGCAAAGCAAAGCTTGTGAACAAAGAAAAAATCAGCAAGGGCAGTGTAAAGCGGATTAAAGAAACTCCGCAAGCAAACATCGCGGTAAGCTCATTATTTGCATACAAATCGCTAAGAGTGTAAGAAACTGCAAAAAGGATTCCCAAAGGAACTGTGTACCACAAAGTTTTTGGAAAATAAAGCGCCATAATCATTAAGACATCTAAAATTGGAGCTTCATTTTGAATAAACTTCCAAAGGTTCATCATTAAATCTACAAGAATTAAAACGAGAGAAAAAAAGCCCAGAGAACCTAAAAAAACTGGAAAAAACCTTTTAAAAATATACTTAACAAGCTTCATTTTTTGTTCAACACCGTAAAAAGCAGGGTTCCGACAATAAAAATAATTGCATCAGGAAGCCACATTGCAAAAACACCGTTCATTCCGTTTCTGCTAGAAAAGATTTGTCCAAGGATTTGCATTGCCCAAAACCAAACACAAATCAAAAGACCTGCTACAAGCCCAATCGTTTGCCCATTGTGTTTTCCAAAAAGAAAAGCCAAAGGAATTGCTAAAAATGCAAAGAATATTGAAGCAAACGGCAAAGAAAACTTTTTATGAAATTCCATTCTATAGCGATTCAACTGTTGTTTGCTATAATTCTTCCGGGATTTCATGTTTTTTATCATTTTTCCAACATCAAAAGAAGTCATTTCCCTAGGACTTACAGATGAAGAAGAACTAAAAATCGAAGAATCAAATATATTTAATGTTGTTTTTTCCGCATCTAGCACATCAAACTTTCTTTTATCTTTTGCATCTAAAAAAACAGAAACCGCATTATCCATGTTCATCTGCATAAGGACGCCATCTTTTTTGGCATTTACAATCGTAGATTTTCCAGCAACTATTATCCTTTGCCGGTTGTCGCTTCCTTTATCAAAAATAATTAAATCAGAAACGCTATTTTCAGAACCGTCGCCAATAACAATCGTAGCATTGTTCAATTTTTTTATGGAATTTGGCTCTATTAAAATTCCAGGATTTGAACTAGCTACTTGGCGATACAACTTATTATACTTTATGTTACCAATCGGAAGAAGATAATCATTAACAAAAAAAGAAAAAAGAGAGATTATCAAGCCCAAAACAATAACAGGGACTGCAACTGTTAGATAACCTTGACCGCTCGCCCTTATGATAAGGATTTCATTGTCGCTCATCATTCTGCCCAGGCACATTAAAAAACCAACCAAGGTTGCAAATGGCGAAGACTGGGCAATAATCATCGGAAGGCTGTAAACAATAAGGCGGACAACATCTTTCAACGGAACACGCTTTTTCAAAATCTCTTCCGCCAAAAGAAGAATCTGGTTGCAAAAAAAAATCATAAAGAAAAACAAAAAGGCCACAAAAAAGTAAAGCAAAAGTTCTTTTACAAGGTATTTTATTAAAACATTATCGCTAAGCTCACCCTTATGAAAAAATTTGATTTGAATTTCTTCAAAAAAAGACAAAAAACCTGCATAAAAAACTTTTATCCTCTTATAAAAAGTCGAAAAAAAATGAGTATGAAAAAAGACAAAAAGAGATTTTACTTTTTTTAAGATATTCAAGCCTTTACACCTGTAGAACCGAATCCACCTGCACCTCTTTCTGTTTCAGACAAAGATTCTGCAATTGTAAAAGCACCTTGAGTTACAGGAGCAATCACAATCTGCGCGATGCGCTCTTTATCATGAACAACAAAATCAGCATCTCCGTGATTTATAAGGATCACTTTAATTTCGCCACGATAGTCTGAATCAATTGTTCCAGGACTATTCAAAACGGTTACGCCGTTTTTTGCGGCCAAACCAGAGCGAGGCCTGACTTGAACTTCATAGCCTTCAGGAATTTCAAAAAAAAGTCCAGTCGGAATCATAGCGGATTTTCCAGCCGGAATAGTAACAGGCTCGCTCAAATGCGAATAAATGTCTGCGCCAGCTGCCCCTGCCGTTTTATATTCTGGAATTACAGCACCAACTTCAGCAATAACTTTTATGTTTATTTTGTCCATAAGAACGATTATATCTGATAAAAGGATTATTCACAATACAAAGAAAAATGGAAAAATCACAGAAACGCTTTTGAATAAATAAATTATTCCAAATGTCAAATTTTTTTACAAATTGTGAAAAAAAGCTTTCAGCGAATTTTCAATTTGTTCAGATGGTTGCGCTTGCATTTCATTTGGGCTGTTTTGGGGGCTGTCCCAAAAGTATCTTTTCTGTCATTTTCGGGCTTGACCCGAAAATCTAAATGCATATATTGCAAT
>CAKULY010000034.1 GCA_934667505.1 uncultured Treponema sp. | reverse complement strand
AATTCCAGATTGTTTTGGTATCTGATTGCGTACATCAGGGCGGACCAGCCTTCGTTGTCTTTTGCATTTACATCTGCGCCTGACTTTAAAAGCGAACGAATTTCCCAATCGTTTCCGTTTTTTATGGCTGTCATTAGTGGTGTTTTTCCGTTTTTATCTTTTTGATTAGGATTTTCTATTTTTATAAGCTCTTCGCCATTCGTCTGCGGTTCTGAAATTATTTCATCTTCTTTAGGAGCGTAATCGTAAAGATAAGTTCGTTCATATTTTGTAACTGAAGATGGACTTGGAGCGACTTTTGTTGATTTTAGCTCAGAATTTGCTGAATTCTTTGTGTTTTGAATATTATTTTTCTCTTGTTCAGTTTCTTGTTTTTTATTCTTATCAGAAGATTCTGAATTTGTTTTTACTGATTCATCTGTTTTTGCAGTTTCTGCTATAGCATCATTTTGTGAAAGTGGAATTTGAGCTGAAACTGTAGTGCCAATAGATTCTTCAGTTGCGGCAGCACCAGCATTTTCCGTTGATGCTGCAGTTTTTTCGTCTGGCTGCTGAGGCTGAGCTGTCGCGAAATCATCTTTTATAGAATTTTCGCTTTCTTTTTGTAAGGTTTGAGTTTCTTCTTCTGCAATTTCATTAGAATCGGAAGTTTTTATTTCATCTTTTTGCAAATCTTCGTTCTGTTCTTGCTTTTCTGATTGCTGAATAGTTTCTAGCTTTGTAGAAGGATTCCAATCTTCTTCCGGAAGAACTGTCTTTAAGTAGTTTAATGTATTAGGTGAAGAGTTTTGCTTAGAATAATCCAACGCATTCATTCCTGAATCATCTGCTTGAAGGATTGCTTTTCGAACGGCTTTTTTTGAACCATATTTTTTTAGAATTATTTTTAGAATATTATCATCGGTAGAATACTTACATGTGTAGATTAAAGCTGTTTGTCCTTGTTTATTTTTCGCTTTTATATCCACGCCAGAATTTATCATTAGTTTTATAAATGATTCTGAACGGTCATACTTTATGGCTTTCATTAAAATCGTGTCTTTATCAACTCCGATTCGTGTTCTGTGCATATCGTTGTCATTTCTAAAAGCTTTTTTTACATCTTCTACAGAACCCGATTTTATAAGCTCATCGTATGAATCTGCTTTTCCAATCGCGAAAATAGGCTGCAATAAGGAAAATATAAGAAAAAAAAGAGTTAAACAAAGAAGGTTGTGATTAGTAGAACGCATATAATTCTAATTATAATGATACAATTCTTTGGGGTCAACAAGAGAGTTGAAGAAGATAAAAGAAAAGTTTGTATTATTCTTGGTAGACAGAATATTCATTATAGAAAGAACAAGGAAGCGTTAAAAATCCCAAAAAAACTCGACTTTTCAACTTCAACCTTTTTACCTTAGACAATCTTGCTTAATTTTTCGCGAATAAATTCACTTTTTTCTTTTAAGCCGATTTTTCCTAGATTTAGCATAATCATATTTGGTTTTGCAGAATTTAGTTTTACGGTTCCACAGGATTCAGTAATTAGCTTTAGCACTTTGTTTACATTTATGTCGGAAACTTTTGCAAACTCTACAGAAACCGTTCCTTGATGTTCTTTTACGGATGGAATGTTTAGTTTTTTGCAAATGATTTTTATTTCAGCTAGCGAAAGAAGACTTAAAACTTCTTCTGGAATCGGACCAAATCTGTCTAGCAATTCTGTGCAGACGCAATCAAATTCTTCTGTTGTATGAATAGCTGCAATCTTTTTATAAATTTCCATTTTTGTCTGCGGATTTGTTACATAGGTGTCTGGTATAAAACCTGTATATTCAAGTTCGATTAATGGTTCTGTCTGGGTTTTATAATCTGTTTCCATGAGATTATTTACAGCTTCGTTTAAAAGTCTGACGTACATATCAAATCCTACTGAATATACGCTGCCTGATTGGTCTTTTCCTAAAAGATTGCCTGCGCCACGAATTTCCATGTCTTTCATAGCGATTTTAAAGCCGCTTCCAAGTTCGGTAAAATCGCTTATAACTTGCAATCGCTTCATTGCGACTTCACTTAAAGACTTGTTCTCTGGATACATTAGATACGCATAGGCTTTTTTGTCATTTCTTCCGACTCTGCCTCGAAGCTGATACAGCTGAGATACTCCGTACATATCAGCTCTGTCGATTATAATTGTATTTACATTAGGAATATCAATTCCGTTTTCTATTATTGTTGTCGCCACAAGAACATGGAAACCGCCCAGTTTAAATCTTCTAAAAATATCGTCTAGCTCTTCGCTTGACATTTGCCCATGCGCAGTTTCTATCATCATCTCCGGAAGAAGCCGTTCTAGCCTTATTCTTGTTTCGTTTAAAGATTCAACTCTGTTGTGCAGGTAGAAAACTTGTCCGCCTCTTTCTACTTCCTTTCTTATGGCCACAGCAACTTTTTCATCACTGTATGCTTCTATAACAGTTTCTATAGGTTTTCTGATTTGAGGAGGCGTTGTTAAAAGGCTCATGTCTCGAATTTTTAAAAGGCTCATGTGCAGTGTTCTTGGAATAGGAGTAGCTGACATTGCAAGGCAGTCAATATTATTTTTTATTTCCTTAAGTTTTTCCTTGTCTTTTACACCAAATCTTTGCTCTTCGTCAATTATAATTAATCCTAAGTCTTTGAATATTACATCTTTTTGGATTATTCTGTGTGTTCCAATAAGTATATCCACTTGGCCTTGCGCAAGTTTTGCTAGAATCTTTTTTTGCTCAGAAGATGATACAAACCTTGAAAGCTGCGCTATTCTGACTGGAAAATTTTTAAATCTTTCTGTGCAAGTTTCAAAGTGTTGCTCCGCAAGAATTGTTGTTGGAGCCAAAAAAGCAACCTGTTTTCCGTTCATGACAGCTTTGAATGCGGCTCTCATGGCTATTTCTGTTTTTCCATATCCAACATCGCCGCAAACAAGCCTGTCCATGGGAACAGGTTTTTCCATATCCTCTTTTATTTCTTTTGTGACTGTAATTTGATCTGGCGTATCTTCATACGGAAAAGCCGCCTCAAATGTAGTCTGCCATTCAGTATCTTTTTCAAAAGGAAAACCGCGAGCCGCTTTTCGCCTTGAGTAAAGGTCTATTAGTTTTTTTGCAATATCTTCAACTTCTTTTTTTACTTTGTTCTTTCGGTTTTCCCAGTGCTTGCTTCCTAGTTTATCCAATCTAGGCGCATTTCCTTCATTTCCAATATAACGCTGGACAAGATTTACTTGCTCAATTGGAACAAAAATAAATTCTTCGTCTGCGTATTCGAGTTTTATATAGTCCCGTTCGTTTCCTGCCGCCCTAACCCTTTCTATTCCCTTAAAAAGACCGATTCCGTAATTTACATGAACTACGTAATCTCCGGGATTTAAGTCTACAAATGTATCAATAACCTGGCTTTTTACTCTGTGCAACGATTTTGGAATATATTTCCTTCTTCCGAAAATTTCGTTTTCTTGAATTACTCTTATTTTTAGTTCAGGAATTACAAAGCCTTCTGTAATTGATAGCCCTTCTATCATCACAGGATTGTTTTTTGCTCTAGTATAGTCTTTTAGAATTTCGTCTATTCTTAGAGCTTGATTTTCGTTGTCTGCAAATATGTAAACAGACCAGTCTGATTCTTGCATTTTTGCAAGTTCTTCTTTTAAATAGTTTATATTTCCAAAATAACTTTGAGCAGGCTCTGAATCTATATTAAGAAAATTCGATTCTTCTTCACTGTTTTGAGGTTCTAAAGAGGTAGAATCTGTCTTTAGTGTATTAAATTTTATACACCTTGATATTTTTTCTAAGATAAAATCGAACTGAAAACTAACTTCGTTTGGAGGAAAAACAGGAAAATCTGCCCTAGCCTTTTTGTACATTCCCATAAGCTCTCGATTAGAACTTTCCTGCGCGTTTTCAAGCTTGTTGAAGTCAAAAAGAAAAACTCCTGTGTTCTGATCAAAATAGTCGATTATAGAGAATTGTTTTTTCCAAAGAATTGGGTAAAATAGCTCTTCGCCTTCGCTTTGACCATTTTCTTTTAGTTCATTTATAAGTTTTTTTGCAGCTTTTTGCGCTTCTTCACTAAATTTTAAATTAGGATTTTCGTTATTTTGATACTGCGAAAATTTTTCTTCTAGCACTGAAATTAATTCTTCATCCCATATAACTTCTTTCATAGGATAAATTAAAACTGAATCCAAATTTGAAACTGTTGATTGTGTTTCTGGATTAAAACTTTTAATGCTTTCTATTTGGTCAAAATCGAATACAATTCTAGTGGCAAGTTCTTCTTCTGGCAGAAAAATATCGAGAACTTCACCTCTAAGGCTGAATTCCCCTTGAACTGTAACTTTAGGAACTCTTGTATAGCCGATTTTTGTTAATCTTTCTGCGATTTTTACAGTGTCGATTGTTTGCTTTTTTAGCAATTGAAAAATATTTAATCTTATATAATCTGGCGGTGGCAGCGGAGTTTGAGCAACTTTTTGAGGCGCAATAAAAATCTTAGGCTTCATTTTTAATGCTTGCGCGGGATTTTCGATTTTCATAGCCATTTTTGCCAAGACGCCGGCGCGTTTGCCAAATGTGATAGAACCTGTTGAAACTGGGCGGTAACTTAAAGTTCCCCAATTAGCTAGCACAGAAACGTCTGCTTCTGGAAAAATTGTTGCTAAGTCAACTTTTAATTCTTCGGCTTCTCTTTCGCTTTGAATTATAACAAGAATGTCGGTTGCAGAAGATGTAAAACGCATAGGGCTTCTAAGATTTTTATTAGATGAGCCTGAAATGCTGTATTGAAGTTCGTTTAGCCATTTTGAAGAGTTCGCATAAAAGTATTCCTTTAAGAAAAATGAATGAAGCGAGCCTTGTATTCCGCAAATATTTTTTGGAAACGTTGATTGAGGATTAGAACATTCTGCAACTGCATTTGAAAATTTAGACCAAAGATGAAGTTTTTTTTGAATTAAATTTGTTGATAATGTATTCATAATTAATGCCGATAAATATAGTAAGTTTTTTCAAAATATAAAATATAGGAGTATAAAATTGAAACGCAAACTTCTAGCCATTATAACGATTTTTTTATGCTTTGGACAGTTAGTTTTTGCACAAACAACAAAATCAGAAGAAATCGAAAGCGAAAAACCGTATGTTTCTATAAGATATTACGATAGAACTATGTATTATCCTGGAAATGCTGACAGCAATCCAATTTTTGTTCATATTTCTATAAAAAATAATTCTCAAACTACATATCGTTTTAAATTAGCAGATGACAGGATGTTTAGCGTTGATTTTGATGTATATAATATAAAAAATTCTAAGCTTGAACAGACAGAAAATCTTATTAGAAAGAGAACTACAAATCAAACTGTGTACTTTAGAGAAATAAGCTTGGAAACTGGTGAAGAATATTCGTTTGTCGAAAACTTAAAGGATTATATAGATGTAAAAGAACCTTCCATTTATTTTGTATCTTTGAAATTTTATCCAGAGCTTTACAAATCAAAATATAATAGTTTGTCTTCGAATAGGCTTTCATTAGAAATTCTTCCTTCTCCTTCTGCAGCCTCATCTTCTATTCTTCCTGTGAATGAAAAAAATGCGGAGCTTTTGAAGCCTGAAGAAATTGGACCTGACAAAGTTGTTGAGCAAACAATTATTGCAAGGCAAAAATCTCTTTGGGATCAATACTTTTTGTATATGGATGTAGAAGCTATGCTTTTAAGAAATTCTGCTGCAAAGCGAAAGTATAATTCAGCTTCTGCAGAAGAGCGAGAAAGAATGTTGGCATCTTATAAAGCAAATTTAATGCAATCAAGAATTGACAATGATATTGTTGCAGTTCCTGAAAAATTTGAAATAGAAAAAACTGTTTATAGTCGAACTGAAGGAACTGTGACTGTAATCCAGTGGTTTAAGTACCCTACTTTTAGGGAAAAGAAAAGCTACGTTTACAAAGTTCGCCAGCGCGAAGGTATATGGCAAATTTACGATTATACGGTTACTAATTTGGGAACAGAATAGAATGAAAGCTTTAATAATTTCAGATGATGAAACATTTTATTTATCTCTTGAAAAAAAAATTTCAGAACTAGGTTATTCTACTATTTTATATAAGTGGCTTTTAAAAGCTTTAGATAATATAGATGAAATTAATCCAGACTTAATAGTTTTAAGTGCAGAGGACTATCCTCGACACTGGAAAGTTCTTGCTCAGCATATTGAAAACAAAATAAAAAATAAGAATTTAAAAGTTTTTCTTTTTACTAGTAAGGACTTTTCAAAAGAAGAAAAAAAGAAAGCTGACTTTTTAGGTGTTGAAGCAGTATTAAAAAATTCCGATGAAGAATTTCTTAATAAACTCAAAAATGCGCTTGATTGCTCTTCAGAAAAAAATGAACAAAACTCTTTTGGTTCTGTGGAAACAGACAAAGACTCAAAAAAATCTTTGTTAAAAAGAATTGAGCAGTTATGCTTGGAGAGTTAATGAAAAATACCAAAAAAGCGAAATTTTTTTGTGAAAACTGCGGCTCTGAAGTTCCCGAAAACGCAAAATTTTGCAAGGTCTGCGGAAAATTTTTTAGCGCGGTTCGCTGCCCTAAGTGCGGCTGCACAGGCCGTGTTCAAGATTTTAAAAAAGGATGTCCTGAATGTGGCTATGCAGTTTCGAATGCATTTGTAAAAGAACCTGATTCAAGAGTTAAAACAGAAAAAAATGCGAATTCCCTAATTGCTTTTTTTAATTTTAATAAAAAAACTGGAAGAAAATTTGCAGCTTCAGAAACATCTTTGCCTTTGTGGATTTATTTTGTTACCACGGCTTTACTTTTAGCAATGATTTTTGCAGTTTATAGTTGTATTCGCTAACTGTAAAAGCAAGTTGATTATTTTATAAAAATCTGATATTGTTCTTTTATTAGCCCGGTTGGCGGAATTGGTAGACGCGCCTGGTTCAGGTCCAGGTGAGCAATCATGCGAGTTCAAATCTCGTGCCGGGTATAAAAATAAGGGACACTAAACGGTAAAAAAGTTTAGTGTCCCTTATTTTTTATTTAGCCTAAACTTCGGGTTTTTATAAAAAAGAATAAAAGCGTAAATTCGCAGAAAGCGTTTTTTTTACATTTATAAAAAACTCGAAATGAACGGCTATTTATGGTTTGTATAAACCTTAAAAACGGCAAAGTCAGGGTTTTGTGCGTAAGCGTATCCTTTGACAAAACTTATTTTTTATAAAAAGAGGTAACACTTTGAACATTTCAACATTTATGCTAACAAAAATTTTATCTAAGAAAAAAAAAAGATAATGAACTATTTGTAGACTTTTTGCAGTCTTTTTGGGATTTAAATAGTGACTATGTAAAAACGGCTTTGTACGAGGGGCGGCATATTACTCTCATGAATATTAAAAAAAATCAGAGCATTTTAAAAAATCATGTAAGACCGTACTTTAAGGAATTTTATCCAAACCTAAAAGTAAAAAATGTAACTGAAGATATTTTAAATCAGTTTTTTAAATCAAGACTGATATGTAAGTGTAAAAATTATGATAGAGTTCTTTCTACAGGATTTTTAAAGAAAATAAAAACTTGCTTAGTGACTCCGTTAAAATGGGCTGAAACAAACCGCTTTATTTCAAATAAATTGGATTTTAATATTATTTTTCCTAAACTAACATCTATAGAAGTTTATCATCGTGGTATTTTAAGTGTTGACGAGCAAATAAGACTTTTAAACTATGACTGGCGTTGTTCAAAAGCTTATCTTGCGTTTTTTGTTGCAATAAATACAGGCTTGCGGCTTGGAGAAATACGGGCATTAAGAATTGGAGATGTTCAAAATGATTTTATAAAAGTAAAGCGGGCATATAATGATTATGATAAAGTAAAAACAACAAAAACAGGTGTTACAAGAACAGTTCCTAGCAGCCGGCTTGTTTATAAAAGAGTTCAACAGTATATAAAAACTTTGCCAAAAGAGTTTCAAGATGAAAAATGTTATATTTTTTCTAGTTCCAAAAATCCTATGGAACCAATAGATGAAAATTTTTGTACAAGAAACTTTTATAGAGCTATGGATGAATTGGGAATAAAACGGATTAGGTATAATTACGAATCTGACAAAATGGAAAGCATTTGCTTTCACTCTTTAAGACATCAGACAGCAACTCGTTGGGTAAGTTCTGGCGTTGACCAAAGGTTAATTGCTAAGGCTTTAGGACATAGCACGTATATTTTGCAGCAACGCTATTCCAATCACTTTGATGAAAAGATGATGAGTGAACTTGCACTAGAACTTGAAGAAAAAGGGGCCTTAGGTATCGACAGTTATTTAATGCTATAAAATTCAATTTTGTTTGTAATTGGATTTTTAAACTCTATTTCAGTAGCTCTGAATAAAAGTTTTTCATTGCTGTTTTTGTTGTATTCAGAATTATAAAGACTATCTCCAATTATTGGAAAACCGCACCAAGCTAGGTGGCATCTAACTTGGTGTCTGTACCCTGCTGATATTTTACAGTTTGCTTTAAAAATATTGTTTTCAATCTCTTGAATTTTTATTTCTGTAGAATACTCCAATTTTTTTCCTGCTTTTTTTAAAGCTGACTTCCCAGATTCTTGTGTAACTGGTCTAACAGTCTTTGAGCTTTTTCCATAGTTTCTAAAGAATGATTTTAAAATTTTGGGGTCAACAAAGTTGTTTGCTTCTGTAAATTCTATTGGACAAGGAGGAAATCCTTCTAAAAGTTCTGCATTTTTTAAGATATGCAAGCACTTTGCTTCATAATACTTAAAAAAATTTCCTTCTTTTTGTTCTTTTAGCAAAAAATTATAAAACTCTTGCGTGGTCGCTATTAATAGCAATCCCTCCGTTTCTGTGTCAAGGCGATGAAGAAGCCCGTGTTCAAATTTTTTAAAAAATCCGTCTACTTTTAAAATTTCAGGAAAAAACTTTGCAGCTTGAAAAAGCGCATTATTTGTTTCATTTTCTCTTATTGGCGCTGAAAAAAGACCAGAAGGTTTTTGTATTACAACAAAGGGTTTTGTTTCAGTTGGTTCTTGTATAACTTTTATTTGCTGCATTTTTTATACACCTTTGGCATTATTTCTTTTGGATACAACTCTTTTAGCTTTGAAATGACTTCATAAAATCGTTTTGGAATTTTTGCCTTAAATAGCCTGTACTTTTTGTGTCCTGGAAGTTTTAGAATCATTTGTCTAGAGTGCAACATAAGGGTTGCGTCGGGAAAAAATTTGTCTATTTTTCCATATATCTTATCACCTAAAATAGGACATCCAATATATCTCATATGTACTCTGATTTGATGTGTTCGCCCTGTTTTTATTCTTACTCTAATAATTGAATACGGACCGTAACAAGCAACGCAGTGATAGATTGTTCTTGCAAATTTTCCTTCTTCTGTGGCTGTAACAGCCTTGAACCGTTGTCTGTTTTTCATATCCCGCACAATTTGAGTTTTTATATCTCCTCCACCGGCAGGAGGCCTTCCGCAAGTAATGCAGATGTATTCTTTTTGTATAAGCCGTTCTTTAAATTGCTTTCCTAGCCATTCTTCAGAAGTTCTATTTTTTGCCGTAATAATTAATCCAGAAGTATCTTTGTCTAACCGATGAACAATGCCAGGTCTTCTTCTTTGAATGATTTCATTATCAGAGCCTGCCTTTATTTGAAAAACAGGTTCTCTTCCCCAGTGATATAGCAGCGCGTTTACAAGAGTCCCGTTCCAATTTCCCGCTGCAGGATGCGTTACCATTCCTTGTGCTTTGTTTACAACAGTAACATTAGAATCTTCATAAACTATATCTAAGGGAATATTTTCTGGTTCTATGTTTTCGGGAATATTGTCTTCCCATACAATGTCTATTAAATCGCCTGCCTTAATCTTAGAAGAAAACTTTGCGTTTTTTCCATTTAATAATAATTCTTGCGTACCGCTTTTTAGTTTAGAACGATTCATTCCATTTGGAATTTTTGAAATATATTGATCTAGCCTTTCTACTCCTTCAAAATCTTTTGGAACTATGTAGTGAAAGTTTGGCATTTTTTATTCCTCCAATAAGATTTTATTTGAATAAACTATCTTACTTCCAATTGTTTTGAAGAGCGAACAGTTTTTTCTTTTTCGGCAGAATTCGTATAATCTTGTTGTTCATCAGATTTATCTGTCTCTAGAGTTTCAATTTCGTTTTCAGAGTTTTTATTTGCTTCAATTTTCGGAGGCTCTAGCTTTACTGCTGAAGAATCTTCTGCAATTGGATTTATAATTACCGGTTGAGAAATAACTTTTTTTTCTTTTTTTTGGGAATTTCGTTTTACTATATGAACTATATAGTCTGTAATTCCTACCCCTATGCTAATTCCTACTGAAGTAAGAATAATAGTTATTTGTTCGTCTGTGGAAAAAGAATTTTCTGATGAAGTTTTTGCAAACGGATTTACAAAATAGTTTGAATCAAAACCGTGTGCAGCGTACTTTCCAAAAGAATACCCTAAAGTTACATTTAAAACTGCAAAAGGCATAGTTCCCAGAGTTATGATTTCGGCTCTTCTTAAATCTTTTAATAAAAGAGGAAACTCATCATCCCTATACGGTGCTGCAGTTTCTGCAAATGATGCTTCAGAGAAAATTAAAAAAAACGCACTTATAAGTGTAAAAAATCTTTTTTTTAAACTCATTTATTTGAATAATCCCTTTCTCCAAAAATGGCAGTTCCAATTCTAACTTCAGTAGAACCTTCTTGAATTGCAATTTTGTAATCATTAGACATCCCCATAGAAATGCAATTAAGAGCGTATTGCGGGAATTTTTCTTGTATAGAGGTGGCAATTTCTTTTAATAACCTAAAAGAACTCCGAATTTTTTGCTCATCATTTGTAAGAGGTGCCATTGTCATAAAACCTATCGGAATAACATGAGGAGCATTGCCTTTGTTAATATATTCTACGACATTATATAGTTCTTCATAAGTTTTAAAACCAGACTTAGAATCTTCGGCTGTATGAAATTCAAATAAAATTTTTATATTTTTTTGAATTTTTGCACACTGTTTTTCAATTTCTTGTACAAGTTCAAGCCTATCTACAGATTCTATTACAGTTGCAATTGAAATTGCTTTTTTTACCTTATTCGTCTGCAGTTGACCTATTATATGAAGTTCAATATCAGGATATTTTTTTAAAATAACAGAAAATTTTTCAAATGCCTCTTGAACTCTGTTTTCTCCAAAAAGTTTTTGTCCTTGCTCAATAGCCTGGCAAATTGATTCTATTGGATGAAACTTGCTTACCGCTAGCAATTTTACAGAACCGTCTTGGCGACCGCACTTTTTTTCTGTATCTCTTATTTCGTTAATAACTTCATTTAATCTTATCATTTTTTTATTATATCAGCATTGATTACATCAGACAATAACAGAAGTTCTTCTAGTGAAAGTGATTCTGCTCTTGCCATTGGATTTATGTCTGCTTTTTTTAATGCAAAATCTGCCTTGTCAGAATTACAAAGAAAAGTTGAAAGGTTATTTTTTACGGTTTTTCGCCTAGAAGAAAAAAGAGCTCTTTGCATTTTTACGAAAAGAGTTGGATTTTGGCAGCACGGAAAATTCTTTTTTTGAGTCATTGAAAAAGCCCTTGAATCAACGTTCGGCTTTGGCCAGAAATTTCCACCTGACAAGTCGATTATATTTTTTAATTCGTAAGCCCATTGACATAAAATTGAAAATGATGAATATGATTCAGTTCCGACTTTTGCACAGGCTCTTGCGGCAACTTCTTTTTGAACTGTAAAGATATTTTTTTCAAAGCGTATATTTTTTTCAATTGTATCAGCAATCAATGTTGCGGCAATATTGTATGGAAGATTTCCAAAAAATCTGTTCGGTCCGCCATTTTTATCAAACTCAATTTTCCAGGTTTTTAAAACATCGCCTTCGACAATATGAAACTTTCCTTTTTCTTCATAATCACTAAAAAAATTGCGCAATAACTGAGAAAATCCTCTGTCTATTTCAAAAACAGTAAGTTCTGCACCTCGTTTTAGAATTTCGCTTGTCATAGCTCCTAAACCAGGACCTACTTCCCAAACTTTGGAATTTTCATTTATTTCTAAAGCATCTATTAATTTTATTCTAGCTTGTTCGTTAATAAGAAAATTTTGTCCAAATTTTTTTTGCATTGCCATGCCGTTTGCTTGCAAAAAATTATTTAATTCTGTAGGGGAATTGTAATCTGGATGGTTTAGTAAAGGCATAAGAACTCCCATAAAAAGTCAAAGAAAAATATTAATTTTCGATTTGACTTTTTAAGTTGTTTCGCAACGAAATATGAAACAACAGGTTATAAAAAAGTTTACGACGCAAACCTTGTAAAGATAAAATCAGATGTATCCTTTTGACAGTTTTTATCTTATCTTAAAATAAAAATGCATAAAAAAAACTGACCTCATTCAGAAGTCAGTTTTTTATCAGTATCCTAAACATAGATTTGATATCAATCTGCTATCACGGACACATTTTAGATTTGTAACTCTTTATGTTATAAAGAATTAAGTATAGCGGCAGAAGGGAGTCGAACCAATCTGCTATGATAACTTTCTTCAAAAACTAGTAAGGATAGCAACTAAAAACTGTGTGTATAATAATATATGCAAAACAAAATGTCAATAATTTTTGCAGTGATTGTTGCAAGTATTTTATTTTTATATCTTTGTGCCATCATATTTGCTATCACGAAAAAAACTTTTGTGATGTTTTTATATTGAAGTTTTAGTATTTTTTTTTACAAGTCTTTTAATAACTGTTTATTTAACTTACCTCTAATTTTCTTTAAATTAAAAATATATTGAGTTTAATTAAAATGAATTAAAATGTTGACATATTAATTTTGATTAATTACAATAAATCTATAAAGGTTTATATGGAAAAAGAAAATGGAGAAATTCTTTCACGTAAAGACGTGATGAAAATGTTCGGCAAAAGCCAAGTAACGATTTGGAAATGGGTAAAACAAGGGTTGCTTAGAGAACATCGCTTAGGCAACTCTCGTTTTTATTTTAAAAATGAACTTATAGAAGATATAAGGAAAGCTACAGGAGGCAATGATGAAAATTGACAAAAAAGAAACTGAAAGAGTTGGCATTACGGTTCTAAGGGAAGAGCCGCAAGAAAAGTCAACTCCTTTCAATTCAGACAACAAGAAAAAAAACTCTGAAAAAGAAAAAAGTTTTGTTACAGAAAGAATTGAACAAAGGGATGAATAAATGACAGATTTAAATACAGTATCATTAGTAGGAAGATTAACTCATAATGTGGAAGAAAGTAATAAGTCATTTTCCTACTTGCCAAACGGAACTGCAAAAGCCGTTGTTTCCATTGCCGTTAACAAAAGTCAAAAAAGCAAAGATGGTTCTTATGTGGATTATGTATCTTACTTTGATGTTGTGATTTTTGGAAAATTTGCTGAAAGTTTGCAAAAATATTTAATCAAAGGTCAGCAAATTGGAGTAACAGGAAGTCTTAAACAAGACCGTTGGGAAAAAGACGGAAAAAAGAGCAGTAAAATTTTTATTGAGGCTAATAATATTCAGTTGTTAGGGAAAAAAGATAATCAGCAACAAGGATTACAACCGTCCACAACGAACTCGCCTGCTCAACAAGAATATGACCCTAGCTCTGATTTTCCAGAAGATATTCCTTTCTGAAAATGAAAGAACGTCAGTTATACATTTACAATGATAACTTCTCGCAAAATGCTTTTATATTTAAAACAGTATCAAAAGTTTTTGCGAGGGTTAATAAAATTGGCAATTTATGGTGTGTTTGGTTTTATAAAAAACATCTTCAAAAAAATTTTACAAACTTAAAAGAAGCAATTTCAGACGTTAATGAAACTTTTATAAAAGAATATCGAGGTTTATGAGATACACAAAAGAACTTCAAGAAAATGTAAGAGTTGATATAAAACGAGGAATGTCTCCAAATTCATGTTCTGAAAAATACGGGATTCCTGTATCTGTTGTACTGAGGTGGAATAATATAAACACAAGTCAACAACGAGCAAAAGAAATTGCTTTAAGAAAATATCAAGACACTGTTTCTTTAACAGAAACAAAATTAGAAGAAAAAATTTCTAAAAATTTAAAAGATTCTATATCTGATGACGAATATTTAAAAATGTGTGATAAAATTTCAGAATCTTTGTATAACATGGCTTCTGAAATTATTAAAGAAGAACGTGATTTAAACCAAAAACAAGATATTTATGATGGTCAAGTAATTATGGAAATTACTAATCGTTGGTCAAACAACAACTTTATAACTCGTTATGCGATAGATTAAGTTCAAGTTTTATTTTAATTATAATTTTTTCAACTTTTACAAAGTAAAGGAGAAAAATATGAAAAATATTTTCGTTTGGATTGGTGTTGCTTTAATTGTTGCTGCAACTGTAATTGCACAGTTCACAGGTATTGAAGCTGCCGTTTGGATAGAGTTAGTCGGATTTACAGTCGGGCTAGCTTCTTGTATTATCGGTATCATATCAAAAACTGAAAAGAAAGACTGGAAACTATACACTTCTATTATAGGAATTGTAATCGGTTCTGCTTTATTGGTTTTTGGTGGCTTGGCAGAGAAAACTATAACTACTTTAATTTCTCTAGTTGCTGGTGCCGTTGCATTAATAATTAGTATTTTACCTATAATGATTAAAAAGAAAGATAAAGAATAAAATACTAAAAAAAACTGATGCGTGTCTAGTTTTAAAAGGACACGCTTTTTTTATTTAATTATAGAGGTTGTATGGATAATAATGTAGAAGAGCCTTTTAAAGTTCCTAAAGATTACACAAATGGTTTTCATTTAACTCAAGAAGATTTAATGGAAAAGCGTGCTGAAATTTACGCACAAATAACATATCTAACTAACTGCCTAAGACAAATTGACGAAGTGCATGACGCAGGTGATGATGTTATGTCGGTTGATGAAGTTCGTCAATATCTAAAACTTGATTCAATTGATAGCAGAATGGACATTCCTAAAGACATTCCTAAAATAAGGCTGGGAATAGGATATGTGTATTATAGAAGAGATGTGAAAAATTTTCTCCAAAGCAGACGCAGAGGCGGAAAATAAAAGACTATTCTTTGTTAAATTCTTCTGTCATTGTAAAAGGGTAAACTTCATGTGCTAAATCATAAGCCGCTTTTACTCTAGGAATAAGGTGTGGATATATAGATAGAAGTTCTTTCCACCCTTTCCTATGCTGAATTTCAAGGTGTTCATAATGTGTTAATCTTAAAAAATTCCAAACACAGTTGCGATATTCAGGATGAGCTGATTTTGTGATTATATGAGCAATTTCCAAAGTTCCGTCATTAATTCCGCTTGCCATTGATACATTGTTAATTTCGCACCAATCATCAACAGAAAGTAAATTGCCGTCTGAATCATAGTCGCAAGGGTTGCCTTTTCCTGTAGATGTAGCTTTTTTAAATTCTTGGAATAATTCTTTTACTTCAACTTGCTGGTTATCTGTCAAGTCGCAATATTCAACAATCAATCCTATAAGTGAATTTATAAATCTTGCTGCTTGAATTTTTGACATCTCCGACAGATGAACAGGGACTTCTTCTTCTGGATGTCTAATATCAGGCTCTTTGTCTGCAAATTCTCTTAAAAGAGATTCGTACATTTTCCTATTCTCTTTCGAGGTCGGTTTTCTACCTTCGTTCATGCACTGAAATATTATAGAACAAAGGGCAAAAACAGTTTTTACTTGGTCATAAGTCTTATTTCTCCTTGATGAGTTTATTGTAACTGTTACAAAGTTACTTCCTATTGTAGCACAAAAAGTGTCTAAAGAACTTTTTTCTGCTGGAGTTGCAGGAAGAAGCAAAAAAGAACCGTTTGGAAATTTTTTAGGAAATGCCCTTATACAAATCTTGTTCATATATAAAATATATAATATATCTTGATAAAATACAATAATTATATACTTTTATTGACATTTTTTATACATTTCGTATATATTGATTTTATGGAAAAGAAGTCTGCACAAATATATGTAAGTACATATAAATCTATTTTACAGCAAAAAGGTGATAGAAGTATTGCCACATACATTGATGACGCTGTAAATTATTACATAATGACAAGAGGCAAAGGGAGCGAATTAGCTAAGATTAATGAAAATATCGCAGCTTTGAAAGAAACTCAAAAAACTATTCTAGGTGTAAATTGCGAGGTTCTTAGGCAAGCAGGGATATTAAACGGAAATGGTGAAATAGACTTTCTAAAATCTAAACTAAAATAGACCGTCAAAATCTTTATATGCGATTACGTTTTTAACAAAGCAATCTCTTTTATCGTTCAAAACGTAATAGTCCCCCTTCGTTCCCACTTCCAAATAGTAAAGTCCTCCAATGCAATAGCATATCTCCTTGTTATTAGGAGTATATGCTAAGATAACGTCTTTTTCACGAGGTAAATTCATTTTGTTATTAACGATTTTCCAACCTTTATTCATAACTAGTCCTTAATCTTCCCACAAAGATTCTTGATAAGTTGTATAAGCTGCCATTTGAATAAGCCATCTTAAAGTTTCTTTTGAAATTTCTTCATTACCGTTCTGCATATAATGCAAATATGGTTCTATTTCTTTATCTGTAGGTGGTTCGGAAAATTTCTCCCAACCGACCCTTTTAACACAACAGTAGATATTCTCTACCAAATGTTCCGCATCAGTCATCTATCACTCCTTTCTTATATAATTATGGATAAATTAGCCAATATATAATAAATATAAATAAAAGTGTAATAGCAATTGTTGCAATTTTCAAATAATCAGAATAATCATTTTTACTTTCATTAAATTTCTTGAAAATAAATAACATAAAACTTGCAACAAAAAGACCTATTATAATACCTAAAATAAGTGTCATTTACTTCTCCAGCAGCATCTGAGGCATTTCTTCCTTGTTAAGCCCTAATTTGGCTCTAAAACGCATTGCGTTTAATTGTACTGTTGCGTTGTTTGTGAT
>CAKULY010000033.1 GCA_934667505.1 uncultured Treponema sp. | reverse complement strand
TACTTTGCCTTATGTCTATTTCTTCTAAGCATCTTCTTACGCTTATGTGTCGCCATCTTCTGGCGTTTTCGTTTCTTTCCACAAGGCACGATGGCACCCCTCTACTAGTAAAGTGATATTCATTATCTATTAAAATTAAAATGAAGTCAATAGTATTCAAATAATTTTACGAACTATTCCACAGAAAACTTTTTAAGCAAAAGCTGCTCAACTTTGCAGGCAATTTCATCCTCGCTTTCTGAATCAATATGAATTCTTATAGCGTTTGGAATGTCTTTCATATAAGTGCATTGCTTTTTAGCATACTTTCTACTGTCTTTTTGAATCTGTTTTTTTACTAATTCAATGCTTTCTGAAGTTGAAAAATCATTTTCAAACCATTCCCTGTAACCAATCGCTTGCATTCCAGGCATATCTGAAGCCGCCCCGTTTTTTATAAGCTGCTCAACTTCTGTCTGCAAGCCCATCTCAAACATTTTGTCTACCCTCTCGTTTATGCGCTTAAAAAGCTCTTCACGATTTCGCTCTAAAATTATTGTAAGAAAGTCAAAAGAATCTCTCAGCTTGTTTTCTAAAGGAAATGAACTTCTAGGCTTTCCCGTAAGACGAAAAACTTCAAGAGCGCGCAAAATTCTATACTCATCGTTTTTATTAATTTTATCAGCACTTGCAGAATCAACTTTTTTTAATTCGCAATACATATATTCAATTCCTTTTTCTATGCATTCATTTTTTAACTGATTGCGAATTGCTGCATTTGATTCTGGAGTTTTAGGCAAACCTAAAAGAAAGCTTCTTATATAAAAACCAGTTCCGCCAGCCACAATAGGAATTTTTTTTCTAGACCAAATATTTTTGCACAGCTCATCGGCAGATGAAATAAAATCCGCAACTGTGAACTGAGTCTTACAATCGCAAATATCAACAAGGTGATGTTTCAATAACTTTTTTTCTTCTGTCGAAGGTTTTGCAGTCCCTATATCAAGACCTTTGTAAACTTGCATTGAGTCTGCGCTTATAAGTTCTCCTCTGCCTTTAAAAAACGAAAGACTGCTTTTACCAAAAAGATTCAAGGCAAGAGCAGTCTTTCCTGTAGCAGTAGGTGCAAAGATAACGACTACAGGAATCTTTGCATTAGCTGCGTTTATCATTTAATTTTTCTGATTTTCAATTCTATATGTTACTTTGTTGCAGAAAAGTTGCCTTGCAGCTACAGAAACAGCTTTTCCTGCATTTCTTTCAACTTCAAAATCCTTTATTTTAGCCAACTGATAAGCACGGCGACTTGCTGCGACTGTTATTTCATAAATATTACCTTCAAAACTTGCAAGTTCTTTTAAAGGAAAAATTGTTTCCATATTCAAAATACCTCATAAAATTTAAGCTTATTGGAATTCAAAAAACGCAAAGGCGAATATTCAGAATACCTATATTTATCTTTACAGTATATTGCTTTTTAAAGAAAATTGCAACTAGCTCGAATAACTCTGTAAAACTCCAGAAGCTCGTGTTCAAAAGCTATTAACAGCAACAATTCTGCGATTTTCTACTGTAATGTATATGCTTTTTGTGATATAATCAAAGTATGTCAAAAAGCCTTACTATGCAAGCAACTATAATTTCTGTAAAACAAACAGGAGAGAACTTTTCAACAGTAACACTTTTGAGCAAAACTGAAGGAATTATTTACGCAACGCTGTATGGAGGTCCCAAAAGCAAACTGAAGTCGCTTGTTTCTGCATGGAACACAGGAATAGCCTACCTTTCTTATTCAAAAAATATCACTAATTTTAAGATTTCAGACTTTGACGTAAAAAGATACCACCTTTCGTTTAGAGAAAGCATTGAAAAAAACTGCGCCGCTTGCATTGCCGCTGAAATTGCCATAAAAACAAAGTGCGCAGGAAACAGCAGTATTTTTTGGAATCTTTTCAGCGGCTTTATAGATGGTCTAGAATACTGCAATACCGCAGAGCAATGTTCTGCTGGCCTTTTGCGTTTTTTTTGGCGTTATCTTGAGCTTGCAGGTATTAGACCAGACGCAACAAAGTGCGCATCTTGCGAACAAAGTTTTTTAACTAGTAAAAACGATATTCATAAGGTATCATATAGTTTAGAAGGCGCATTTTACAATCCTATAGAAAACTGCTTTTTCTGTTCAGATTGTTCAAAAGAAAAAATGCCTTTTTTTCTGAATTCGCAAGCAATAACGTACCTTGCAAACCTTTCTGTTCTTAATCCAAAAGAAGCGAGGGAGCTTCCCCTGTCAAAAGAAAGCGCAGGTCAAATAAAAGAGCTTCTATACTATTTAATAGAATCTGCTTGCGGAACACAATTAAAATCAATCGAAACAGGAATGGGAATTTTATGAGAGCAACAGACATAATCACAAAAAAAAGAGGGACATATACATACTCTGAAGATGGCAGCCGCGCGCTTTTAGAAAGCACAACTCTTAGCGCAGAAGAAATAAAATTTATAGTTAATGGCTATGTAGACGGAACTATTCCAGATTATCAGATTGCAGCCTTTCTTATGGCAGTCTATTTTAATGGAATGACATTCGAAGAAACCAGCGCGCTTACGGAAAACATGCTGCATTCGGGGCAAACCATAAATCTTCACGGTTACGAAGATATTGGACTTACAGGACCATTTGTTGACAAACATTCTACAGGCGGCGTTGGAGACAAAATTTCGCTGCCCCTTGCGCCTATAGTTGCCGCATGCGGTATTCAAGACCCAATGATGAGCGGAAGAGCTCTTGGCCACACAGGCGGAACTTTAGACAAGCTTGAATCAATAAACGGCTACAATGTGAATATGAGCGTAGAAAACTTTAGAAAGTTAATTGCAAGCACGGGTTTTGCAATGACTGGACAGACTAAAGAAATCGTTCCTGCGGACAGACTTCTCTATTCTCTTAGGGACGTAACTGGAACAGTTGAATCTATTCCGCTTATAACAGCAAGCATTTTAAGCAAAAAAGTTGCCGAAGGAGCAGACTCTTTTGTATTCGATGTAAAATGCGGTTCTGGAGCATTTATGAAAAATCTAAAGGATGCGGAACTTCTGGCATCTTCGCTCGTAAAAACCGCAAAGCAAATGAATAAAAACGCCCATGCCCTTATAACAGACATGAACACTCCTTTAGGCAGAAAAATAGGCAATTTCTTGGAAATTGAAGAAACTGTTGACTGCCTAAAAGGACAAGGTCCTAAAGATGTAATGGAAGAAACCTTTGCGCTTGCCGCGCAGATGATTTTATTAGGAAGAAAGGCTCAGTCAAAAGAAGATGCAAAAAAGATGGCGGAACAAGCTGTATCTTCAGGAAAAGCATACGAACTTTTTATGAAAAACGTTATAAATCAGGGTGGAAATCCAGAAGAACTTGAAAACCAATTGGGAAAAAGGCGTTCTAAATACAAAACAGAACTTTATGCGCAGCAGGACGGCTATATTTTTATAGAAGCATACAAAACCGGAATGGCAGGCGTAACTCTTGGAGTGGGACGAAACAAGACCACAGACAAAGTTTGCGCCGAAGCGGGAATTATCCTCAATAAAGTTTCCGGAGATTACACTAAAAAAGGTGAACTCCTGATGGAAATCTATGGCAAAAATCAAGAATGTTTGGAATCTGCAAAAGCTCAACTTCAAAATGCAGTTTCGTATTCAGAAAATGAATGTCAAAAACGCAGGTTAATTTTAAAAACTATTGAATAAGTTAGGAAAATAAAGTGAAAAAATATAATAAAAAAAATATTTCTAGACAAGAAATTATTGCTCTTCATGAAAAGTATGGACTTTCGCCCTTAGAAGCCTCAATTTTTACTAGAAGAGGAATTACAAGCGGTTCAGACATAATGTATTACCTTGAAAATGATTTAAGGTTTATGCATGAACCATTTTTATTTAAAAATATGGAAGATGCTGTAGACAGAATTACAGGAGCTCTTGAGGAAAAAGAAAAAGTCCTAATTTTTGGAGACAGAGACGTTGATGGAATTACTAGCACTGCAATTCTTTACAACTGCTTAAAAACTGCAGGCATGGATGTCCAGTGGCGGCTTCCTATTGGAGAGGATTCATACGGACTTTCTGAAAACGCAATAAACGATTTTGCAAAAGATTATGGTTCTCTAATAATTACTGTAGATTGCGGAATTTCTAACAGCAAGGAAATAGAATACGCAAATTCTCTTGGAATTGATGTAATTGTTACAGACCACCACAATCCTCCAGAAAATTTAATAAATAATTCAATTATTATTGACCCGAAAACAGAAGATTCTGGCTATCCTTTTAAAGATATTTCCGGAGCGGCGGTAGCGTTTAAACTTGTAAGCGCGCTTAGATTTTCAAAAACCGACTTTTACGCGCAAGATATTTGCCTTCTTAATGCTCAAAAAAATGATGATAATTCTATCGAGCTAAGCTGCATAAAAACTAGAAACCTTGTAAAAAGGCAGACATTTGTAAAAACTTTTTCAACCTACCCTCTTTCCGTGTACGACACAAAGCTGCCGGATTTTCTTAAAAATCAACAAATTTTTGTTTGGAATGAAAATGCCGTAAAAGAAAATCTAAAAGAACTTTTTGGCACTGGCGTAGATTTTCAAATGTTCGATATTCAAAAAGAAATTGAAAAAATCATTCCACAAGTAAGGGGAAAATCTTTAAAGCAAGTAAAAGGTCTTTCAAAACTTGCAAAGTATTCTTCAGAGCCTACCACAGAAATCGAAGGATTTTTTAATATTTTTGTAACTTGGATTCACAAAAAAGAAGAAGAAATGTTCCCAAAGCATTTAAGCAACGCTTTGCAAGACCTGCAGCTTGTAGGAATTGCAGCCCTTGCAGACATAATGCCTATGAAAGACGAAAATAGGATATTTGTAAAAACTTGTCTTTCACAAATTAATCAGAAAAAAACTAGAAAAGGAATTGCAGAACTAATTGCAAGAATGGAGTTTTCTGGAAAAACAATTTCTTCAACAGAACTTTCCTGGAAATTAATTCCGCTATTGAATGCATCCGGCAGAATGGGTCAGTCAAACCTTTCCTTAGAGCTCCTTATAAACGAAGACGCATCCGAAAGAAATAAACTTGCGCAACATATAACAGAATTAAACAACCAGCGCAAACAGTTTGTAAGTGATGCGGAATTTTATACAGCAAACCAGGCAAAAGAAAACCTTGAAAAGTTTCATAAAAATCTGTGCATTGTAATCGATGAAAAAATTAATCGCGGTGTTACTGGAATTTTAGCGGCAAGAATAATGCAAAAATACAGTGTACCTACAATCGTTATAACATTTTCAGAGGATAAAACCATTGCGGTTGGTTCCATGAGGAGCTGCAGAGGCTTGATTGCAACTGATTTTCTAGATTCATTTGGGGACTTTTTTATAAATCACGGCGGACACAATTGCGCGGCAGGATTTAGTTTTAACTCAAAAGATTTAGAAACTTTTGAAAAAAAAGCCGAAGAAATAAGCAGAAGCATAAAATTAGAGCAAGAAAATGATTGTGTTGAAATAGATGCGGAGCTTCCTGTAGAACACATAACTCCAAACATTCTTGAGCTCGTGGCGAAATTTGAACCAGTCGGAGAAGAAAACCCGGAACTAACTTTTATAAGCAAAAGCTTAAAGATTCAAGATGCAGTTATTGTTGGAAAATCTGAACGCCAGCACTTAAAACTTACATTTGATTGTGGAAAATATAAATTTCCTGCAATGTTTTGGGGAGAATCAGAACGATTAAACAGAGATTTTTCAAAGGGAGACAACATTTCAGTTATTTACACAATAGGCAAAAATTCATTTAATGGAATAACAACTCCACAAATGACAATAATAGACGCAGAAAAAAATTAACTGCAAACTTAAGTTTTAATTATGGAAGGAAAAAATGCTAAATAAATTTTTTTTAAGAAAAAGTTCTTCAATACTTTCAATATTCGTGTTTATAAGCGCAATGAACATACATGCGGCAACTTTAAATTTTCAGGCAGAAGGATTCAGCGGTTCTGTATTCTACAATGAAAAAGCAAAACCAGGAGAAGCAGTTTTTGCACGGATTAAAATGAAAATTGCAAGAAGCTATAAAAAAAAGAATGGTCCAGAAGTTCAAGCTACCATGCAGCTTTATAAGAACAATAAAAAAATTGACTCCTCGCAGTTTTACTTTTTAAATGTAAAAAACAAAAAGCAACTTAATCCTGAGCTTCTTACAGGAATCCCGATTTCAACATGGCTTTCTGCAGACGACAGCTACTTTTTGAAAATCATTTTTGAAGCAGGATCCGGTGTTCCGAATGAAATTCAGTTGCCGTTCCAACTTGAAGACGTAACTTTCGAAAAGGAAGTATTAAATTTAGATGAAAAAAATTCCATGATAAAGCAAGATATAGGTCCAGAAAGGCTTGCTCAAATTGAAAAACTAAACACAATTCTTGAAACAATAATGCCGCAAGATATTTATTCGCTAAAACCATTTATAAAACCAATAAATACAGAACGAAAAACAGCTAATTTCGGAGACAGGCGCGTATACACGTTCACAAATGGAAAATCCACAACAAATCTCCACTACGGAAACGATTACGGAGTTCCCGAAGGAACTGATGTTCTTGCGTGCGCAGAAGGCCGGGTCGTTATGGCAGAGTTTAGAATTTCAACTGGCTGGAGCGTTGTCATAGAACACTTGCCAGGTCTTTACAGCCTTTACTATCACATGAGCTCAATAAATGTAAATGAAAATGACTTTGTAAAGCCTGAACAAAAAATCGGACTTTCAGGTTCAACAGGTCTTGCAACAGGTCCTCATCTTCATTGGGAAGTCAGATTAAATTTAGCCGCTGTAAAACCAGAATTCTTTATGCAAGATTTTACTTTTAACGGAATTCAAGATTAGCAAAATTTTCTTCTTCCAAATAAAAAGAACCATTTTTTATATAAATTCCGTAAGTTTTACCGCCTTCACATTCATGAAGGCGCAATGTTACTTTTTTTGAAAAGAACAAAGAAACAAAAATAAAAGGATCCAAAGAAAAATCTGCTATTTTAAAAAGTTTTTTCTGAAGCTGCAAGGGCTGAACAAGCAAGCATCGATTAAAATCAATATAATATTTGCTTAAATTTGAACCAATTTTCTTTAGCTTGAAATCACTCTTATAATCCTTAGAAATTGAAGCAACGCCGTAAACATCTACCGGAAAATAAAATACGGAATTGGAAAGTTCTGTTCTTATAAAATCTATTGCCAAAAAATTGCCGTTCCAAGAACGCTCAATTACGGCTATTTCAGTTCCGGCGTTATCAAGCATAGCAATATTTGCGCTTACAGTATTAGTTCCAGCTTCCTCTGAATTTCCAAAAAAACGAATTCTAAGGATTTCCTCTCCTTCCATTGAAATATTTTTTGAGCTAAAAATGCAATCCAAAAAAGATAGCAGATTAAACAAAAGAAATGCTATAGCCGCAAAAAAAATGATTTTTACAAAAAAGACTTTTGACTTGCTTTTATTCATAAAAATTACTGCCCTATTAACTTGAAAAAAGAGTCTTCATCGATTACGGAAATTCCTAGTTCTACAGCTTTTTTATTTTTAGAAGAGCCAGAAGAGGGATTGTTAGTCACAAGATAAGAAAGGTCTTTTGTAACAGAAGACTTGCATGTGCCTCCTAAGGATTTTACAATCTTTTCCGCCTCAGAACGCTTCATTTTTACAAGTTCACCTGTAAAGCAAAAAGATTTTCCATTTAGCAAGCCTTCTGCAGATTTTTCGATTGTTATTGTGTTCAACGCAAGTTTTTCCATTTCTTCCCGGTTTTCGGCAAAACCTTCTACAGCAATTTTTGCCATTACTTGAGCAAAACCATATACTTTAGCAATTTGTTCTTCTGTAAGCGAAAGCAATTTTTCTAAAGTGTTATAGCCTGCCGCAACCAGCTTTTCAACTGTTGTTTCGCCAATGCCTTCAATATCAAAGCCAGCCACAAAAGTTGAAAGGGACATTCTTTTATGATTTTGAATAGATTTTAAAACTTTTTCCGCTCCTAAGGATTTTTTTTCTTTAGCAACACTTTCTTCGTTTAAAAAAAATGGTATTAAGTCTTCAAGGCTAAGAGCATAAATATCGGATATGCTGCGAATTTTTCCATTTGAACAAAGATTCATTATCAGCGTAGAACCTAAATCCCTAATATCTACAACTTGAACCCATTTCATAACTTGGTGAACTACCCTTTTAGGACAGTTTTTATTTGGACAAAAAAGTCTTGAGCCTTCATCTATAAGCTCAGTTCCGCAAGTCTCGCAAACATGAGGCATTTCAATTTCGGTTTCAACAGAATTCTTCAAGTGGATTGCCGATTCTATTTTTGGAATTATTTCGCCACGTTTTACTACTACAACCTTGCAACCGATTTTTACGCCTAAATTTCGCATCGTGTCAGGATTCGCAAGGCTAGCCCGCTGTACAGTAGTTCCATTTAGCGATACTTCATCAAAAATAGCTACAGGCGTATACGTTCCTCCGTTTATGCTCCATTCAACACCCTTTAAAGTAGAAACAGCTTCTTCCAAGCTAAACTTAAAAGCTATCTGATGGTCGGGTCTCGCTCTTGAAGCATCAGAAAGATTTATCGTTCTTTCTTTTATAACAAGACCGTCAATATCATAGTCAAGATTTTTTCTTAAATCCATGACTTGGGCACGGTAATCTATAACATCTTGCGCAGAGCGGCAGATATTTAGCACTACTGTATTGAATCCAAGTTCCTTTAGCCATTCTATTTTCTGCTCTTCATCATTAAATGGAGATTTTCCTTCTGTGCAAAGAGCGTCATAAGCTATGAGCGTTAGATTTTCACTTCCTTCGCCATCTTTTCGCTTCATTATGCCATTAGCCGCATTTCTGCAATTAGCTTTGTCAGAATATTTTTGCTTATGAACACTTCTTTTCATTATAACTTCGCCACGAATACCACCCGTAAAATCGCAGACGGAATTTTCATAAGAAAGATTTTTTATTACGCCTTGCATTTTTATAGCATTTGCAGTTACGTCGTCGCCTACAGAACCGTCTCCACGAGTAACAGCCTTTTGCAGTTTTCCATGAACATACTGAAGCTCAAGAGAAGCTCCGTCCAATTTGTATTCCACAAGATATTCTGAATAAACATGCTTCTGCGCCCAAGATAAAAATTGCTCTGGATTTGCAGCTTTTTCTTGGCTTCCCATTGGCATTACGTGATGAACTTTTGCAAAGTTACCAGAATCTGCTCCTATTTTTTGAAACAGCAAATTATTAGGATTAAGATTTTTTAACTCATCCCAAAGCGAATCGAATTCCTGATCGCTTATTTGAGCTTCTCCATTATAATAAGAATCCTGATATTTCTTTATAAGTTTTTCAAGTTCTGAAATACGTATTTTCTTTTTATTTTCATCAATTGCAGATTGCACGTCAAATAAATCGTCCATCATATCCTCTAAAACTAGATTTTCAGCCTGTTATTCTTTTTCAAAATAAAGCTCACTTATGGTTCTGTCCTGTTCAAGTCCTTTTTTTTCAAATTTTGTTTCTGGACGCCAATTCTGATGAGGAGCGAAAGATTCATACTTATTTTTTAGTCCCGGTGTTTTAGAAAGTTCTTCAAGCGCAGATTCTGCATACTCTTGCCAATCTGTTACAAAATATAAATAACCGCCTGGAGCCAATTTTGAAGCAAGCAAATCAGTGCGAGGGCGTTGAATCAAGCGCCTTTTGTGATGTTTTTTCTTTTGCCACGGATCCGGGAAAAAAATATGCAAACCATCAACAGAACCATCAACAACCATCTGATGCAAAACTTCTATGGCATCGTGTTCAATTATATAAATATTTTTTAAATTTCGTTTTTTTATTTCACCTAAAAGCCGTCCTACGCCGGGCCGGTGAACTTCTATCCCCACATAATTTATGTCAGGATTTTTTTCTGCAATAATCGCTGTTGCAGCTCCCATTCCAAAACCAATTTCTACAATAACTGGATTTGTATTGCCAAAAATATCAAGAAAGTTGAGCTTCTTATTTTCAAAAGGTATGCACCAGACAGGAGACAACTCTTCGTAGTCTCGCTCCTGCGCTCCAGTCATTCTTCCAGCTCTTAAAACATAAGTTTTTACAACTCTGTAAAAAGGGTTATTCCCCCCGGCTTCTCCGTCGTTTTCGTTGTGTTGATTTTCTAATTTTTCCATATATTCCTTATAATAAATTATTTATTTTAGATTTAGATATTTTTTTTATTAATGGGAGGAAGCAGAAAAATTACCCCTCCAGAAAAAATCTCATAGCACATTCGATAATACGCTGATTTAGAATTCAAAGAAAACACATCTTCGTCAGTTTTCCACGAACTATTTTTTTCACCATAGTATAACAAAATATCTGAAGAATCATAAATAGCGATTTTTTCCTTATAATCTTCTGTTAGCAAAGCTTTTATTTTCGTAGAAAGAACATTTTTGTACATCTCTGTATCGAAAACGGAAAAAACAGTTTGAACTTCCCTGCCTTCCGCATCTGAATATTTTAAATCGTAAAGTCCAAAAGGGATTGTATCATTATTTGCCAAAGCAAGATTAGAACTCCCCGCCCATTGACTAGAACTAGAAGAAATAAGTTCTGGCGATGTGTCAATCCATGTATAATTATTTTTTTTACAAGTAACAGAAATAAATTCAACTCTGCGAGCATCAGAGCCAGTTTCCACAAAAACAGAAAGTCTTGGAACTGCAAAAGATGAGTCGTCTTTAAAATCAAACACGACAGATGAAGTTACCGAAATAATTTCCGGTTCAGAATTTTCGCAAGAAATCAGAAAAAAAGAAACAAAAAGAAGCAATAAAAATCGAAAAATACTTATTTTGCTTGTAAAAAAACTATTAGGCATATCAAAAGTTAAAAATCAGATTTATGACTGTAAGGTCACTAGAGGTAAATTGATTTACTAAAGATTCAAACTTTACATCAACCTTTTTGCAAGCTTCATCAAGGTAAGAAAGATAGTACAAACCAAGATCAGTACCTTCCTGACCGTCAGGAATTTCCCTATAAAAATCAATTAAAGTCTTTTTGTTTGTATCAGCAGTTGCCTTTGTTTCTATGCTTTCTTTTACTTCTTGAAATTCGTCATCTTTGTTGTAAAGAGTAATTTGCAAGCGTCCCTGCTTTCCTATAGAAGTAGAACCTCCGCCAAGTTTCCAAGAAACAGAAACCAAAACGTGATTTTTTTGCAATTCCCTTACAATTTTCTGCCTCACTTCAGGATCCACCACAAGAGAGTTTATGTCGTCAACATTAGGATACATATGCTTTGCTTCTTTACGAATATTGGCATTTTCGCTGTTTAAGGCAAGCTCCATAACCATAACCGAAATATATTCTGCAACACGGGACTTTTCCATATACTCTGAAAGCAGATTCCGAACTTTCATTATCATTTCATCAAAACCGTTTACACTTTTAAAAAGCGTAAGGACGTACCAATTCATAAGACTCATGCGATTCATAAATTTTTCAGTCATGAGCATATAAATATTTTTTTCTTCGATGGAATAATCTTTGTTATCTCGAATGGCAGACCATACAGGTTCAAGAATTTCATTACGAATATTGCAAATTACTTCATCTTTGTTAGAAAGAACAAGACGAAGCTGTTTTTCACTCATTTTTGTTTTTTCGTCAATTAAATGAGCAGGATTTGCACGGTTATGCTTACGAACACATTCGCACTGGATTATAGATGCATAAATCTCTCTATCAAACTGCTTGTACAAGAGCGAATATACAATAATCTTTGAAAGGTCCATTACTTCTTGCCTGCTCGAAACAAACTCAGGCATCGACATTTCAATCTTAGAAATATAGTCAAGAAGCAACATATTTTGAATAGACTGCGGAGAAAATTTATTCAGGGAAATTCCATATTCATCAATATTGTCTGCAAGACGAATCCTTAGCAAACGTTTGTTATGGCTTATAAAGTTTGATGCTCCATTCTCAGTTAAAATAACTTTTAGAGGAAGTTCAAGCATTAATTTCTTACCAGATGCGCACATGCTATATTCGATCTCCCATATTTCTTAATAGACTTTTTTTCTAGCAAAGTGGATTCTATTATAATCAATGGCACTTGCAATGTAAACTATTAATATTATAAACTAAAAACATGAAGAAAAACAGTTTTTTTTTCATGTTTTTAATTATTTTTCTCTTTTTCTGCAATAGGATTTCTTCGCAAAACAACATTAATACAGATAGTTTTAAAACTGGATTTGAACAGTGCGAATTTTTAGCAAGCTTCATAGAAAAATCAGGCTATACATATAAACGACAAAATTTAATTTACAACGAAGAAGAAACTTTTCCATATAATATAGAAATCAATTTTAATAAAGAAGATAAAAATCAAAAATCATTTTCAAAAAAACAATACTCTTCCATGCCAAAAACTATAGCGTTTATAATAAAAACAGAAGACGCATTGATTAATCTAAACTTTGTAGAGCAGCTGATAGAGCATTTAGAAAAAGAAACTGACAATGAAAATGTTAAGCTTGTTTTTACTTACGGAGATGAGCCGTATAAAGAACTTCCAATTTTTGCAAGAGGAAGTCAAAGTTTTGCACAGTCAATTTTTGAAGAAGATTCTATTTGCGCAATCTGCGTGCAGTTTTCAAATAATAAAACAAGTTTGATTCCTGGAAGTGGAAAGAACTGTTCGCCGTCATGGCTTGTAAAACTCATTTCCTTATCCTTTTTTAAAAACAACATTCCATACAATATCAAAGGCACGGTTTCTAGTTCTTTATACAGAATAAATATTCTAAAAAGCGATATAAGGACAGCAGACTTTTTAAGACAAGGAATTCCAGCAGCAGGAATAGAGTTATTCTTACCTTCCCAAAACGAAAATTTTCTAAATGAACTAGATTTTTTTGCATATATCGTAAAAAATTTCAACAGCTTTGCCAGCGAACAATGGGACCAGCATTGCAATCCTATAAAAATTGGAAATTTTACATATATTTTAAGCGAAAAGCTTTCTGTAGTCCTTCTTATTTTTGTTGCTTTTATAAGCTTATTTATACTTTGCGAATTCTCTTTTATAACCAAAAACCCTATAAAACAAGAAATTGTCAAAGACATTCAAAAAATTTGGTATATAATTCCGTTAGCAATTTTGATTACAGTTTTTTCCTTGTTTTTAGGACAAGGAATTGTTTGGGGCTTGTCAAAATTCATAAGTTTTGACATTTACACAAAAATTGCAATAAAACTTGTAATTGGTTTTGCAATAACGTCGTTTGCCTATCTTCCATTTTTTAAGCAAAAAACATCGCACTATCAGAATTCTTACTCCTATATAACGACGCTTAGCACTGTTATAAATATATTTTTATTCACCTGTGTGGATATTTCTTTATTTTACCTTTTTACAATTGAATATTTAATAGTTTACATTTTTAGACCGTTTAAAAAGACTTGGCTTTTATCGCTTGAGTTTATTATTATGGGAATTCCATTTGCTCCTTATATCTACGAAATAATAAAGTATGGCAACTTGCAAGTTATTGAACAAATAGCCTACAGTTCATTTGCAATAAATATTTTTACTGCAGCAGTTTTTGTGCCGTTTGAAATACAATGGTTTAGAATTCTTTCAGGCTTAAATGATTTTTGGAAAAAAACTTCTATTTCTGCAAGAAAATTCTTAATTCAAAATGTAATCGCCGTAGCATCTGCTATATTAATCTTTTTAGCAATCATGATTACTGTAACAAATTCAATTCCCCAAAAGTATAAGAATAAAAGAACAGAAGAACAAGTGCCTTTAGAAGAAAACTATTCAGAAACAATTTCGCTAACTTATTCTGACAAAGAATACTTTAGCGAAACGGAGAGAACTTTAAAAATAAATCTTACAGGAAACGTTCAGGCAATTGTCGTAACTGTAAAAGGCAGCAGCCAAAATTCAATTATATACTCTGACAGTCCATTTGCAAGCAACAAAAACAGCTTCAGCGACACTTTTATAATTCCGCAAAGACCTCCAAAAAGCATGCATTTTAATTACATTTGTGAGCCTTCTGACGATTCAACGATTTTAGCAACTGCCTACTACATTAAAAAAGCTGCTAATGAGCCTGAAAAAATATTATACAAGACACAAGAGCTTTCTATCAAAAAAAAGGCGGGACAAGAATGAAAGAAAAGTATTTTATTCATGTAGATATGGACGCTTTCTTTGCCTCTGTAGAACAGTTAGACCACCCCGAATGGAAAGGGAAACCTGTAATAGTCGGAGGTTTGCCAGGCGAGCGAAGAAGCGTTGTTTCCACGGCATCTTATGAAGCAAGAAAATTTGGAGTCCATTCTGCCATGCCAACATTCCAAGCGTATAAGCTATGTCCGCAAGGAATATTTACGCATGGCAACTACCATAGATATTCACAAATATCATCTTTCGTAATGGAAATTTTAAAGCAATACACTCCAGACGTTACGCAGCTTTCAATTGACGAAGCTAGCATGGATATTACAGGAACCCAAATGCTATTTGGGGAACCTCAAAATCTTGCACTTAAAATAAAAGCTGAAATTTTTGAAAAAACTGGACTAACCGTTTCTGTGGGACTTGCTTCAAGCGCATATCTTGCAAAACTTTGCTCAGAAGTAAACAAACCGAATGGTTTTTTCTGGATAGAACCAGGTGAAGAAGAGAATTTTATGCTAAATCTGCCGCTTTCAAAGATTTGGGGGATAGGAAAAAAAACTCTCGAAAAAATCAAAAAAGCAGGATTTCGCTCTTCTAAAGAACTTCACGACAAACCTCTAAACTATCTAAAAACTATTTTCGGAGATGGAACTGGAACATTTTTGTACAACACGCTTCGAGGGATTCCTTTGGAAAGTCCAAAACAAAGCAGCCATTCCATAAGCGCAGAAACAACATTTGAATACGACTTGTGCGACATTTATAGCGGAGAAACAGCGATTTTAGAACTTTGCCACACGATAATGTTTCGCCTTTTAAAAGAAAAATCTTACAGCAAAACTGTCATGCTAAAATTACGATACGACGATTTTACAACTTTTACTGTACAAAGCACAGAGCAAGAGTATATTACAAGTGTAGACGATTTATATCGCAGGACTTGTTCGCTTTTTGAAAAAAAATATGAAAACGGCAGAGGAATAAGGCTTCTTGGCGTGGGCGTTGAAAATGTAGAAAAAGAAATGTCTGCCAAACAAGAAGTTCTATTTGATTTTGGCGAAAAAAAACGACAAGCGGTAGAAAACGCAATCTTTAATCTAACAAGCAAACATCCAGAAATAAAAATAAAAAAAGCAAGGCTTATTTCTACTGAAAAAGACTAAATAGCCCGAATGTCGAGTTTTTTGTAAATTGTAAAAAAATGCTTTCAGCGACTTTCCAATTTGCTGCAGATGATTGTGCTCACACTTCGTTTGAATTGGTTTGGGTTGCTGTGCAACCTTAATCGTTCTTATCGCACAAAATCTTCACAAATTGCAACTTCGCTTACGCTTTTGTTCATTTTCCTAAAAACTCGAAGTTCGGGCTAAATATTTAATTCTATTCAAGAGGGGCAAAATAGCCTGTTTCATCACGGCCGCTTCTATTCATAAGATAGGACTCCACTTCTATAGGAAGAAAAGCTTCACCAAAATTAGTGTTCATTGCCGAAACAAAACTAAAAGAATAGATTCCTGTAGGAATATTTAAAAGCTCCTTTACAACCAAAGAAAGTCCTTCAGGTCTAAATACATAGTATTCTTTTCCAGACGTCCGTTGAAGTATAAAGCTCAATTCTTCATCGCTAGCTTTCTGCGTAACAATAACAGAGGAACAATTTATATCATTGTTATTCAAATAGGAAACCGTATCTGTAAGACTATATTTATCAAATGCAGAAAGTCCAATTTTTCCAGCAGAAATTATTATAATCGACTTTCTTAATCCAGAAGAAACCAAATCATTTGCCGCAAGTCTAAATGCCAAATCTAAAGAAACAGAATCTGAAACAGGATTTTTAAGACCTTCACTGCTAAACTTTTTGGCTCCATCGGCCTTTCCTTTATATTCAAGAACTGGAAGTCTTCCAGCAGTAACGATTCTTAATGTGCCTTTTCCGCCAAAGAAACCGCTCATTGACTGGGCAATTTCTTGAACAGCAATATCTACTTGCTCAGAATTTTCATAAGTCTCTTTGCTTCTATCAATTATGATAGTTATATCAGCATAATCACTGTTATAAGAAGCTCCTAAAAATTTTAGCTTAGAAACAGGACGTTTGTCCTCCGTAATATAAAAATTATTTTCTTTTAGCCCTACTATTGGATTTCTATATCTATTTTCAACCTTTACATCCAATCTTACTTCTGGAAACCTGCTAGCATCAAGCCTATCCACCTGAACAAAAAGTCCGCCTACAAGCTCAGAAACCTTAGTCATAACATAAACTTCATTTGATTTTACATCTGTTACCAGAATATTTCCATTTACATCAGGAACAGCACTTGTAAGCCGGTCGGGAGCATTGCCAGTTGTAATATTTGTATAAGTGCTGCCAGAATCCGTATCTACGGTAACAACCTTGTTTGAATCGCATACAATAAGATATTTTCCCCAAACCTTTAAAGATTCAGGGTGATTAAAAGTCTTGTTTTCGCACAAAATTTTTACAAAATTGCCTGCCTGATCAAACTGATATATGCATCCCAATATTTCATCTGCAACAAAAACATAATCATTTACAACAGCTATTCCAGTAGGACCTTTTAATCCTTCAAAATTTGATTCTTTTCTATTTCCAAAAACAAAAAGACCATTTCCTTCATTGTCAAAAACAGAAATTCGGCTATTTCCATAGTCGCTTACATAAATATTTCCTCTGGAATCTTGCGCTGCATATTGGGGTCCAACTAACTGACCTACGTTGCGGCCTTTTGAGCCAAAATACTTTAAGAACTTTCCTTTTTCCGAAAAAACAGAAAGCCTGTCTCCTGCGCTTTCGCTAACGAGCAATCTTCCATCGCTCAACCTGATTATATCTATAGGCCGGTCAAAACCATTTAGAGG
>CAKULY010000032.1 GCA_934667505.1 uncultured Treponema sp. | reverse complement strand
AAAATTCTATGAATCTTGTTTTTAAGTGGATTGATACAAAAGATGAGCGGCCGACAGAGTCAGTTCTATTTGCAATGCTAAATGATTCTGATAAAGCTATTGCTTCTCAGGTTAATGAGGCGTTTTCGAATTATGGAATAAATGTTGTTCCTTGGTCTGAAAAAGAAAAGTTTATTGAAAAACTGGCTTCATAGATATTTTTTAAATTTGGGCATGAAAGTTATGCAAAGCTGTTAACAATGTTTTGAATCTTGTTCTTACAAATGCGGAAGACTTTAAATTTGCAGAGGAACGCCGACTTTTTTATGTTGCCATTACCCGCGCAAAGAACAGGACATTTATTCTCACAGACAACAGAAATCCCTCCCCGTTTCTAAAAGAATTTAAAGCTTCCAATTCAGTTTGCTTTATTTCTGTCAGGCAGGCTTCAAATGAAGGCCAGGAGAAATGTCCGCTTTGTAAAACTGGAAATCTCCTGAAAGTTGAGCACAACGGAAAATCTTTTGTCGGATGCTCGAATTTTCCAAGATGCAAATACACAATCCATGATGCGACTGTCTTGGAAAATCCAAAAAAATGTCCTAGTTGCGGCGGATTCTTAATAAAAAGAAAAGGCAAGAAAAACAAGCACTGGTTCATAGGCTGCACAAACTATCCCTACTGCGAATACACGGAAAAACTTTCCCACTAAGTTCCCCGAATAAAGTAACTATATTTCCAAATATAGTTACTTTATTTTAAAATATAGTCACTATATTTACCCAACATACTGGGTATATTTTTGTGTCGGAAAAACAGCTATAATGATATAATTATATAGAAGAAATTTGTTTTATTGAGTTAGCTGGAGAAAAAATGGCAAAAGCAAAGAAAGTTGTAAGTTTTGAAGATGCGCTTTGGAGTGCCTGTGATAAACTGCGCGGAACGGTTGAGCCGGCAGAATATAAACATGTGGTTCTTAGCCTGATTTTTTTGAAATTCGTAAATGATAAATTCAGCGACCGCCGCAAGGAACTTGTTGAGGAAGGCAAAGAAAAATATTTGGACTTGCAGGAATTTTATGACATGAAAAATGTCTTTTTTGTTCCGCAGAAATCCCGCTGGCTGTTCATAATGGAAAATGCAAAGCAGCCGGACATTGCATTAAAAATCGACACAGCGCTTAACACAATTGAAAAACAGAATCCCTCGCTAAAAGGCGCGCTCCCGGACAACTATTATTCACGGCTTGGAATTGACGTTTCAAAACTTGCAGCCCTTTTGGACGAAATCAACAATATTCAGACTACAGCCGACAAAGAAAACGACATCATGGGGCGCGTCTACGAATATTTCCTTACAAAATTTGCGCTTCAGGAAGGAAAGGGAAAAGGCGAATTCTATACGCCAAAGTCAGTTGTAAATCTGATTGCCGAAATGATTGAGCCGTACAAAGGAAAAATCTATGACCCTTGCTGCGGTTCGGGCGGAATGTTTGTCCAGTCGCTTAAATTTGTTGAAAATCATGCTGGAAACGCAAAGGATATTTCTGTTTACGGTCAGGAAGGAACTGGAACAACTTACAAAATGGCAAAGATGAATCTTGCAATCCGCGGAATTCCGTGTGATTTGGGCGAAAAGGCAGCCAACACTTTTACAAACGATTTGCACAAAGATTTGCGCGCCGACTATATTATGGCAAATCCTCCGTTCAATCAAAAAGACTGGCGTGCGGAAAACGAACTTGCCGATGATTCCCGATGGAACGGTTATGTTGTTCCGCCAACAAGCAATGCAAACTACGGTTGGATTCTGCACATGGTAAGCAAACTGAGCCAGAACGGTGTCGCAGGATTTTTGCTTGCCAACGGTGCGTTAAGCGGCGAAGGTCAGGAGCTGGAAATCAGAAAGCGGCTTGTAGAAAACAATCTTGTTGAGGCAATTGTGATTCTTCCAAGAAATCTCTTTTATACAACAGATATTTCCGTAACGCTGTGGATTCTGAATAAAAATAAAAAAGTGCGGACGGTTCAACAGAACGGAAAAATCAAAAACTACAGAAACCGTGAGGATGAAGTTCTTTTTATGGACTTGCGTCAGATGGGCTCTCCATTTGAAAAAAAATACATCGAGCTTACACAAAATGACCGCGACAAAGTAACCTCTACTTTCCATGCCTGGCAGCAAATAGACAAAGACAAAACTTATAAAAATATTCCCGAATTCTGTTACAGCGCAACAAAAAAGGAAATCGCAGAAAAAGGCTACAATCTTGTTCCAAGCCGCTACATTGAATTTGTAAACCGGGATGAAACTTTGGATTTTGACACAACAATGAAAACTTTACAGACAGAACTTGCAGACTTGTTCAGGCAGGAAGAAAAAAGCAAAGCTGAATTGCTCAATGTGTTCAAGGATTTGGGCTACGAGATTAAGCTGTAGGAGATGAAAATGGAAAATCAAAGCAAGGGTGATATTGTAATTTACCAGACAAAAGATGGTCTTGCAAAAATTGACGTTAGGTTTGAAGATGAAACAGTGTGGCTTACACAGGCTCAACTTGTAGAGTTATATCACTCCAGTAAATCAAATATCAGTGAACATATAAAGCACATTTTTGAAGAAGGTGAACTGGAAGAAAAGTCAGTTGTTCGGAATTTCCGAACAACTGCGGCTGACGGTAAAGAATATAATACAAAGTTCTACAACCTCGACATGATAATTTCTCTTGGTTACCGCATAAAGTCCATGGTTGCAACCCAGTTCCGCCGTTGGGCAACTGAACTGTTAAAAGAATATCTTAAAAAAGGCTATGCGCTTGATGATAAACGCTTAAAGGAACTTGGCGGCGGAAATTACTGGAAAGAACTTTTAGACAGAATCCGCGACATCCGCTCAAGCGAAAAAGTGATGTACCGTCAGGTTCTGGATTTGTATGCTACCAGTGCGGATTACAATCCAAAAAGCGCGGAAAGCATTGCGTTCTTCAAAATGGTTCAAAACAAGCTTCACTATGCGGCTCATGGAAACACTGCGGCGGAAGTGATTTATAACCGCGCGGATTCAGAAAAAGAATTTATGGGACTAACAACTTTTACAGGTGATTTTCCAACTAAAAAAGATATTGCAGTTGCAAAAAACTACCTTTCAGAAACTGAACTAAAAGTTTTGAACAATCTTGTTTCCGCATATTTTGACTTGGCTGAAATCAACGCCATGGAACATAAGACAATGTACATGAGCGATTATGTTGAGCAGCTGGACAGAATTCTTTCCGGCACAGGAAAAGAAATCTTGGAAGGCGCAGGCTCTGTAAGCCATAAACAGGCTCTTGAAAAAGCAGAAAGAGAATATCAAAAATACATTCAGAAAAATCTTTCCCCAGTTGAAAAGGCATATTTGGAAACAATACGGGCGTTGGAAAAAGAAGCAAAAGCTGGAGCGAAGAAGTAGATGAGTGAAAAAATATCAATCCGATTTTTTAATGATAGAGAAGTCCGTGCAGTTTGGGATGAAGAAAATTCCAAATGGTGGTTCAGTGTGCTTGATATTGTAGGCGTATTGAATGAGCAGGATGATTACGAAAAAAATCGAAACTACTGGAAATACTTAAAGGCGAAACTCAAAAAAGAAAATAATCAACTGGGTAGTGTTACTACCCAGTTCAAACTAACTGCTCCAGATGGAAAAAAACGTCTTTCAAATGTAATGGACTACAATCAGGTAATTGAGCTTGCAAAAAAATTCCCTAACAATAAGTCTGCTCCATTCATCCAATGGTTTAATTATTCTGACGAAACGATTGACGGAAAAAGCAAAACAAAGGCTTATGCACTTTTTGAAAGTTCCCTTTTGGAAAGCATAGAAGTTGGAACAGTAAACGGCTTAAAACAGATTCATGCGTATCTTTTTGGCGGGCTTTATGACTTTGCAGGAAAAATCCGCACTGTGAATATTTCTAAAGGCGGATTCAAATTTGCCGCGGCTGAGTTTTTGCCACAGACTTTAGACTCAATTGAAAAAATGCCGGAATCAACATTTGAGCAGATTGCGGAAAAATATGTGGAAATGAACATTGCCCATCCGTTCCGTGAAGGAAACGGCAGAACAACAAGAATCTGGCTGGATTTGATTTTAAAGCGCAGCCTAAAAAAATGCGTTGACTGGAGCAAAATCAACAAAAAAGATTATCTTGAGGCAATGGAACAGAGCGTCTGCGACACTTCAAAAATCAAGTTTCTCTTAAAAAATGCCCTGACCGACAAAATCAATGACCGCGAAATGTTCATGAAAGGCATTGACTATTCGTATTACTATGAAGAAGCGGAGTGATGAGTGAATTGAAAAAACTGGGTGATTTGATTGATTTAATTGATGAACGAAATAAAAATGGAATAATAAAAACTCTTATAGGCGTTAGTATTGATAAATGTTTTATAAAATCTGTTGCAAATACAATTGGAACTGACTTGTCAAAATATCAAATAATCAGAAAGTTCGATTTTGCTTGTTCTCTTATGCAGGTTAGCCGTGATGGGAAAATTCCAATAGCTTGTCTTAAAGATTTCGATGAAGCAATTATGTCTCCTGCTTATTACATTTTCAGAATCAAGAATACTGACGAAATTCTTCCAGATTATTTAGCAATGTGGTTTATGCGTTCCGAGTTTGACCGCGAAGCTTCCTATATTGCTGTTGGTGGAGTGCGCGGAAGTATGCCGTGGGAAGATTTTTGCGACATGAAACTCCCAGTTCCTCCACTCGAAGAGCAGCAGAAAATCGTAGATGCCTACAACGCAGTAGAAAACCGCATCAAGATTAAACAGAAGATAAATGAAAAGCTGATTGAGTTGGGAAAGAACGTTGTAAATCAGATTTTTAATCCAAGTTTATTATTAAATTATACAGATAATGAACTTGAAGAAATAAAAGACAGATTAAATGTTTCAATGAAAATTCAATCTGTCAAAGATTTTTGCAAGGAAATGATCAAGAACAGAAATTGATTATTGGCAGAATGGAACAATACCTTGGTTAAAGTCAGGTGAAGTTCATAATAATGTAACAACTTCAGTTGAAGAGTTTATAACAAAAAAAGCATTGAATGAAACATCGACTAAGTTGTTGCCAAAAGATACTGTTCTTATGGCTATGTATGGAGTTACTGCTGGTGAAGTCGGATATTTGAATATTGAAGCAACAACGAATCAGGCTGTTTGTGGAATGATTTGTAAAAACTTAAATGATTCTGCATATCTTTATTTTGTACTTCTTGCGAATCAGAAAGAAATAAGTTTAATGTCAAATGGCGGAGCACAAAACAATTTAAGTAAAGATTTTATCGAAAAACTTTTGCTTGTTGTCCCTGATGAAAAAGTTAGAAGTAAAACAGATCTTGCAAAGATAATTCAGAACTTGAAAAATAATTATCAGGAAATTGAAAAACTTGCTCGGTTAAAACAACTTCTCGTTTCGCAGATTGCAAATAGGTAAAGAGAGGAAAATGACAATGCATAGAAAACCAAAACTTTCGGTTGAAGAAATTATCAATGACATAAAATCTTTTTGACAGAACAATAAATTTGTTATACATTTTGAATATTGAACTTGAACGTTTATGTTCTATAAGGAATGGATCCAGCCGTTTTACGATACAGATTCATTCCGTTTTTTTTACTTTTTTCTTTATTTTTTAGAAACTTGCAATATCCAAGCGAACGGATGCTTCGCTAATGAGTTTTGTTTTCAATATTGTTATTTCGGTAAACAGAACTTTCCATTTTCCAAATTATTTTCCTATGCCATAAAGTATGTTATAATCTGTTTGCAGGAAACTGCTTATGCCAAATCAAGAGCAAAATCTTGCAACTGTAAAAGAGCAGGGGGAAATATGCGAAAAGAATTTTGCGAAAAAGACGGAATACTCATCACTTATACAAATGATAATGTTTGTTTTGAGGACACAAAAACTGCTGAATCTATTCTGCTTTCAAATGACGGAAAGATTTTGCACTCAAACTTTGACGATAAAAAAAATCAGTTCTATATAGAATATTTAAAGCAAATTTATCCTGCGATTACAACTTACAGAACGTTGGATTCTGTGGAGACCGCATAGATGCCGATATATATCAGAACTTTAGGATATAAGATTTATATTTGGTCGAATGAAAAAGATGAGCCTATACATTTTCATATAACAAAAGGAAATCCTTCCGAAAAGGATACAAAAGTTTGGTTACTTGCAAACGGTTCTTTTGAAATAGCTCATAATAAAGGAAGAATCCCAGAAAAAGATTTGTCAAGAATATTGACTGCCATGCAGGTTTATTATTTTGATTTTATTGATTTTTATAAGAATTATCTTGATATAGAAATCAAGTTTTACAAATAAACCGGAGACAGACAAATGTAATTTAACTCAGTACATTTCAAAAAATTGCAAACAGCACAGATAAATCCTTTGCCAGGAGAATAAACTTATGGAAGAAATATTTAAAATAGCAGTGTTTTTTGATTTAGGGTTTATCAAAACACTAAAAACGCCTGAGTCAAGGTCTTGAGCGTAAGCGTACCTTGACCAGACGTATTCTGAAAATATTCCAGCTGACAAAGTTCCTTTGATAATTGATTATCTTTCGGGGAAAGGCGATATTCTTTTTCAGCGTGCTTATGCGGACTGGTCTGTTTCCAATACGAAATCATGGAAAGACCAGCTTAATAAAACGCCGATTACCGCTATCCAGCAGTTTCATCATAATGAGAAACAGGCTGTTGATAAGCTTATAATGATGGATGCGATTGAAATGGCGATAAAACACGAAGACATAAATTTGTTTGCGATTATTGCCTCCGACAACGGTTATCATTCATTGGCGTTAAGTTTTCGTGAGCTGGGAAAACGTGTTGTTGGAATCGGCGAAAAAGAAAAATGCAATTCAATCTGGATAAAATCTTGTAATGAATTCTCATATCTAGAAGATTTGGATGAAAAGGATGAGGATATTCTTTTGAATGAGAAAAATGAGAATGATGAGGATATAAATTTAAAAGATTTTTCATTGGAAAAATTTATTGAAACAGCATTTGATTCCACTCCATTTTATAATGGAACGAACACTAAGTTGCTTTCACAAATTTGGGAAACGGTTTACCGTCAAAAATCTGATTTCAATGTAAAAGACTACGGAGTAAAATCTCCAAGAGAATTGATTTTAAAGCTGAGTTCAAAATTCAAATTGACAGATGACGGCAAGCCGCAAAGAACATTTTTCGTGGAGAAAACAGATTTAAAAGAAAATGAAGAGCGAAAAACTGGAGTTGTAAAACGTAGAATAAAGAACTACCGGATTGTCTCCGCAGATGATGAAAGCGGAGATTATTTCTTCTACATGGGCGAGATAAATCCTCAGGTTAAAGGCAATAAATTGGATAAAGGCACGAAAGTTGATTTTCAAGTTGTGGATATTCCAAAAGCCAGTGATTCTGAAAATAAAAACGGTCGTGCAACGGATGTCAAAGTTATTGGCTAAAATCGCGCCTTTTGTCTAGAAAATCATAAAAAACAAAGTAACTAACTTGCTTAACGGATTGGGCTGTTTTACTTATAGCTTGGTAAGAACACGAAAAGCTTGATGAAAATCTTTCCGTTGCAATAGGAATATTGTCTCTTTTCTTTTGATTGTGGAAAATGTAAAACCAATCAATTTAATAGAATTCTTGCTGCACTTGGAATCGATACCTTTGTAAATTGCTTATATCGCTTGCTTTACTAATTTGAAAAGTTGTCCTTTTAAACGAGCGTTTTTTGGAACAACTTCTGTTGTATTTTCTTTGTTTATATTTTTTTCAATGAACATTTTTGTTCCTATAAAATCTGATACATAAAAATGCAGTCAGCGTCATATTTTGGTTTTATATGGGAATGAACGTATTTTTCTTTTTCCGCAGAAAGCCTAGAGAAACCCATTTCTTGATAATGCTCTATCACTTTATCTTCCGGCAGTGCGAAGATATGCAGGGACTTTGCACCAATAAAAGTCTGAATGAATCGTGCAAGAGGAAGGATAAATTCCCTAAAAGTAGTTTTTTCTATTTCAGAAATCTCAGGATGCTGCTTTCGGTACGATGAATTTACTGCAAAATTTGAAAGTTCTATTGAAGGCACAGCATAAAATTGGCTTTCAGAAATCTCAAGCGTGAAAAGTCCTGATTTTAAGGTAAAATAAGAAGCAATTTCATGGTTTTCGTTGTCTTTCACTAAATATGTTCTAGCAAAATTCTCATCTTCTTCTGCCATTGCCATTATTTTTTAATATTCTTCCAGCCCTTTGTCAGTTTTTTTTATGCACACTAAAATTCTTGATGGCATTTTCATTATTTTCTGAGTCAAATAAATGCTGATAATAAAATATTTCTGTTTTTATAGGCAGATAGTTCATTTATTTTTTGCTGCCTTTGACTTTCGCTCATTTGAACGCTTTTTCTCGTAAGCCGCCACATCTTTGTCTAGCTGCGTAAAGTCAGGACGAGGTGTTGATAAAATTTCCTCAAGAACATGCTTTCCAGGAGTGTTAGGAAAATCTCGCCACGAAAAAGGCTTTGTATATGTCATTTTTCCACCTCCATTATTTTTAGTATAGCATAAACGTAAGAGTTCGTCAAAAATCGTCAAAAACTCAAGAAATTTCTGTTCCAAAAAACGCTCGTTTGTGGCCTGACACAATTATGATTTTAGAAAATGCGGAGACGGAAAAATGTCCTGAAAATCCGCAGAAAAAAAACAGGCGGAAATGCTTTATCATCGACTCAAAATATTACAGCTACACAATGCTCCGAAAGCTGGATTTTGAAGAAAACGAGAGCGGGCAGGAAAGCGTTTTGGTTCACGGCTCAATTCCGGGAACTGATTCAATCCAAAAGCAGATTACTTATGCACAATACATAGACGCAAGCATAAAGACTTTTGGTTCTGAAAACCGCGAAAAATACCGGTTCAATCCCGGCGATATTTTCAATGTGTTCATTCTGCCGTCCAATAATATAGAAGAAAAACTGCAATACATCGGATATGCGGCAATCGACTGGCATGACGGAAGCAAAAATTACCACACAATCCACGCGGTAACATTGAATACAAAGTTTCTGCTGGAAAACGGAAACAAGAAACGCGGTGAAATGCAGAAAGAGCTTGCGAGGCTGATTGAAAAAAAGACTTTATAAAAATAGCTTAACTATCCTTAATTTCGAGTTTTGTAAATTTACTGTCATTCCCGTGCTTGACACGGCAATCTTGCTAAAAAAAGAGCAATAGATTATCGGGTCAAGCCCGATAATGACACTAAAATTTAAAACTCGAAATTGAGCCATATAGACTAAGTTTCCTGCATAACATGATATTTCTACAAACTATTTTTACTTTTCCAATTTTTCTGTTATTATTTTGAAAACGGCGGCTAAAAAGGAAATTCAAAATACACATGAAAAAACTTCTTAAAATCATCTCCGGCTTTCTGATGTTCGCGGACTTTATTTTTCTGATGAGCCACGAGGTTGTGCGGAATCTTTCATCTCACGGAATTTTCGAGACCGCGTTTTTTGCGCTGTTCGTTCTGCATCATATTTTGAACGGCGGCTTTTACCGTTCCTTGAACCGTGGAAAATACAATTCAGTGGGGATTTCTGGTGATGGGCTTTCACTTGGGGCTTCATCTTCATTCAAAGCTGAAAAGGCTTGAGCAGGCGGCAAATGGCAAAAAATCTGAAAACGGAAAATCGTCTGTCATTGCCGAACTTGAACTTGCGATGTTTGAGAAGCAAACTCGATTAGCAATCTATTCAATTTCAGATAATAAAATCTCTGCAAAATTTGCAATTCTTCAAATTCTGTGGATTCTGATTTTCGCGCTCGGAATTTTCTGCATTGTCCATAGCCAGCTTTATGTCTATCTTTTCTGGCAGAACGCATGGAAACTTTCTGCGCCGAATATTTTTGTCTGCGTTGCAGAATATCCTGGAATGACCGCCGGAATGATTGTGCTTTCGCATTCTGCGATAAAACTATAGAAAACCGGGACAAGCTTTTTGTTTCGGATTCTGCGCTTGTCTACAATGCAGACTCGTCCGTGATTTTTGGCGGCATATAAACCTCACTGTAACTTCTGGTGTCTGTTGCTTTAAATCAATTTTAATCCACGAGCAGGGGAAGTGCAAAGCGTAAAGTGAACCGTTTACAGTTGAATATTTTTGTCTTATTAAGATAAAATGAATCTATGAAGAACGAAAAAAAATTATCAGTTTTAAAATCACTTTTGAAAACATTTTTATTGTCTTGCATCGTGTTGCTGTCTTTTGGATGTAGCAAGAAGGCTATTACAGAAAAATCTGGTATTTCTGAATTGAGCGAAGTTCGACCTGTTGTAATCGGCGTGCCAAACCCGATTCGGGAATCTTCTGCGGAAGAAATTTTGAATACACTCGGATTGCGTTTTGCAATTCCTAAAAATGCTGAGAATGTTTGCTATTCAGTGATTGCAGATTCTCTTGCGCAGATGGATTTCGTTTGGAATAAGGCTGAATGTACTGCCCGTGCTGAATCAAGCGGAAAAACTTCCCTAGAAGATATTTCTGGCTTTTATTACGATTGGAAGAAATCTGCCAAAGTAAAAGTCGGCTATAACGAGGCAGATGCAAAGTGGACAAAGGATGAAAATGGAAATTCAGTTGGAATCTGCGTCTGGTGGGACGCTGCGCCGGGAATTATGTACAGCGTAAGCATGAAAAGCAATGCCAATGCTGAAAATCTAGAAAAACTTGCAAATGCGGTTTATATTCAGTTGCAAGGTTAGAATCGCCTGTCTTGCTAAAATAAAACCTCATTCGCTTTAACCTTTGATTTAAGTTTTTTTGGAGACAGAATGAAAATTCGCAGAAAAGAGCGGGAAGTTGCTGATATTGCTGAAGTTAATGCTGTAATCGAAAAATGCTTTTCTATTAATATTGGCTACAATGACGAAGGCCATGTTTACATTGTTCCTGTAAATTTTGGCTATGAAGAAAAAAAAGGCAAATACACATTTTATTTTCACGGAGCAAAAGAAGGTAGAAAAGCAGAACTTTCAAAAAAAAATTGTCTTGTAGGCTTTGAAATGGACTGCGAAGGAAAAATAAAAGAAGGTAAAAATGCCTGTGATTATTCAACTTATTATTCTAGCATAATTGGCGAAGGTATTGTTTCTGAAATTACAGATTTAGAAGAAAAAAAGTATGCTCTAAACAGCCTGATGAAAAAAACTGTAAAAAAGGGCGATTGGAATTTCCCTTCAGTAATGCTTGCAAGAGTAGGGGTGTTCAAAATAGAAGTAACCGAAATAAGTTGCAAATCACATAGGCAGTAAAAAGGTATTTTATGCAGATAAAAAATAATTTTTCAAATGGAATTTTCTACTCTGCAAACGATTTTTTTAGGCAAAAATTTAATTCCAAAGTTTATAAGCTTTCTATCAATGCGAATTGTACCTGTCCTAATAGAGATGGGGTAAAAGGTTTTGGCGGATGCATTTTTTGCGGGGAAAGCGGCTCAGGAGATTTTGCTAGTGACGGAAGTCTGCCAGTTTTTCAACAGCTAGAAAATGCGAAAAATCTTGTAAAGAATAAAATTCATTCAGAAAAATATATTGCATACTTCCAAAATTTTAGTTCAACTTACGGAAATGAAAAAGAATTGTATGAAAAATATTTGGAAGCAATTGCTTTTCCTGGAATTGTAGGCATTTCAATCGCAACTAGACCAGACTGCATTAGTGAACAAATGCTTTTATATCTAAAATCTGTTTCTGAAAAAACATTTTTAATGATTGAACTTGGATTTCAAACTTCAAATACCGAGTCAGTAAAATATATTCGCAGAATGTATGAAAATTTTGTGCTTGATGAATGTATAAATAGAATAAAATCTACAATTTCCAATGTTCATGTAGTTTGCCACTTGATTTTTGGGTTGCCTAACGAAAGCGCGGGCGATATGTTTTCTTCCATAAATTATGTTTTAAATGCGAAAACTGATGGCATAAAAATTTCTCTCTTGCATGTGCTTAAAAACACCGACTTGGCAAAAGATTATAATTCTAAAAAGTTTGCTTGCCTGGAAATGAACGAATATTTTCAAGTATTAGGAAAAGCACTTGAAATTACACCTCAAAACATAGTCATTCATAGGCTCACTGGCGATGGTGCTAAGAAAAACTTAATAGCTCCTCTTTGGACTGCAAATAAAAAAGTTGTTTGGAACTCAATGATAAAATATTTTAGGGAAAACAAAATTATGCAGGGCAAGAGCTTTCAGCCGTAGTCTTAATAGATTAAAAGTCGTGTTTTTAGAAAAATGAGCAAAAGCGCAAGCGAGGCTATAATTTGTTTATATGCATCCGCTCTCGTTTTGTTTGAATTGACAGTGTAGCAATATTACTCCAATGCTTGACTAATGTTTTAAATTTTAAGATTATATGCACATGGTTAATGAAGTTTTTAATCGGGCTTATTTAGAAAGCATTCCTTTTTCTGAACTGCTAAAGATTGCAGATTCTCTTGGAATAGATGTCCCTGAAAATTTAAATAGAAATTTTTTAATAGGCGAAATGCTTGATTCTTCTGAAGAAAATAAAAAAGTTTCAACAGAATTTGATATTGATATTTCTGAAAAAGAGCTTCTTGCTGAAACAGAAGAACTTTCTATGCGTTCTTGCAATTCGACAGAAGTCCAAATCGTGTTGCGAAATCCAGCTTGGGCTTATGTCTACTGGAACATAAGCGACAGCGATCGAACTTCTCTTGAAAAGGCATTTGTAAGCCAAATGATGATTCGGGTTAGTTCTTTTTCAGAAAAAGAGCAAATAAAACCTGATGAATATTGCGATTTTAATATATCAAAAGAAGATTCTGGACAATACGTTTTGCTTCCTGCTGGAAAAAAGTTCTTTAGGGTGGATCTCCTTTTCAATCTTGATGGAATTATAGATATTCTTTCATCTTCTGTAACTTTTGAAATGCCAAAAGGTTCTCCCTTGCTTTCAGATATAAGGCCTGGCAGAGAGAATGATTTTTCTCCAATCATGGCTCTTTCTGGCATAAAAGAATTGCTTATGGAACATTATAAAAATCACAGGGAATCTTTTTCTTAATTAGAGGTACAAAATGGCGAATAAAAAACTTCTTCTTGTGCTGAACGGAAGTCAAGAGTATATAAGACACATTGGAGAAGATGAAAAAAAATATATTTCAGAAGAAACCCGCTTGTTTGAAGCAATTTCTTATACTTATATTCCTTTGCTAAAGGTTTTTGAAAAGCTCGAAAAAGAAAATATAGATTTTACCATTTCTATGGTGCTTTCTCCGGTTTTGTGTACTCTCCTAGATGACAAAAAAATACAAGAGCAGTATTTGTCTTGGCTCGAAAAATGCATAGAATTCGGCAAGAAAGAAATAGAAAGATGTTCGTATTCGCAAATACTCCAGGAGCAAGCAAAAAGGTGTTTTGAAAAGGCTTGTTCAGATAAAGAATTTTTTGCTGCTTGCAATGGAAAAATTTTAAAGAAAATACACGAATATCATAAAAAAGGAAAGGTTGAACTCCTTGCAAGTTGCGGCACTGATATTTTCCTTCCTCACTATAACGATATGCCGGAAATAATGAATGCGCAGGTTGAAACTGGCATTTATGCGTTTAGAAATTTCTTTGGCGAAGTCCCGGAAGGTTTTTGGCTTCCTGAGCTTGGATACTATCGAGGAATAGAAAAAGTCCTTCGCTCCAATGGAATCAACTATACAATTTTAGATTCCAGAAGTTTTCTCTTTTCTGAGAACGCGCCTGCAAAAGGTATTTTTTATCCTGCAAGATTTGACAATGCTTTGATTGCCTATGGCAGAGACCCTTTTTCAGATGAGCAGATATTTGGGACGGCTGGTTATGTAAATAATAGCTGCTACTTAAATCTAAATTGTGATGCAGGATTTGAATTGCCATTTAGCAGTCTTTCTTGTTTTGCAAGCGAAAGCTGTTCTCGTTTCGCAGTCGGTTATAAATATTGGAATAAAAAAATTAATTTGCAAAATGTAAAAAAATCAAATTTTTATGACGAACAGTCTTTGTATGAGCCAGAGGCTTCTTCGCAGCAAATTGTTTTGGATGCCAGTAATTTTGTCTGCTCTAAAGAAGAAAAATTGCTAGAGGCAGAAAAACTTCTTCCCGAATCAAAAGATATTTGCCTTACTGTGACTATAGATTTAGACAGGCTTAGAAACTCTTGGTTTGAAGGCATAGACTGGTTAGAACAAGTTATAAGAAAAAGTGCAAATTCTTCTATAGAATTGAGCGGTTTAAAAAATATCGTAGAAAATCCGTTTAAGCTTCAGCGGATTCGTCCTTACTACGGTTCTTCTAGGGCTGACGGTTACGGCGAAGATTTGCTTTCTAGTAAAAACAGCTGGATGATGCGCTACGTGCGGAAGGCTAGCGAGCGTATGGTTGATCTTGCAAACCGTTTTCCCTCAGACACCGGTCTAAAAGCTCGTCTTTTAATTTTAGGAGCAAAAGAGCTGATGCTGGCACAGTCGTGTTGCTGGGCAAAAATGATAGAAAATAACGAATGTCCAGATTATGCGGCGAACAGATTTAAGCAGAGCATAAATGATTTTACAACTGTTTTTGATGCTTTAGGTTCAAACACTGTAAGTACGGAATGGCTTACAAAACTTGAAGAGCAGCATCCTATTTTTCCTTGGATGAACTATAGAATATTTAGCAAAAAATGCTAGAGACTCGTTTGTGGTAAAAAATGCATTTTCTAAAATTTTAATTTTCTCATTTTTATTTTTTTTCATTTCTCCTATTTTTTGTTTCTCTGACGATTTTTATTCGCAAACTCAAAATGAAGAAATTTCTTTTTCATCTTTGGAAGATTCTAAAAGCGGCAGTGTAAAAATTGACAAAGATTTTGAATATGTCCCCGAATGGAAATCAGCTCCTTTAGAAAAAAAACAGAAGTTCAATATTTTTTTAGCAATATTTTTTTTAGCATCGCTGCTTTTTGTAATTTTTATATGCATTTTTGGAATTTCCATAATGAAAAATTTTATCGAAAAAATAAAAATAAACGAAACTGTTTCTCTGCTGGAAAAAGGTGAGATGCTGCTAAATTCTAAATTTTCAGAAAATAAAAAAGGAAGTCTAAAATCCTCTTTTTTTGCGTTTACGCTTTCTCTTGTGGTTTTTATAATAGTTTTTCTTTCCGTCTTGCTTGGTCGAACAATGATTGTCACCCAAGAAAAAACGCTGTCAAAGGCGCTAAAAGATAGAGTAGACGTGCTGCTTTCTAGCATTGCAACGACTGTAAAAAATATTTTGCCTTCAGAAGATTCTTTTGGACTCAATTTGCTGCCTAAGCAGTTGTCTTCTGTACCGGAAGCGCAGTACCTTACTGTCACAGGCTTTTCATCATCAAAAATTAAAGATGATGAAAAAAAATCTCTTCTTTACGTTTGGTCTTCCAACGATGCAAATATAATTTCTAAGGTTGATAGATTAAATTTAGAAGAAAAATCCTTTGAGCCAGGTGTTTCTCTGTTAGTAAAAGAAAATCAAACTGAAAAAATTGCGGAGCAAACTTGCTTAAAAATTAATGCTTTTGTTCAAAACGCGCTTGACTTAAAATTAAAAGAACGAAAAAAACTTTTTGAAGAAAGAAAAACTGCCTCCTCTTCTCGTAAAATTGAAATTGACAATTTATTAAAAAAAATGAATTTTGATTTAGAAAATCAAATGCAAAAATATTCAGAAGATTGTGAAGATTCCATTCCATCTTTTGGCATAAAATCTTTAAACTCTTCTGTTACCGATTATATTTTTTATAGGCCAGTTTTGTACATAGGTGAAAATTCTTCAGATTTAGTTCACGCAATAGTTTTTATAAAAGTTGATACAAGTTCCCTAGTTGAATCAATTGCCTCCTCTTGTAAAAAAATAGTCGGCATAGTTCTTTTTACTTCTGTAATCTTTATTTTTGTTGGATTTATAGCGACTTTTATTTATGCAAATTACATTGTAAATCCTATTCGCCGTCTTGAAAAGGTTGTAAAAGATATTTCTGAAGAACACGATAAAGAAAAACTTTTGGCTAATAAAATTGAAAATCTTCCGAATAATGAAATTGGAAGACTTGGCAATTCTATCAATCGAATGCAATTAGAGTTAGGTTTCAACGCGGAAAAACTAAATCTTCAGTTAAATGCAGTTGAAATTCAGCAGTCTTTGCTTCCATTAAAGACTCTCTCTGGTAATATAAAACAGAATATTTCAAGTGTAAACGATTCTTCTATTCATGAATTTGCTTATTATAAAGGTGCCTCTGGCGTTTCTGGCGATTACTTTGACTGGCAGCGTCTTGATGAGCAGTGGCACGTTTTAATAAAGTGCGACGCTTCCGGCCACGCAGTTCCTGCTGGAATTTTAGTTACAATTGTAGCGACCCTCTATAAAAAATACTTTGAAAACTGGTCTTACTCTAAGAATGGAATCTCACTAGATGATTTTGTTTATAAAGTTAATGATTTTTTAGAATCTTTGAACATAAAAGACAAGTTTGTCGCAATGATTGTCTGTCTTTACGATTCAAATAGCGGAAAACTGTATGTTTGCCATGCTGGCGACAGGATTTTGCATGTTTATAAAAATTCAACTAAGCGGCTGGAAAAAATTGAGCTTCCAGAAACGCCTGCAGCCGGACCTTTTTCTTCTTCTGTGATAAAAAAAACAGGCGGCTATCAGGTTTACGAACTGAGTCTTGAATTAAATGATGTGTTGCTTTTGTACACAGATGGCATTGAAGAAAATGGCCGCGCAATACGAAATGTTGATTTTTCATTGATTAAAAAGCCGAAGCTTAATAGCAAAGGCGAACAGTTGAAAGACGAATATGGAAATTCGCTCTTTGAAGATAAAAAAGAAGAGTTTGGGGAAACCCGAATAAAAGAAATCGTTGAATCTGTTTTTTCGCAAAAGAAATATATGCTTTCAAAAGAAAAAAATCCTGCAAGAAGCGAAGAAATTGTATTGGATTTTACAAAGTGCAAAGGAACCGTAGAAGAAATGGTTCTAGCCCTTGTTTCTCTTGAAAAGATTTTTAGATTCTATAAGCCAAAAAATGTTTCAGAAAAAGATTTAGTTGAAGTTGATGTCGTTGTCGATTCATTTTTAAAAGAGCATTTTAATTTATATTCCGAATATGCAAATATAGTCTTTGAAAGTGGTAAAAAATCTGTTCCAAAAAAGAAAAAAGATAATCCCAATTACATTTTTTATAAAAAGTTAAAAGAAGATGAACAGGAAGATGACCTTACAATAATCGCCTTAAAAAGAGTTTAGGTTTTTATTGTATTTTAGTTTGAAGTGGAGATTTGAAAAAGCTAGCCGATTTTTGATTTTATTCTTTTATTTTGAAAAAAAAGCAGTTATATTAAATATTGAAGATTTATTTTTATCAGTTATTGGAGGAAATTATGGATTTTAATGAATTAAAAGAAAAAGTAAAGGGTGGAGCTGAAAAAATTTTTTCTTCTTCTAAAAAGGCATTAGGAAAAGCTGGTACTGCCGTTCAAGAATTTAGTGATAAAAGCGTTATAAAGATTGAAAAGCATCAGTTTGAAACCAAAAAAAATGAACAGTTTGAAAAGCTTGGCAAATTAGCTTTTGAAAAGTTTAAGGATAATGATTCTGCTGTCTTGTCCGCTTCTGAAGAAGCTGTTGTTGCAATTCGTGAAGAAATCGCAAATTTGGATAAAGAAATTGCAAAGCGCGAAGAACTTTTAAAAAAGACAGAAAAAGATAAAGCTGAAAACAATTAATCTAAAAAGTTCAAAAGTCGTTTTTTTTATAACATTAAAAAAACGCTTTCAGCGAATTTCCAAGGTTAGTTTACAAATCTAACAAGGTTGTCATTGCCGTGCTTGACACGGCAATCTGCTGGAAAAATTCAACGTATTATCGGGGTCAAGCCCGGTAATGGCATTAAAAATTAAAACTCTAAATTGAACCTAAAACTCGACATTCAGGCTGTCTATACAAACTTTTTTTTCTAAAAAAAATCAAAAAAAAGTGCAAAAAAAGCAGTAAAAGTATTGACTAGGAAAAGAGTAACTGA
>CAKULY010000031.1 GCA_934667505.1 uncultured Treponema sp. | reverse complement strand
CAGGTTGGAATCGAACCAACGACATACGGATTTTCAGTCCGGCGCTCTACCAACTGAGCTACTGCGGCGTTGATGTACTTAATATATATTAAATAAAAAATTGTGTCAACAGGTTAGTTTATTTTTTTTATAAAAATCTAAAACAAAACAAAAACATTTAAAATTAGGCATAAAAGTATTCAAACTGCAAAAATTTATCTTTAAAAATATGTTTTTTCTTGTGCTTACTTTGCAGAGGATTTATAATAATAGAATGAATTGGTTACTTGTGTCGAACAATAAAAACAAAGAGTTTGAAGCATTTTTAAAAACAAAAGTAAAAGAAATCAATTTTTTGAGCTTTGATGATGATTTTACTAATTTTGATGATTTAAAGAAAGTTTCGCATTGTGTTATTTTTGAAAATCCTAGCGATTTTGAAAAGAAAACGTGCTTTTTGTACGGATTTTTATGCGGAAAAAATATTCCAGTCTATATAATTTCTAAAGAAAAAAAATCATTTGACTTTACAAATACGCTTTTGTTTGAAGATATATCTTTATTTGAAGATTATCTAAATTCTAACTTTTGTAAAATTCAAGAGAATTTTTCAAAAAAGGAAGCATTTAATTTTTTATATGAAAATGGTATTCCTTTTGATACAGATAATTTCGCTTCTTGCATTGCAAGCGGAAAGATGGATATATGTAAATATTATCTTGCTGCAGGAATGAGCGTTGATTCTAGAGATAGCGATGGTACGCCAATGTTGAATATCGCCGCTAGAAACGACAGGTTGGATTTTGTCCAGTGGCTAGTGGAGCAAGGAGCTGACATAAATGCTGTTTCTGAAGATCGCGGTTATACTGCAATAATGGATGCAGTGTGGCGTGGAAATATTGAAATTACAGAATATCTTATAGAAAAAGGCTCCGATTTGAATACAATAAACAAAGAAGGTCAGTCTATGCTTGTTCTCGCTGTAGGAGCTAATCGGACACAGATTTGCAAACTTCTTGCGGAAAATGGAGCAAATCCAGATATTCCAGATTCTATGGGAATGAGTGCCTATGGGTATGCAAAACTATTCAAAAAGATTGATATAGTCTCAATCCTTGAAAAATATCACAAGGAATAATAAAATCATTTTTTATGAAGAAAAAAATTACTGATAAAATAACTGTTGCTTTTACTGGCGGCGGAACTGGTGGACATATTTATCCTGGTCTTGCAGTTGTTGACGAATTTAGAAAAAAATGCGCTAAAAATAATCAAAATTTGAAAGTTATTTGGATAGGAAACTCTAAAGGAATGGATTTTTCTATTGTAAACAATAATTTTGATTCAAATGGTTGCAAATCTGTTGACGATTTTTATGGAATTCCAGCTGGAAAACTTAGGCGCTATTTTTCTTTTAAAAATTTTATAGATGTTTTTAAAGTCCTTGGGGGCATTGTTTCTTCATTTTTCATATTGAAAAAAGAAAAACCTGCCTTTCTTTTTTCGAAAGGCGGATTTGTAAGCGTTCCCCCATGTATTTGTGCAAAACTATTAAAAATTCCAGTTTATACGCACGAATGTGACTTTACACCAGGTCTTGCAACAAGACTAAACAGTTCTTTTGCAAAAAGTATTTTGATTACTTATAAAGAAACTCAGAAGTATCTTCCAGTTGCGGTTCGCGAAAAATGTATTTTAACCGGTAATCCTGTAAGACCGGTGTTTTATTCTGCTCATGAAAATAAAGGGCTTGCATTTTTAGGCATAGATAAGAAGATAAAACCGATTTTACTTGTTGTAGGCGGAAGCTTAGGGGCTAGACAGATAAATGAACTTGTAAAAAGTGAATTTGAATGGCTTTGCGAGAACTTTATAGTAGTTCATCAAACCGGGCTAAAAAATATCGAAGACACGGAATCTTTTTCTAATTCCGACTACAAGCCATATCCTTTTATTTATTCAGAAATGCCAGATGTCATGGCTTGCGCAGATATAGTTGTTTCAAGGGCTGGGGCAAACTCTATTTGGGAATGCGCCGTGCTTGCTAAACCTATGATTCTTATTCCTTTGTGCGGAAGCGGAACTCGTGGAGACCAAGAAGATAATGCTGCCTATTTTGAAAAACAAGGAGCCGCTCTGGTTCTTTCAAGAGAAAATGCTTCTGGAAAAATGCTGAAAAACAGTCTTGAAAAAATGCTGATAAAGGAAAATCGAATAAGCTATGAAGACTCTTGCAAAAAGCTGACTCAAGATGTAAAACCTGCTGAAAAAATTTCAGAAATATTATATAATAGCGTAAAAAATTTATAACTTGCTAATACTTTTTTATGGAGTAGATTTATGACTTTTGCCCCAATCGATATAGGTTTTTTTATAATAATCCTTGTTTTTGCAATATCAGCGCTTATAAAAGGATTTTTAAATGAACTGTTCAGTAAGATTTCTGTAATTGCAGGTCTTGCTTTCGCTATAATTTTTACTCCAAAATTGGACGTGTTTGTGCATAATTCTATAAAAAATGAAACTCTTTCAAAAGTTGTGTCGTTTTTTTTAATCTTCATAGTTGTTTTTCTTGTTGTATGCATAATCCAGCAAATTGTAAAAAAAATATTTTCAGGCGAAATTATGGCAGGTCTTGATAAAACGCTAGGTTTTTTGCTTGGCGTCATAGAAGGGCTTATTGTTACTGTTTTTATAATTGCAGTTTTAAAAGTTCAACCTTGGTTTAATATTTCTTCAATTTTTGAGGGCAGTTTTTTTTATAAGATGCTTGGAGCGTTTGTAAAGATTCCTGAAAATTATATTTCTAGTGTGGTTTCTTAATGTTTGAAAATCTTTTACATCAGAATGCATCTTTGCAAATTACTTCTGATATAAAAAACAATTGTTTGCCTCCTGCCATTCTTTTTAGCGGCTCTTTATCTTCTGGAAAATTAACAGCGGCTCTTGAAACTTCTAGAATTCTTTCATGCAAAGAAAGCAGCAAGGGATTGTGGAACTGTTCGTGTAAAAATTGCTTGCAGCACAAGTCTTTAATAACGAGCGATTTGCTTTTAATGGGGTCGAGAGATTGTACTCCAGAAATAGCAGCTTCTTTGTTTGCATTTGAAAAGGCGGTGTTTAATAGTACAAAGTATCTTGCTGCGGCAAGGTATCTGTTTATTAGAAGCATTAGAAAACTTACCATGAGATTTAATCCAATTTTGTGGCAAGGAGAAGATAAATATTCAAAAATGGTTCCAGTTCTTTCAGAAATTCAAGAAGAATTGGAAACATTAGATTTTCCACATGAACTTCCAAATGAGGAAAAATTAAAAAAAACTTGCGAAAAGCTTTTAAAGCTTTGTTCAAAACTAGAAAGCGAATTTCTATACGATTCTATTCCTATTTCAAATGTAAGAAACATGGCTTCTTGGGTGCAACTAAAATCCCCTAATGGAAATAAAACCGTAATAATAGAAAATGCAGATAGAATGCTTGATAGCGTAAGAAACGCTTTGCTAAAAACGCTAGAAGAACCGCCTTCGGATACGCTTTTTATTCTTACTACTTCAAAAAGAAATGCAGTTATGCCTACAATTCTTTCTAGAGTCCGCACTTATTCTTTTTCTAGCAGAACTCTTTGCGAACAGCAAGAAGTAATTGAACGTGTCTTTCATAATCCGCAGTTTGAAGGTTCTATAGATGACTATTTGCTGACATATTTACCAGTTCAGCCTGAAGAAATAAAAAAGATTGCAAATGATTTTTTTTGTGCAATTGTGTGTTCAGAAATTCCTTCTGTTTCAGAAGTTGTAAAAAAATGCGGAGATTTTGAACCTAGAGTTTCGCTAAAGATTTTTTTGAATGAAATCGGAAAAATAAAAAATAAGCTTGTTTTATCAGCTGCAGGAACGGAAGCCTGCTTCCAATTATTTGAAGCCTTAAAGAATTGTTGGACTAACGTTACAGTTTTTAATCAAGGTCCAGTTGCTTGTCTTGAAATTCTTATTAGAGATATTGCCAAAATAAATAAATCAAACGGAAATGTATTGCGATGCGCGGTTTTGTAAAACGAGTAATGAAAATGCTGCCTAAATTGCCTGATGAGCAGGTTAAGCGTGTGTTAAATTCTGTTTCCGCAGAGTATAATATGCTTTCTGCTGTAATAGAATCTATTCCAACTGGCGTTGTTATAGTTAATAAAAGCTGGTATATTTTGCAATCAAATAAGGCTGCTGATAGACTTCTTTTTTCAGGAGAAATTGAAGAAGGCAGCATTGAAAAGGAGCCTATATGGTTTTTTGTTGCGGAACCAGATATTGCCCAGTTTATAAAGAAAACTGCAGAAGCCGATAAAACTAATATAAGCGATGAATTTACAATTAATTTTTATGATGGCTCTGTGCATTTTTTGGTAGTAAGCATTCTTTCTTATGTGGATGAGGGGGAGCTTCTTGGAAATATAATAAAAATAGAAGATGTTACCCAGCAAAGAACTAAAGATGTTCTTGCAAGACGCATGGAAAATATGGCCGGTCTTACAAATCTTGCTGCAGGAATAGCGCACGAAATAAAAAATCCACTTGGCGCAATTTCAATACACATTCAGCTTGTACAAAAAGCTATAGAAAAAAAACGCAAAAGCGATGGAATGTTGCCAGATAAAAAATTGCTTGAAGACCATATTGACATTGTTAATGAGGAGATTGAAAACCTTAATAATCTTGTAATGGACTTTTTATTTGCAGTAAGGCCTGTAAAAGCAACTCTTGTTTTGAGCAATATCAGTAAGCTTCTGAAAAATATCGTTGATTTTTTTTCTCCCGAATTTAATAAAAATGGAATTTCAATTTCTCTTAATCTTCCAAATCAAGATGTAAAACTTTTGATTGATGAAAAACTTTTTAGAGAATTGGTTATAAACCTTGCGCAAAACAGTCTTGCGGCAATAAAATCCAAGTTTGAAAATCAAGTTTTGTCAGAATTTAATGATAATTCGAAAATCAAAGGACGGCTAGATTTTGCAGCAGAACTAAAAGGCGATCGCTATGTGCTTAAAATTGCAGACAATGGTTGTGGAATGTCTAAAGAAACTGTTTCAAGAATTTTTGAACCTTATTTTACAACTAAAGCTAATGGAACTGGACTGGGAATGACAATGGTTTATAAAATCATAAAAGAGTTTAATGGAGATATTCACGTAAAGTCGGAACTAGGAGAAGGAACTGTTTTTTCAATTTCAATTCCTATTCCTCAAACTGATAAAAAACTTTTGGAAAATAAAACAAAATGAGGAATGATTTATGAAGTTTACAATACTAGTTATTGACGACGAGGAAAATATAAGAAACGGTCTTGCTGCTAATTTCGAAATGGAAGATTACAACGTTCGGACTGCTGAAAACGGTAAAAAAGGTTTGGAACTTGTTGCAAAAGGAGATATAGACCTTGTTATTACAGATTTGCGGATGGATGGAATTTCAGGAGAAGAAGTTGTAAAACGTGTGACTACAGAAACTCCAGGAATTCCTGTAATCGTGCTTACTGGACACGGCAGTATTGATGCGGCTGTAGATGCGATGAAAGCTGGCGCCTACGATTTTCTTACAAAACCTCTAAATCTAGACCAGCTGAATATCATAGTAAAAAGAGCTTTGCAAGGGCGGGAGCTTTCTTTGCATCACAAAATGCTTCAAGAAAAGCTAGATGATGTTAATTCGTTTGGAAAAATGATAGGAAAAAGTTTTGAAATGCAAAAACTTTTTCAAAATATAAAAAAAGTTGCCCCTTCAAAAGCGAGCGTTCTTATTACTGGTGAAAGTGGAGTTGGAAAAGAACTTGTTGCAGAGGCAATTCATAAACTTTCGCCAAGAAAAAATAATGCTCTTATAAGTGTGAACTGTAGCGCTTTGACTGAAACTCTTCTAGAAAGTGAACTGTTTGGCCACGAAAAAGGCGCTTATACAGGAGCTGATTCTATGAAGAAGGGGCGTTTTGAATTAGCTCATGGCGGTACTATTTTTCTTGATGAAATTGGAGAAATAAATCTTTCTACACAAGTAAAACTTCTTCGTGTTTTGCAAGAAAGAAAATTTGAGCGTGTTGGCGGCGAAGATACTATTGAAGTTGATGTTCGCGTTATCGCTGCTACAAATAAAAATCTTGAAGAAGAAGTAAAAGCTGGTAGATTTAGAGAAGATTTGTTTTATAGACTGAACGTTGTTCATCTTCAAGTTCCTGCGCTAAGGGATAGAAAAGATGATATTCCTCTTATGATTGAATATTATTTGAAAAAGTTTTCTAGTGAAGATGGAAAAGAAATTATTGGAATAGATTCAAAGGCTAGGGCAGCTCTTTATAAATACAACTGGCCCGGAAATGTTCGCCAGCTTGTTAATTGTATTGAAAGCGCTGTTGTTATGTGTTCCGGAAATGAAATCAAATTAGAAGACTTGCCGCCGGGAATCAGCAGTTATTCAGGAGAAGAAACTGTTTCTGTGCCTTTAGGAATTTCCCTTGAAGAAGCTGAAAAGATTATTATTGAGCAAAATCTAGCTGCCAATAATGGAAACAAAACTAAAACTGCAGAAATTCTTGGAATAGAACGAAAAACCCTATCTAAAAAGCTAGAAGAAAAATAGGCTATACCAAGTCATCTTCATTTATTCTCTTATTATTTTTGTAATCTTCAATTATCTCTTTGTAGGCTTGCACTATGAGCGTTGTTTTTTCTGTTGCAGTTTTCTGCATTTGAGGAAAATTTTTAACATTGTCCGGGTGGTATTTTTTTAGAAGATTTCTATAAACTTTTTTTATTTCAGAAAAGCAAATGCCTGGAGTGATATTAAAAATATTGTAAGGTTGTATACTTTTGTAGATAAATTGACAATTTTTCTCTTTATTTTTTTTGTATTCATTGTTCTTGTTTTGGGGACTAGAGTTAAGTTCGCCTTTTTCTAGAGCTTCGTTTAATAAGTCTCCTAATTTGTCGTAAGGGGATGTCATTTTAGATTACAGTTCCGTCTGGAATTATAGCGCCTTTTCGAATAACTATAATATCATCTGCGCTGTAGAAATTTCCGTGGTCGCCGTTTTCGTAATGTTTGTTGTCAACATTGATTCTAACGTTGTTTCCTATCCGGGCATTTTTGTCAATTATGGTTTTCTGTATGTTGCAAAATCTTCCAATTCCTATGTTCGGGATATGATTTTCTGCATTTTCCAGTTTTTCATCTTTGTTTTCGTAGTAATCTGCGCCCATTGTTATAACGCCGTCTAATCTTGTTCCATTTTCTATTATTGAGCGAAGTCCAATTATGCTTTGCCGTAGATTACATTCTGTGATTACACAGCCATCGCTAGTGAGCGTTTCACTTATTGTGGCGGCATTTATTTTGCTTGGGGGGAGGTTTCTCATGTGAGTGTATATAGGTTCGTCTTCATCATAAAAGTTGAATTCTGGAGAGATTCTTGTAAGCTTTATATTTGCCTCGTAAAAACTTTTTATAGTTCCTATGTCTTCCCAGTAGCCATCAAAAATATATGCTTTTATCTTGGCTTTTTTTGTGGATTTTGGAATTACTTCTTTTCCAAAATCCTTATAGTCGTTGTCTAAAAGTTCTTCAAGAGTCTTTGCATTGAAGCAGTAAATTCCCATGGAGGCAAGATATTCTTTTTCTTTTGGAATAGAATGTCTGCTTTCTTCTGGAATTTTCCAACCGCTTAAATCTTTGTCAATAGCAGGTTTTTCACAGAATTCTTGAACTCTATTTCTTTCATCAATTTTCATAATTCCCAAGCTAGATGCAGTTGCTCTATTTACGGCGGTTGTTGCAATCGAAATATCTGCTTTTGACTTTAAATGATTTTCAAAAAAAGCGCGCAAATCCATTCTGTAGAGCTGGTCTCCACTTAATATTAAGTAATGCGTAGGTTTTTGCGCCTTAAAGTGGTTCATGCTCTTTCTGACAGAGTCAGCTGTCCCTTCGTACCAGCCATTGTGCTCTAGCGTTTGCTCTGCTGCAAGAATTTCTACAAATCCGCCAGAAAAGCGATCAAAGTTGTACGAATTTGTTATGTGCAAGTGCAGTGAAGCGGAATTAAATTGCGTTAGAAGGTAGATTTTTTTATATCCAGAATTAATGCAGTTTGAAATAGGTATATCTACAAGCCTGTACTTTCCGCCAAACGATACAGCAGGCTTTGCCCTTTCTTTTGTAAGAGGATATAATCTAGTTCCTTTCCCGCCGCCAAGAATTAGAGCAAGGACTTTCGGTTCATTTTTATTTTTTATCATTTCCATTAATGATTATAAGTCTGTTTTTAAGTAAATGCAAATTTTAGGTTCGTATAAACCTTACATAGCCCGAAAGTCGAGTTTTTAGGAAAATGAACAAAAGCGTAAGCGAATTTACAATTTGTGAAGATTTTGTGCGATAAGAACAATTTAAGTTGCATAGCACCCCAAACCACTTCAAACGAAGTGCGAGCACAACCATCTGCAGCAAATTGGAAAGCCGCTGAAAGCGTTTTTTACAATTTATAAAAAAACTCGAATTTAGGGCTAGAATAATGTTAAACCAATTTTTTTAGATACCGATAAATAAAGTATAGAGAGAAATCTTATTGACTTTCACGGAGGCGGAAATGATAAGAGGGTGGTACATCGGTGCTTCAGGAATGACTGCTCAGCAGAACAGGCTTGACGCTATATCCAACAATCTTGCGAATGTCGATACTGCAGGTTATAAAAAGGACGTTACAGTTTCTAAAAATTTTCCTGAGCTTTTACTTAGAAGAATGAATTTTGACGGAGTTTATGAAACTCCATTTGGTTCTGCGGATGCGGCTCCTGTAATCGGAAAATTAGGACTCGGTGTAGAAACTAACGAGAATTACACAGATTTCGAGCAAGGTTCCTTTAAGGCAACAGAATCTAAAACAGATTTTGCATTTGGCGGAGAAGGATTTTTTTCTGTGCAGACACCTTACGGTGAACGCTATACAAGAGATGGAAACTTTATTGTTGGAAAAGAGGGGATTCTTCTAACGAAAGCTGGCTATCCTCTGCTTGGGGAAAATGGATACATTCAAGTTGGAGACAAAGATTTTTCTGTAAATGAAGATGGCATGATTTACAGTGCTGATAACAATGAGGTTATTGATCGCTTTAAAGTTGTTCGCTTTGACAACGAACGCTACTTAAAAAAAATGGGCGGAAGTCTTTATTCTTCAAATGAGATTTCTGGTCCTGCGCACATAGCGGAAGGTAATGAGCGTCCAAAATTTCTTCAGGGATTCATTGAAACTTCGAATGTAAATGTTGTAAACGAAATGGTTCAGATGATTGAAGTAAACAGAGCGTATGAAGCTAATCAAAAGACCATAACAAGCGAAGATTCCATGATGGGAACTTTATGGTCAAAAACAGCAATTTTTAATAGATAGGTAAGGTGAGTTATGGTACGAAGTTTATGGACTGCCGCAACAGGAATGAACGGACAGCAGTCAAATATTGATGCGATTTCAAACAATCTTTCAAATGTTAATACTACTGGCTACAAACAACAGCGAGTTGAATTTGAAGACTTGCTTTATCAGAATAAAAAACTTGCGGGAACACCTGCCACAGAAGATACAGTAACACCTGTTGGAATTCAGCAAGGTTCTGGTGTAAAACTTGCAGCTACGCAAAGAATTATGAAGCAAGGCAGTTTGCAGAACACAGGAGTAGACACTGATGTTGCTATTGTTGGCGAAGGTTTTTTTAGAGTTCAAAAGTATGATGGAAGTTATGCTTATACTCGCGACGGAAGTTTTAAAGTTGATAGCAATGGGCAAGTAGTTAATTCAAACGGTTTGCGAATGTTGCCAGAAATTATCCTTCCAGAAGGCTACGATGTTTCTACACTGAGCATCTCTCAAGATGGCCGCGTTAGTGTAAAGGTGAACGGAGAAAATGAACCTATCGAAGTTGGACAAATTGAGCTTTTTAGATTTCCTAATCCAGTAGGACTTCAAGCTGAAGGTGACAACTTGTTTGTAAAAACAAATGCAAGCGGGGATGCAATAGGCGGTCGTCCAGGATTTGAAGGCATGGGAGAAGTTAGACACAAATTCCTTGAGCTTTCAAACGTTTCCGTTGTAAACGAAATGGTTCAGATGATTGTCGCTCAGCGTGCGTACGAATTTAATTCAAAAGCTATTCAGACTAGCGATAATATGCTTAGCACCGCTGTAAATATGAAGAGATAACTTTAAAAGCTAGGAGTTTAAGATGCGACTTGGTTCAATTGATATGATAAACGGATTTAATGCAAATAATTCTTTTAATGTCGCCCAAAAAAGTGACGAAAAAACAAAATTTTCTGCTCTTATCAGCGAAATTAAAAATAAAAACGAATCACATGCAATTGAAAAAGGTCGCATAAATGGAGATTACACTACAGGATTTTCAGGAACTTTTTCCGGAGAATCTAACAAAAACGCAGCTCCTGTAGGCTTTGCGGCAAATCAGTCAAATGGTGTTCAAAATAGAAAAATTGATAAGACTTCTGAGCTTTATGAAAAATCTATGGAACTTGAAAACTATTTTGTAAAGCAAATGTTAAGTGCCATGCGAAAAACAGTTTCAAAGAGCGCCTTTGGTGGCGACGATTTTGCAAGTCAGATGTATGAAGATATGCTTTTTGATGAATATTCTGTCAGCATGACAAAAAATGCAGGTTTTGGACTTGCAGATCAAATTTATTTAAGCCTTGAAAAAAATGTATAATAAATTGAATAATCTGTATTATTGATATAATATACTCTTATGAAAAATATTGGTTTACCTGAAAAACTTTTAGGTGTGCATATCCATTTTGTTGGAATAAAAGGTACTGGAATGGCTGCCTTGGTTGAAATTTTGCACAATAAAGGAGCTGTTATAACAGGTTCTGATGTTGAAGAACATTTTTATACTGATGAAATTCTTGCGAAACTCGGACTAAAAGCTCTGCCATTCAGTTCTAAAAATATAACTCCAGAAGTTCAATATGTCGTTTATTCTTCTGCCTATAAGCTTGATAAAAATCCTGATTTAATAGAAGCTGTAAAAAATAATGTTCCATGTCTTTTGTATACTCAAGCGTTAGGAAGTTATTCTTCTCGTGCGTATTCTTGCGGAATTTGCGGAGTCCACGGAAAAACTTCAACAACGGGTTTGGCAGGAACAATTCTAAAATACATAGATATTTTACCAGCGCAAGTTCTTGCTGGCAGCGTTATAAATTCTTTTGGGAATACGTGCACTTATACTTCTCCTTTGATTAAGGATGATAAAAATTTTTCTGAAAACATTTTTGTTGCAGAAACATGTGAATATCAAAGACATTTTATGTCGTTTTGTCCTAAAAAGATTGTTCTAACCTCTGTTGAACCTGATCATCAAGATTTTTATCCAACTTATGCAGATATTCAAAATGCCTTTGTGGATTATATTTGTTTGTTGCCTGCAGGCGGAGATTTAATTTTTTGCGCAGATGATAAAGGCGCTGCAGAAACTGCTGAAATTGCAAAGAAAAAACGTCCTGATATAAATCTTATTCCTTATGGGCAGAAAGCAGCTTGTGATTTTAAATTGACTTTTGGAAACATCGAATCAGAACAAAATAATTTTAATATTCAGATTTTTTCAAAAAAACTTGCTCTTTGTGTTCCTGGCAAGCATGAAGTTTTGGACGCCTGTGCAGCAGTCGCATTAGTTTGCCAATTATTAAAAGAAAAAAAACTTAATCCTCAAGATTTTTATTCTTTGTTTTCTAAAGGTCTGTTAGCTTTTACTGGCGGAAAGCGCAGAAGCGAAATTATTGGCAAATGCAAAAATTCTTTTGGAGATAGTATTCTTGTTATTGACGACTATGGACATCATCCAACGGCAATAAAAACAACGCTTTCTGGATACAAAGAATTTTATAAGGGACGAAAAATAATAGTAGACTTTATGAGTCACACTTATTCAAGAACTCAAGCTCTTCTTTCAGAGTTTGCTTCTTCTTTTGACAGTGCTGATGAAATAATTTTGCACAAAATTTATAGTTCCGCTCGGGAAAATCCAAAAGATTTTTCAATAACAGGAAAAACACTTTTTGAGCAAGTCAAAAGAAACTATTCTAGTGATAAAACAATTGTTTACTATGAAGAAGTTCTTGATGCTGCAGATTTTGTTCTTTCTGAATTGCAGAAGAAAGCTCCGTTAAAATATCCTGATGGCTATCTTTTTATTACAATGGGAGCTGGCGACAATTGGAAGTTAGGAACTGAGATATTAGATAAACTTAAGGCTTAAAAAGTCAAATAGGAAAATTAAAATGACATCGATGACAGGTTATTCTTTTATAGAAAAAACTTTTGAAAAAGCAAGTGTTTCTGTTGAAATAAAGTCTGTAAATTCTAGATTTTTAGATCTTAGTATAAATTTACCATCGTTTTTGAATCCTATAGAATCTTTTTTTAGAGCAAAAATTTCTGAAAAAATTGTTCGCGGAAAACTAGATGTAAATATTCGTATAAAAGAGCTTTCTTCTAGTACAGAAGTTTTGCCAGATGCTAGCGCTGCGCTTTCTTATTTAGAAGCTATAAAAAAAGTTGCTTTAGCTTGCGGGTATTCTGTAAGCGATATTCCGCTTAGCCTTATAATAAGTCAACCAGGAGTTCTTAACGAAAGTCGTTCTTATGACGTTGATGCGTACAAAAATATTATAGAACCTGTTTTTGACGAATGTTTTGAAAAATTTATTGCAGACCGCAAACGTGAAGGCGAAAATCTAAAAAAAGATCTCGAAGAAAAACTAAAAAAACTTTATGACTGCGCTGTATTTTTTAAAGATTGGCAACCTCGTATGGAACAAACTTTTAAGTCTCTTATAATGGACAGATTTAAAGAATTGCTAGGCGATAAAGTTGATGAAAACAGGGTAATGTCAGAAACCGCCGCTATGCTTGTAAAATATACAATTAACGAAGAAATTGTGCGGCTTTTTAGTCATTTGGATGCCATAAAAATGGAAATAGAAAAAAATCCAACTCCTGGAAAAAGATTAGATTTTATTTGTCAGGAAATGAATAGAGAAATAAACACGATAGGAAGCAAAACTACTTTTGCAGATGTAAGCGCGATGGTTATTACTGCAAAAGATTCCCTTGAAAACATCAGAGAGCAGAGTAAAAACGTTGAATAAAAGTTTTTATAAAAAAGAGGTGCATTTTGAAAATTAACAGAGACTTAAGAATTGCGATAAGCGGAAAATCTGGCTGCGGAAATACAACTGTAAGTTCAATGTTGAGCAAAGAACTTGGAATTTCTCTAATAAACTATACTTTTAGACAATTAGCTGCGGAAAAAGGGCTTACCTTGGCGCAGGTTATTGAAAATGCAAAAAATGATGACTTTTACGACAAATATGTTGATACTCATCAAGTTGAATTGGCTAAAAAAGAGTCTTGTGTATTAGGAAGCAGGCTTGCTATCTGGATGTTAAAAGAAGCTGATTTAAAGGTCTATCTTTATGCAGATGACGAAACTCGTGCAAAAAGAGTTTTTAATCGGGAGGGTGGAAGTCTTGATGAGATTAAAAAATTTACAGCTATGCGAGATTCTGAAGATTCTAGACGTTATAAAAAACTTTATAATATAGACAATAACAAATATGACTTTGTAGATTTGTTTATAGATACTTCAAAATTTAATCCAGAACAAATAACTAATTTAATTATTGATGAATTAAAGAAAAGAAACTTTGTTTCATAATTTATCTAAATGTTGGGGTATCAAAAATTTAATACAAACATATAAAATTCTTGATACCCCATAAAATTCGACTTTTAATTATTTAACTAAAAAATTCATTAGTTGTTAGCAAATTAATATTTTTTATCTGCAAAACCTATCCAGCCATCATCTTTTATCAAGGCTTTTTCAAAGTCATCAAGTTTAAAAGGATAACTTTTTGAAAGTGAGCCTGCAATAAGCTTTACTTTTGCAGTTCCATCATCGTTAAAAACGATTTTACATTCAGTATCTTTGTCGCTGAAAGTTCTGAACATATCTTCAATAGATTTTTTATCCATTTCAATTGCCATCATGCCACAGTTGTACATATTTTGGCGGAAAATTCGTGCAAAATTTGTTGCAACAACAACATAAATTCCGTTTACTTCAAGTGCCCATGGAGCATGTTCTCTTGAAGAGCCGCAGCCAAAATTTTCTCTGGTAATGATGACTTTTTTTCCTGCCACATCGGTTTTTGGATTAAAACCTTCTAGTTTTAAGTCTTCTAAAAGATATGGCTTTAAAGCTTGTTTTGAAATTTCTGTAAGATATTTTGCTGGAATAATTTCGTCTGTATTAATATCAGAACGATCCAAAAAAAGTACATCACCGCCGAATTGTTTCATTTTATTCCTCCTTATATAATCAATAGGGCATTTTTTATTTAAAAAGTGGAGAGTTTGTAATTTCTCCAGTTATTGCTGTAGCAGCTGCTGTGGCTGGACTCATAAGATGAACCATACCGCCTTTTCCCATTCTTCCATTAAAGTTCCTGTTTGTTGTTGAAGCGCAAACTTCTCCACTCGCAAGAACACCGTTGCTCATTCCGAGACAAGCTCCGCAAGTTGGATTTGTTACGCAGAATCCTGCATCTAAGAAAATTTCAATTATTCCTTCTTTTAATGCTTGTTTGTAAATTGCAGGAGTTGCAGGACTTACAATGCCTCTTACTCCCTTAGCAAGTTTGTGACCTTTTAGAACTTCGGCTGCAATTCTTAAATCGCTTATTCTGCCATTTGTGCATGAACCAATATATATTTGATTTACTTTAGTTCCTTTCATTTCAGAAACTTTCTTTACTTGGTCTGGTTTATAGCCAAATGTGCAAACTGGTTCAAGTTCTGAAAGATCGTAAGTTATAACTTTTTCATAGTCTGCATCTTCATCAGATTTCCATTGACTGTAATCTTTGATAGCTTCTTCTTTTGATTTGTATTCATCTTTGATAAACGGCCATAAATATTCAACTGTTTTTTCGTCTGGATAGCAAATTCCTGATGTTCCGCCTGCTTCAACAGCCATATTACACAAAGTCATTCTTTCTTCCATTCCGAAGTTGTCAATTATAGGACCTGTAAATTCAACTACGCAGTTTGTAGCCCCATTAACTCCGATTTTGCTTATAAGATAAAGAATAACATCTTTTGCATAAACGCCAGGTTTTAATTTTCCGTTTAGAACGAATTTTATGGATTTAGGTTCCCTAAAGGAACATACACCTTTTAAAATTCCTACTTCAAGATCAGTTGTTCCGACTCCAGCTGCAAATGCTCCAAATGCTCCGTGTGTACAAGTATGGCTATCTCCCATTATTACCGTGTAACCAGGTCGAACAAAGCCTTTTTCTGGGAAAATTGCGTGGCAAACCCCATTGCATCCAATGTCAAAAAAATCTTTAATTTCGTGCCGTGCTGCCCAGTCTCTTAAAATTTTGCCCTGCTCAGCAGTTTTGCTATCTTTTGCTGGTGTTACGTGGTCAATTACAGCTTTTATTTTTGTATTATCAAAAACCTTATCTTTATTTCTTTCTACAAGGTCATTTATTGCAATTGGTGTTGTAATTTCGTGACAAAATACTCTGTCGAGTTTCAATACGTAAGTATTTGGGAATGGAGTGTCTACAAGATGTTTGTCAAAAATCTTTTGAGCGATTGTTTTAGCCATTTTTATATCTCCTGAATTTAATAGTATTAAAGTTCTTTTAATATAATTAAATTGCTTTAATATTGCAATAGTTTTTTATACAAGTTTTTCAGTATATTGTATTTTGAGGTGTGCCTTGCAGCCACATTTCAAAATTCTTAAGTGCTATTTGTAAAAGTCTTTTTCTTGTTTCGTAAGGAGCCCATGCTATGTGCGGGGTTAGCACGCAGTTGGGAGCATCCTTTAATGCACAATTTTTCTCCATAGGTTCGCTGCAAAGGACGTCTGCCGCATATCCTGCAATTTTTCCAGAATAAAGAGCTTTGGCAACATCATTCTCATTTACAAGAGCCCCACGCGCAGTGTTTATAATATAGACTCCATCTTTCATTTGAGAAATAGATTTTTGGTTAATTATTTCAAATGTTTGTTTTGTAAGAGGGGCGTGAAGGGTGATAATATCTGAATTTGACCAAAGTTCATTTTGATTTACACAATTTTTTATTTCTTTGCTAGGAAAGTGCGGACATACCAAGGTATTCATTCCGTATGCAAGCGCTATTTTTTCAGTTTGTTTGCCAATATTGCCGTAACCTAGAATTCCAAGCGTTTTGCCGCAAAGTTCTATAAGAGGTCTTTTCCAATAACAGAAATCTGGAGAAGAAATCCAATCTCCTTTCTTTACAGATTCATTGTGAAGCGCAACATGATTTGTAAAATATGCTAGCAATGCGAAAACGTGTTGTGCGACCGCCATTGTGCTATAGGCTGGAATATAAGTTACGCACAAATTTGCGCTTTTTGCAGCATTTATGTCGATTACATTGTATCCTGTTGCCAATACGCCTATGTATTTTAAATTTTTACACTGCTTTAGAATTTTTTCATCTATTAAAACTTTGTTCAGCAGAATACAGTCGCTTGTTCCAATTCGTTGAACAACTTCTTCAGGTTTTGTACGCGGATAAACGACTACATCTGCATATTTTTTAAAGCAATCCCAACTTAAATCGCCAGGATTTAATGCATTTCCGTCGAGAATTGTAAGTTTCATAACTTAATCAAGAACTTCAACGCCTGTTCCTGAAATTGCAGCATTTATAGCAGCTTCAATTCCAGCAGTTCCTTCGTCAAAATCAACGAGTACTTGGGATTTGTCTGGGTTCGCTACTACGCTAGATACTCCAGCAACTCCTTTTACAGCTGCGTCTACTTTTGCCGCTGTGTCACTATCAAACATTCCTGCTACGTATATTTTTTTCTGCATATAATTTGCTCCGTTTGTTTTACGTTGATACTTCTATTATATTCTATAAAGACTGGATTATCAAGAAAAATTATTTTCTTTGTCTAGTATATTTTGAAACTTTGTTTTTCCTAATTGCCCGCAAGCACCGCCAATATTTCTTCCTCTTTTTGTACGCAAAGAAACATTTAGCCCTGCATCTTCTAGTATTGAAATAAAATTTTGTATTTCCAATTTAGATGGTTCTGTAAACGGCAGTTCTGGAATTGGATTCCATGGAATAAGATTTATGTTTACATCAATGCCTTTAGCAAAGTCAATCATTTGTTTTGCGCTTTCTTTTCCAGTATTCTTTCCCGAAAGCAGGGCGGCTTCTAAAGTAACTCTGCGTCCTGATGTTTTTGCATAAAAATCTATTGCTTTCTTTAAATCGTTCAAAGGGTTCGTGTTGTTTACCGGCATAATCTGCGAACGAAGTTCTTCATCTGCGGTTGTAAGGGAAACTGCAAGCCTTATATGAGGACCGTTTTCTGCAAGGTCATAAATTCCTTTAATAATTCCTGATGTAGAAAGCGTTATTCTACGCGAAGAAAGATTTCTGCCTCTTTTGTCCGTAAGAATTTTTATGGCCTTTCTAATGCTTTCAAGATTTAGCATAGGTTCGCCCATTCCCATAAAGACTATATTGTCTAAGGTTCCTGCTTCTTGTTCAAGATAAAGAAATTGCTCTACAATTTCAAAAGGCTCAAGGTTTCTCGCAAAACCTAACTGCCCGGTTTTGCAAAATGCGCATTTCATGGGGCAACCTGCTTGGCAAGATACGCAAGCAGTTTTTCGACCTTCCTTGTCTGTAAGGAGAACTGTTTCTACAGCAAGGGAATCTTGCAGTAAAATTTGCAATTTTATAGTTCCGTCAGAATCTTTTAGGCATTGCGATATTTTAGAAGAACGAATAATAGAGTCTTGTTTTAGAGTCTGTCTAAGTTCTTTGCTCAAATTGGACATTTGTTCAAATAAAGTTGCGCCTTGTCCAATCCATTTAAATATCTGTTCGCCACGAAATTTTTGAGTGAACTTAAAATATTCATTAATTTCTTCTGGCAAAAGGCCTGATAAAATAATCTTATTCATTTAAAATTAGAATAAAGGTTTGTTATTTTTTAGTTTATCTAAAAGTTCAGATACAGCAGAACTTCTGACGCCTTGCTTTTGAAATGATTCTAGAGCATCTATAGCTTTTTGCTTGTTGTTCATTTTTATGTAACAGTCGGCAAGATCTATATAGAGCCTGTAATTTTTTGCATCATTTTTTATAAGATTAAGAAGCCTTTCGCTCGCTTCTTCGTATTTGCCTTCGCCTTTGCAGATTAAAGCCAATCCAAGTGCTGCATATATATCAAAATCTATGTCTAATGCCCTGTTATAATATTCAGAGGCTGCTTTGTAATCTCCTGTGTTGCGATAGGCATCTCCAATGCGAGTAAGAATTACCTTATTTTTTGGATCTATTTCTAATATCTTATTCCAATACTCAATTGATCTGAATTGTTGATTCATGCCTCTGTAGCAGTCTGCAAGGCCAAAGAGCGCATAAAAATTTTTAGGGTCTAATTCTAATGCTTTTTCAAAATAAATTATTCCTTTATCAAAAGTCTTTAATTTTCTGTGGCAGTTTCCTAAAGATGTAAGTATTCTAATGTCGCAATCTTCTTTGTTGACTTCATACATTTTTGTCCAATAGAATAGGGCATCTTTATATTCTTTAAAGTCGTAGTGCAGGTGACCGAGTCCAATCAACGCATAAGCGTTGTTTTGTTCCATGTCTAAAACTTTTAAATAAAGTTCTTTAGATTTTTTAAAGTCATGAATTTTTCTATAGGCGTCAGCGACCCTTGTTAATACAGTTATATTTCTATCATCGTGGATTAAATACTGCTCCCAAATATTTATAGCTTTATGATATTGATTTAAAGCTTTATAGCAATCTGCAAGACCAAAGAGCGCATAGTTGTTCCCAGGGTGAAACTCAAGACATGTGCTATAATACTTAATCGCTTCATTAAAGTGATTTTGTTTTCTTTCAGAATCGCCTAGTCCAACCAAGGCATAGTTGTTATTATCTTCAAGTTTTAAAATTTGATTAAAAGATTCTTTAGCTCCTTTAATGTCATTTTCCTTTAATAACTGGTAGCCTTTTTTTGAAAACTCTGAAATTTGAGTATTCAATTCATTTTTTTCATCATTGTTTTTGATTTCTAACTGTTGTTGAGCATCTAAAAAAACTGGCTCTTCTGTAGGTGTGCTTAACATTTCGTGTTCATACAAATCGTTCATTAAAAATCTCCTTTTTAAATTTACGTTTTATTATTTTATTTTTTAATATATATAGGTTGCTTAAAAAAGCATTGCCGTGCGGAAACTATTGCAGTTCTGCGCGCAATTCTTAATTTTCTTTTATAACAGAAGAAATTACTTGCGCAATTTTTTCATATATAGGTTCTGCCTTTGCTTTATTGTGAGCAAGAATGTACTGTTTTAATGCCTTTAAAGTTTGATTTTTTTCCATATAAAGATTTCCTATTCGAGTTAGTCCATCAGAATAACCTGTGGTTGTGTATATTCTTCTAGCTTCTTCTGTTTTACCTTCGTTGAATAAGATATTTCCTTTTCTGTTTAAGATAGCCTTTTGTTCAGACGTAAGAGTTTTTACAGGTTGATCAGTAACCTTTATAAATCCTTGAGCATCTTGATTTTCTAGTTTTGTTTTGTTTTTTAAATCATCTTTCATAAAGAAAACTTAAGAACCTCTGTCTGTCTATTTTATAGTTGTAAAGTAATATTGTCAATTTTTTTTGTACTGATAAAAATCTACAATTGACCTGCCGTATACGCGTTTGTCCGTTCGTTGCAATCTTCCAATTGTATCTGGCATAAAATGTTCTTCAGGCCTATGAACTAGAAGAGTTCCAGTTTCTTTTAAAATATTTTTTTTATCTGTTTCTGCAATCAGTTGCTCGTGAAATTTGTACGGAAAAGGGGGATCAAAAAAAATGTAGTCAAACTGACTTTTACATCTTTTTATGAAATATTCTACAGGCATAAAATGACACTGAATTTTTACGTCGCATTCTTTTTCTGTTACAGAAACATTTTCTAAAACAGTGTCGATTTTGATTCTATCCTTTTCGCAAAGCTCAACGTGCTCTGCGCCTCTAGAAACGGCTTCTATTGCAATTGTTCCAGAGCCGCTAAACAAATCCAACCAAGATTTTCCAGATAAATCCCCTAAAATCGCAAAAACAGACTCTCTCATTCTATCCATAGCTGGTCTTATAATTCCTTCTGGACACTTTATAATTCTACCTTTAAGTTTTCCGCCAGTAATTCTCATTTGATTTTCCTATCTGTTATTTAAAGACCAGTAAATTTCATCTTTTTCAAGAGAACTGTTTGTTTTTGCATAGTCAAATGCGTTTTTTCCTTCTGAATTTCTTATAGAAGGAATAGCACCGCTATCTAATAGAAGCTTTATTACTTGCGTTGAATTTGCATATTCTGCCGCATACATCAAAGGTGTTTTTCCTTCGTAAAATCTATTCATAGGAAGTCCTCGGTTTATAAAGACTTTTAACTTTGCTATCTGACTAACAAGTGAAGAAGAATTTGATGTTATAGAAAGAATAAATGCCTTAAAAATCTCACTTGAACCAGACGGATATGTAAGAATAATTCGTTTTAAAATTTCTGGATTATCAGAATAGCAAGCAGCAATTTGCAGGGGAGTGGAGCCATACTTATTTTTTGAATTTACGTCTGCTCCGTTCTGGAT
>CAKULY010000030.1 GCA_934667505.1 uncultured Treponema sp. | reverse complement strand
TACAAGAAAGATTTTCAAAAATATTACGTGTTTCCATAAAAAGATTATAACGAAATTTGCAAAAATTGTGAACAAGGTTTATAGAAATGCTTGGTTTTCTACATAACAAAAAACTGCCAGCTGTAAAAGCAGAATTACTTTCGCAGCGGGCAGTAAAATTGTTGAAATGTCGAACTAAACTTTTTATTAATAAAGGTCTATTTGGTCTAACGTTAATTTAGCTTCAATAGTTTTTCCGTCGATGGTCAATGTAAGCGTGTTGCCGTCATCAGAGATGGTGTAAGGGGCTTCTAGTTTTGTTGTATTGCCTTCTTCATCTTCTGATGATTCAAAGTAGATTTTTGAACTGTCTGCTTTTTTAATAGAATAACGCTTTTCAGTGATATGCTCCTCGTTATCTTCCTCGTAACTACCTGCCAATGTTCCTGCAGAATAATTAATAGATAAATACCAATTTCTATTATCAGAACCATAGAATCTAGAGCCATCTTGTAAAGAAATAAAATTTGAAAGGTCTTTGCCCCAAGTATTTTTTTCTGTAAGAACAGGGTGGCTATCTTCTTCATCTGTAGAAAGGTCATACTGGAAAACCGTGTTAAACATTTTGTGCAATGGAGATAGCATTTCTTCGGCATGCTCAGTTGAATATTTTTGCATTGCTGCAAGAAGCTCTTCATCGGTGGTGTATGAGTCTAGTCCAACTTCTTTAGCAGCATTTTCTTTATAAAACTTGCTCTGTTCAGGATCTTCTTTGTTGAAATTATCTAAAGCGTCTTTTGCATAGTCATTATAAAGGTACTGTTCAAGTTCTTTGTATGTAAATAATGAGCCAGTCGAACCGAGTGGGTTTCTAATCTTATTGTAGGTCATGTAAACGGTTTTGCCGTCTTCGCTAAGAGAATAGTTGATTATTGCTTCTTCGTATGTCTTTTCTTTTTCATCATCTTTTTTTGTATATGTTATTGCTACAGTTCCATTTTCTGAAAAAGTGTATTTAGTGTAGGCGTATTCTGCCTGTTCTTTTTTGCTTGAATCATAAAAGGTTTTCCCTGCAAAAATGTCTTTCTCGTTATCTGTTCCCCCTTTTGTTCCTGGCAAAGTTGGATTTGGATTAGAAGAGCCTGTTTCAGAAGAGTCAGTTTTACAAGAAATGAGTGCAAGTGAAAGAAGAGCGGTTGCCAAGATTGCAATTTTTTTTGAAATTTTCATATAAATCTCCCTATAAATAAAAAGTCAATGAGAAACTGTCAAAATTTTCACAGTGGTACCAAATCTGCTAGGTTTTGCAATTTCACTCTTCATTGTACCCCCCCCCGTATTTTGTCAAGTAAAATTTGCAAAATTATGAAATAATTGCGAAAGTTTGCGCGTTTTTGTATTATGAGAGTATGAAATATTTTCTTTTGTAGGGCGAAAATAGAAAATTACGTTGTTTATAACTTTTGAGTTTTGAAATGAGTAAAATTAGATATTAAAAAAATGATTAAAATTTTAATTAAACGTATAAAAAGTTGTTAAATTCTTGCGAATTCAACTTTTAGCGTGCAACCTAAGCCGGCTGCAAGTCTTTTTAATGTTCGAAGAGATGGATTCGCATTTCCTGTTTCAAGTTTGCTTATGTCAGCTTGTGCAATGCCAGTTTTTTTAGAAAGCTCTTTTTGCGTGATTCCTGTTTCTTTTCGTGCATCAATCATCGCCTGAATAATTGAGAACTCAGGTTCAAGAGCGTCATATTCCAATTTAAATTGTGGATTTTTTAGTTCATCTGCAAGAAAATCATTGAACTTTGTCATTCTGCACCTCCTCTGGATTGATATTCGAATCTATATTTTTTTGCTAACTTTATTTGATTTTTTGATAAATCCGTTTGTAAGAATTATTTTTTTTCCTACGAAGAAAAAATATAAAATGCGTGTAATGTTTGATCCTTGTTTAGCACGTATTTCAAAAATTCCATCGTCAAGATGTTCTGAGTATGGAAGTCTTAATTTTGGTCCAACTTGTTGTAATAACAATATTGAACGTTCCAATTTTGCTCTCATTTTTATATCAAGTGATTTTAAAAATCTAATGCCGGTTCGGAACCGTCTGGAAGATCATAGAATATGGCTTCATATTCAAATTCTTTCATAAGTAAATTATATGATATATCTTATATTAGAGTCAATCAAAAACATATTAATTGCGAAAGTTTGCGCGTTTTTGTATTATGAGAGTATGAAAAAGACGAATGCGATGCGGATTTTAGATAATTTGAAAATTCCTTACGAAACTGTTTCTTACGATGATGACGGTGAACATGAGCTTTCGCGAGGGGCGGCAGAAAAAACCGCTGAAAAGCTTGGAATTGACCCGCAAACTGTTTTTAAAACAATTGTCATGCGCACTGACACAAAAGAAATTTGCGTTTTTTTGCAATCTGCAATGAGTGAAATAAACTTGAAAAAGGCTAGAAATGCCGCTGGTTGCAAGGAAATTGCTCCTGTAAAGGCGGAGGAGCTGCTTTCGCTTACAGGTTACGTTCGCGGCGGTTGCAGCCCTTTGGGAATGAGGCGGAAGTACAGAACTTTTTTTGACGAGACAATTCTTTTGTGCGATAAAGTTCACATTAGCGCTGGAGTACGCGGCGAACAACTGGTAATAAATCCTCAAGACCTTGTAAAAGCATGCGATGCGATAGTTTTAGATTTGACTTTATAGATTGCATTTTTGGCTATTGCTCTATTTTGTTTGCGCAAGAAGCTCTGAAATGCTAAACGCGTGGTCGCCGATTTTTTCTATTTGACGTACAAGGTCAAGGTACAAAAGTTCTGCTTTTACATCAGCTCCATTTTCAAGCCGTTTTTTTGCAATCTTTTTTAGATTTTTTCGATATTGGTCTATTTGGTCTTCAAGTTCTGTGGCAAGCTCAAGCTTTTTTTCGTCTAAGTGTTTGTTTATGTTGATTCGAATAAACTGTAAGAATTGGCGGGCAAGTTCTACATAAGGAATAAGGCGTTCCATGTCTTCCTGTGGAAATTTCATCTTTTTTTCAATGCTGCGCTCAATCAGCATTGCCGCAGAAAAACATTGGTCGCTCATGCCTTCAAGTTCTTCAATAATCGTTATCATTATAGAAAGATTGTTTCGCTGAACGTCTGTCACTGGCAAGTGCTGGCAGTTTATTATGTAGCGAATCAACTGTTCGTGCATTTGGTCGCAGTAATTTTCTTCGTTTTCAAGATGTTCGTGGTATTCTTCGGTAAAAGATTTGTCGCGCTTTGTAAAGCCGATTTGCAATTGGTCGAACATTGAAGTTACCACATCGGTCATGTTCGCAATTTCTTTTTCGATGCGGATTATGTGCATGGCAGAACTTTCTTTTCCAAACGTTGCTTCTTGAAAGTCCAAGTGGTAGTGTTTCAGGGTATTTTCTTTTGAATCTTTTACAATTATTTGCGAAAGTTTTATAAGCTGATTCTTAAATGGCAGTAAAATCGCAGTGTTTATAGTTTTGAATACTGTGTGAAGCATGGAAATTTGAATCGCGATATTATTTCCTGGAGTAATCCATTTTACGAATGTTATAAAAGGCTTGAAGAAAATTAAGGCAAGAACCGTTCCTATAAAATTGAAAAGAACGTGAATTACGGCAGAACGCTTTGCATCTGCGCTTGTTCCAATGGCGGCTAGAATTGCATCAATTGTTGAGCCGATGTTGCTGCCTAAGGTCATGGCGCAGGCCGTTTCCCAGGTTATTATGTTGTTATAGGCCATTGTGATTACGATTGCCGTAAATGCGCTTGAAGAATGCATTAGGGCTGTGATTATAGTTCCTATTACAAAACTGATTATTATGGAAAGGACTCCCCACTGCTGGAACTTTGTAAGAAACGTCAAGTTTGAAGCGTCAAAACTAAAAACATCGGAAAGACCGCTTAATCCCATGAAAAGCAAGCCGAATCCCATTATGGCTTCACCAATGTTTCGAACATTGTGGTTCTTAAAAAGAGTCATAAAAAAGCCGAATCCAAAAATAGGAATGGCGAATGTTGAAATTTGAAAGTTAAACCCAAAAAGAGAAACTATCCAGGCGGTGATTGTAGTTCCTATGTTTGCGCCAAAAATAACGCCTACTGACTGGGAAAGCGAAAGAAGCTCTGCGTTTATAAAAGTTACAACCATTGCGGTGGTTGCGCCCGATGACTGAATTATCATTGTTATTAAAAGACCCGTAAGAAGCCCCATAAAACTGTTTCCAGTGAGCATGCCTAATGCTCGTTGAAGGCGTTCTCCTGCGCTTTTTTGTACGCCTGCACTCATGAGCCTCATTCCATAAAGAAGAAAACCAAGGCTTCCCACAAGAAGCAGAATTGATGATATTACTGTCATGATTTTAACATATTAGTGGATTATATTGATAAAAACAAGGAGGTAAGATAAAAACTGCCGGATATGGCGTCAGTTTTTATCTTAAAAGTTTTCGTTGCAAACTTTTTTATCAACTGCAATTTCTCACTTCGTTGCGAAATTGCGTAAAAAGTCAAATCGAAAATTGATATTTTCTCATTGACTTTTTATAAGAGGTAAGATAAAAACTGCCGGATGTGGCGTCAGTTTTTATCTTAAAAGGGGATGTCTAATAAGTTCTAAATGTCATTGTCGTACTTGATACAACAATCTCTAAATGATTGCAATATATGCATTTAGATTTTCGGGTCAAGCCCGAAAATGACAGAAAAGATACTTTTGGGACAGCCCCTTTCCGTTCTGCCTTAAAATAAAGAACGTTACAATTCTTTCTACAGAAGATGCCGTTAGTGTTGAAATTGTAAATGGAATTATGGGCGAAGGTAGCCACGTTTTTTATCAAGCGGTAGCAGCAAGGTTTGTTATTGGAAAAAATTGTCATTTAAAATATGGAGCTCGCTTAATAAATTCTGTTTTAGGTGATAATTCCACCGTTTCTTGTTGTGAAATTTTAAATAACTTGATATTTCCATTCCATGAACAACATCATAACTCTTCTTTTCTTATTGCAACAACTGTTATGGGGCAAAGCAATATTGCCGCAGGAGCAACAATCGGAAGTAATCATAATTCCAGAAGCCCAGATGGAGAAATTATTGCAGGAAGAGGATTTTGGCCAGGACTTTGTACAGATTTTAAGCATAACTGCCGATTTTCGTCTTTTGCACTCGTTGCAAAAGGTTCTTATCAAAACGAACTAAATATAACTTATCCGTTTTCATTGGTAGTTCCAGCATCTGACGAAAAAAGCGTGCATATTCGTCCTGCTTGGTGTTTTATGTACGATATGTTTGCTATTGTTCGAAATCGTTATAAATTTCAAAATCGTGACAAAAGAGTTGAAAAAGTTCAAAATATAGAAACTGACCCGTTTGCTCCAGATACAATTCAAGAAATTGTTCATTCAATTGAACGAATAATAGAACTAACTGCAAATTCCCTTGCTTCAAATGAATTTGAAAACGAAAATTTTACTTTTGACAGTTAAATTAAGTCCGATGAAAAATTAAAACAAGCAGCAAAAGAATTGCTAAAAAAATGGTAAACAAAAGCTTCTATTGTTATTGAGTTTGCCTAAATGAAAAACTATCGTTAATTCAAATTTTTTTTATTATTTTAACTATGTTTCTCAAAAAAACTTCAAATATCTCCAACTTAAAATATATGGTCGAAAGTCAAATTGAAAATTAATAGGGCAAAATCCTAGTTCTTAGGAAAAAAATGAAATCTTAAGCGATTTTTCAATCTTGGCTTTTTTTGGAGATAAGATAAAAACTGCCAAAAATGGCGTCAGTTTTTATCTTTAAGGGGCTGTCTAATAAGTTCTAAATGTCATTGTCGTACTTGATACAACAATCTCTAAATGATTGCAATATATGCATTTAGATTTTCGGGTCAAGCCCGAAAATGACAGAAAAGATACTTTTGGGACATCCCCTTTTATCAACTGCAATTTCTCACTCTGTTGCGAAATTGCAATAAAAAAGCCAATCCTAAAACTGAAGTTTCAATCTTGGCTTTTTTTGGAGGTATTATGAATTTAAAGAAAATTCAAACTGTCGTTATGGCAATGTTTTTAATCTTGCCATGTTTTTCTCAGCAAAATGAAGTTAGGCTTGAAGAAAAGGCTGTGGTAAGGACTTTGGAAAAAAACGCAGATAAGCAAACCGTTTTTGTCTGCAAACTTATTCCTTCTATAACAGATTCTTCAATTTCTTTTAATCTCAAATCAAAAAAATTAACTTTTGTTTATTGTCATGAATACGAAACTCAAGATTTTTCAATTCCTGTAGATGTGTGGCTTCGGCTAAAACAAAAAGAAGAAAAACAGCCAATCGTTTATGAAGTTTTAAAAGTTTCAAATTCTTTGCAAAATCAACGAGAATTGAATGAAAAAAACGGCTTAGGAAAACTTACAAATTCCGAAGTAAAAGCAGAAAGTACAAAAAATGCTGAAAACGGATTAGGTTATTTTACAAATGCTCAACTTGAAACTCAACGGACTAAAAATGAAGAAAAGGGTTTGGGAAATCTAACTAATTTTGAAGTTAAAACACAATGTTTAGAAAATTCAAAAAATGGATTCGGTTCTTTTACGAATTTTCAACTTGAACTTCAACGAACTGAAAATGAAGAAAAAGGGTTAGGAAAACTTACAAAGTCCGAAGTTGAAGCAGAATGTGCAGAAAATTTGGATAAAGGATTCGGTTCTTATACAAATGCACAGCTTGAAACTCAACGAACTGAAAACGAGGAAAAAGGTTTTGGAAAAATTACATATAATGAAGTTTGGGCAGAACGTATAGAAAATGCTGGTAAAGGGTTCGGTTCTTTCACTAATGCGGAACTTGAAACTCAAAAAATAGAAAACGAAAAAAAAGGTTTTGGAAAAATTCTAGATGTTGAAGTTAATGAACGCAAAGCAAATGAACAAAAAGGCTTTGGATTTGTATTAAATTCAGAAAGAGATGAAAAAATAAATTTAAAATATGAAGAATTAAAAAAAGAAAATAAAGTGTGCCATCTTCTTGCGTTTTTGTATGAAATCTATTCTGATTCAGACTTGAAATCTTCTTCAACAAGAGATTATTATATTTCCCTTTCCGAAAATATTAAGCAAGGAAATCCAGGTTTTGGGAGTTATGATGATTTTTCAAAGTATGATAACTGGATTTTATTGTTAAAAGATACAGAAAAATATTTTTCAGAACATTCATTGTACGAATTAATACCTGAAAACCTTACGCTTATTTCAAGCAACATGAAAGAGCGAACGTACACTTACGGAGTAAAATTTTCTCAAAAAAAATCCGAAATTTTCGATGTAATAAAAACCGGTTTCGACAAAGCCTGGAATGAATCTTGGAGTGATGTTCCAAAAAATTGGCCAAAATATTCGATTTATATGAAAAATGCAGAAAAAAGAATGTTGAAAATGGAATAAGGGGTTGCTTTGTACGAAAAAATGCCTTCGTATTTGGTGCAAGACGTTCCTTTGTTTGAAATTACACAAAATCCTGACAAAGCTATAAGGAGTTATCGTGAAACTATTCAAGAACAAAGAGCTAGTCTCGATTTTATAACAGATCCTTGGTACAAAATCGGTTATATGGCAGGAATAAATGAAGCGGAAGAAAAATTAAACGACGATGTAAAACGAATTTCAGATTCAATTTCAAAAACTGGAGTACGATTGATTTCTGTAATAGGAGTTAGTCCAGCCGCATTTGCGGAACTTAAAGACGTGCCTTTTTGTTATTATTTAAAAGTTAATATTGTTGATAAATCTGGAAAAGTTTTAATTTCTGGAAAAAAATCTCGCTTGAATTTTTCAAATCCTTATGAGATTTCTAATATATCCCCAGAAATCGAAGCAAAAATAAAAAATGGTACTGCAGAACCTGTGATAGATTCCATTTACCTTAAATATGGCGTTATCAATATTGATAATGGTGATTTAACTGAACTGGATAAACTTCCAGAAGTAAAGATTCAATATTAAAGTTGTAGTTTTAATTCAATTTTATTTAAAGTAACCAAGTTACCATTTAAAGTAACCGAGTTACCCCTTTTAGTAACCAAGTTACTTTTAATGGTAACTTGGTTATTTTTTTGCGAACTTGGTTATTTCGTATCTAAATGGGTTTACAGAACAAAAAATCTTGTTTACAGTTTTATTTAGAGTTTATCAAAATCCTAAAAACGGCTGAGTCAATGTCTTGTTCGTAAGCATACCTTTGCCGGACGTATTATTAAAAAAGTTTTTCGTGTATAAGATAAAAACTGCCGAAAATATCGTCAGTTTTTATCTTATAACTTTTTTACGGGAGATTTACATAGATATGAAAAAAAGTTTTATCCTGCCAATTTTTATTTTTAGTTCATGCAATTCAAATGAACTAGAAAATGATTTTCCAAAAGTAAAAAATACTAGCAAAATCGAATGGGAAATGTCCAAACTAACAAGCGAAAGCGAATTAGATCAATATTCCTTGCGAGGTGATGACAGTTCTGTAGACTGGCAACTTTCAAAAGAATTTGCACAATTGTGGCTAGAAGATTCTATAGAAGCTAATGAATATCCGCTAGATTCTGAACTATGGACTATTCCTATTGCAATATATGAAACAGATGGAAAAATTAAATTTTATGAATTTAGAATTGTTTCAAATGGGCAAGTTGTTGGTGCTATTGTGGGGGCGGCGGAAAAATCTTATGGTTGTCCAATAGTCTATGAATCAAAATGCAACGGCTACGCAGATGAAATTACCAATTTATACAATAATGGCAAACTTTTAGAAAATGAACTTCCAAGAATTGTTGACGATGGTTACCCCAATGTTGTTTTCGGAATTATCAAAGAAACAAAAGGTGTTGCAAACGAATTTAGTTCATATCTAACAACTGATGGAAATTATATAGAAGAAAGCAATATAACTTCGGTTGCTGATTATGAAGAAGTTTCTAAAAAATATTCAGAATACTTTTTAGACGATACTGATGACGAAAAAATGCAAGCATTAATAAACGATTATGAAAAAAATGCGGAAGTTTTTTGGCAAATGGCAGTTGAAAAAAAAGGTCATATTGCAGATTTTGCAACAAGAGGTAAAGCCAAGTCTGAAAGAACTGAACTTGATAGGAGTTATATAGATAAAACTTTGTTTAAGAGGAAAGATGAAATTCATATTTTCAATTATAAAGCCTGTAGTCCAGTTGCGGCAGGCTTTGTGCTTGACTATATTCAAAAAAACAGCATTTCTGATGTATCCTTATGGAGCAAGCTTTCTGAGGCTCAAAAAGAAGCAGAATTGTATTCCAAAATGAGAACTGGCAAAGGTTTAGTTGCTGGCGTTGTAAAATTATGTGGTCAAGACGGCGGTTCTGTAACAATGCCAAACAATCTTGCTGGAGCAATTAATTATTATAGTAGGTATACTCTAAAAGCAAGTCAGTTCGTTTATCCAAAAAAATCTATAAATGACAACTTGCCTGGCATTAGTTTAAGAGTTTTTGGTGACGGAGGTTGCCACTACAGACCTGTAATCGGCTATAAAAGAAACGGCTGGGGACCTTTTTGTTGGCCATCTTTTAAAATTTTAGACTTAGCGGACTGCACAGATAAAATAAACGGCAGCTGGGAAACTTACATTCCTGTTTATCATTATAAAAATTGGGATGTTGTTAGAAAATAGAATTCTTGAGGTAGAATGATGAATCAGATAAAGTCGCTTTTTATAAATCTTTTAACAGTTTGCACTCTTATATTTTTTACGGCGTGCCCATTTAATCCAGACAACGAATTCTATTTGCGCGGAAAAGAAATTTCAAACTATCCTGAATGGTTAGATCCTTTTCAATATACGCAGTGCATCGGTATTTCAGAGTGGTTAGATTGGCAAAGTGATCAAGGAAAAAAATTACATAGTTATGTGCCAGAATCTGTTATAAGCAGTAGTTATGAAGGTAAATTTAGATTAAGATTGTCTGGACAAGGGACTATATTAGATTTTAATGACTCAAATGAAACTGGCATTATTATTTTATATAACTGGGTTGCGAAAGTAAAAAGTTGTGCTAATGGCATAGACATTCCTCAAAAAGATATAGAAAACAAATTTGAATACGACTGCTATGTAAAAAAATCTTTGTATGATGGTGAAACTGATGAAAATAAAGCAGTTGTAGTTTTAACTAGACTTTCAGACAAAACGGCAACTATAAATGAGTTTAATTATAATCTAAAAATAAAAAATAAAGAAATTATTAATATAAATCTAAAAAATAATATGCCTACAAAAAAAGTTTATATAGATTACTCAAAACATTCTTGGATTCCAAATGTAAGAAATTATATAAGACGAGATAATGATAAAGGAACTCTTGAATTAGATTTATATTATTATGGTTGTGGAACAAGGAAAACCGCTTGCTACGAAGGAATTTCTTTACGAGGAGAAATAGATGACGTAAACAAAACAGTGTCTTTTAATCTTCTTGATGCAAAGCAAAGTGACTTTGCCGACTATTTTACTCTAAAGGTTACGAATGATTTAAAAACTGCTTCTATAATTTATTATAAGTTAGAAAACGATGAACTAAAAGTTGTACGATGTGATGAAAAATTAGAATGTACAAATTATATTGCAAACCATTATTGAGGTAAAAATGAATCAGATAAAGTCGCTTTTTATAAATCTTTTTACAGTTTTCACGCTTGTGCTTTTTACGGCGTGCCCATTTAATTCGGATAACGAATTTTATTTGCGCGGAAAAGAAATTTCAAACTATCCTGAATGGTTGAATCCATATCATGGTGAGTCTGGAGCTGCAGGAGTTTCTGAATGGCTTGATTGGCAAGGTGAACAAGGAAAAAGTTTGCATGATTATGTTCCAGAAAATATAATAAGCAAAGACTTTAATGGAAAGTTTAGATTGCATCTTGGAAATCAAGATACACATCTTGTATTTAATGATTCAAAATCAACTGCAATTGTTATTTTATATAACTGGGTTGCAGAAGTCAAAAGTTGTTCAAACGGAATAGATATTCCTCAAAAAGATATAGAAAACAAATTTGAATATGGCTGCTATGCAAAAAAATCTTTGTATGATGAAGAAACAGATGAAAATAAAGCGCAGGTTGTACTTACTAGATTGGAAAGTTCAACAACAGAAAACAGATTTAATTACAAATTAAAAATAGCTGGAAATCTTGTTATAGACTGCAATATGAAAAATAACTTTATTTTAAAAGAAGTGCCAATTGATATAGAAAAATATGTTTGGATTCCGTATGAAGTTGGTTGGTTAAAGTTAAATAAAACAAAAAATGCTATAAAATTTGAACAAAGTTACTATTTTGATATGGGAAAAAGTTTAACAGTAATTGAAAATTGTATAGAGTGTTATGAAGGAATTTCTTCTATACGTGGCAAAATAGATGATGCAAATAAAACAATCTCTTTCAATCTTGTTGATACAGAGCAATGTGATTACATAACGCTTAAAATTGCAGATGACTTAAAAAATGCTTCTATAGTTTATTATAAGTTAGAAAATGGAGAAACAAAAATTGTAAGATATAAGGAAAATCTTTTATGTTCATATTACTTTACGAGCTATTATTGAGGTAGAATGATGAAACAAATGAAGTCGCTTTTTATAAATCTTTTAACAGTTTGCACTCTTATATTTTTTACGGCGTGTAAAAATATTGAATCTAACTGTAATAAATCTACTTCTGAAAAAATTGAACAAGTTATTTGTAACTATGTAAAAAAATGGGATTATAAACCTGCGATTTCTGTATCTGTTTTTAGTAAATCACAGAAGTTAAATTATAATTACGCAAATGGTTATTCCTCTATATCTTGCAAAACAAAAAATGAAATTCAGACTCCTCACTTTGTTTATAGCATAACAAAAAGTTTTGTTGCAACTGCTATTTTAAAGCTTAAAAATGAAGGCAAACTTTCTTTAGAGGATAGCATTTCAAAATACATTCAAAATATAAACACAATTTATATTAACTCAAATGCAACAATAAAAGATCTTTTATCGCATCGCTCTGGAATAAGCGATTATACAGAAAATCCTGCATTGATTTATAACAATCCATTTTCAAAGTCAAATGATTGGAATGCTCAAACTATTTTATCTTTTGTTGAAAAACCCTCAGAATCTAGCGGTAACTTTTTATACTCATCAACAAATTACATTTTACTAGGAATGATAATTGAAAAAATTACAAATGAGAAAGTAAACATATATTTAAATAAAAAAATCTCGTCGCCTATGAATATTTCTGTCTTACTTTATCCAGAAGATGAGGTAGATTTAACCAAAGTTTCACACCCTCATTGTTATCCAAATACATTTATGGAATTTTCTGGAGATGGAAAAACTCCCATTGATATAGCAGATATAATTCCCAATGTTCTGGAACTATTAGGAAAGTGTGGTTGGACGGCAGGTGGAATTGTTTCAACTGCAAAAGAAATATCAAAATGGGGATACAATTTACTAAGTTTTAATGGAACTATTGAAAAAGAACTTCGCGAAGAAATAATAAATTCTGTTTCTTTGTTTACAGATAAAAATACTGAGCAGATTGCTTATGGTTATGGAATACGAAAACTTTTTTATAAGGATTATGAATTTTTAGGTTCTTATGGACGAAGTATTGGTGATGAAAATTTAATGTTTTACAACAAAGATAAAGATGTTTGCATTGTAATATTAACTTCTTCAAATATGAAAAAAGATAAAACTCCAAATATAGACAGTTTAATGTATGAAATATTTGAATGTATTTAAAATTTTAACTTTTTTTATTATTTTTGAATTTATTTCCTGCAATTATAACATTAACTCTAATAATAAAATTCTAAAAGTTCATGAAGAAAAAGAACTAAATTACTTGATATACATGGCCGCAGACAATAATCTTGAAAGGTTTGGAATTAAAAATATAAAAGCTTTGCAAGAAATTGGGTCTAGTCGCAATTCAAATATAATTGTTCTTTTTGATCGAAGTCCAGGATATGATAAATCTGAAGATAATCGAAAATGTACAGATTTGTTTTATATTACAAAAAATCCAAACAAAATGAATGACGATATAATTTTTGAATATGATGAACTTGATATGACAAATTCTGAAAATCTTTACGATTTTCTTTCAAAAATTAATAAATATTTTCCGGCACGGCATACGGTTTTAAATATTTGGAGTCATGGAAGAGGAGTATATCCGGATGGGATTGTTTCTAACAATTTGCGTAGTGTTATCGAAGATTATTCAACAGGATATGGAGCAGATAAAGCCATGCCGATTCTTGAGTTAGCAAGAACCATAGAAAAATACGAAGAGGATTTCAAAAAGTATATTGATATAATTCAATTTGATTGTTGCGATATGCAAATGATTGAAGTAAGTTATGAATTAAAAAATCTTACAGATTATGTTGTTGGTGCAGAAACTCAAATTTTAGGAATTGGTAGTGATTATAAAAATATCGCTTCTTTTTTAAGTTGTGTTCAGGATTTCAGTTCAAAAGAATTTGCAGAATATTTAGTTGAAACTTTTTATGACTATCAAAATAATTTTTCTAGCGATTTTTCTTATTCACTTGTAAATACAAAATCTTTTAATATTTTTATGCCGCTGTTTAATTCCTTTTGTAAAAATCTTATTTTATATATGGAAGATAAGTTTGAAATTATAAAAGATATAAGAGCAAATCTTACTTGCACAGATGAATCTTATTCAGAATTTGTTGATTTATATGAGTTTATTAATTCTGTAAATTTTTTCTTTGATAATACTGATTTAAAAAATGCTTTTAAAAGTCTTGTTCCAAATTGCAAAAAATCAACTTTGTATAAAAATTTGTTTGGTGGTTGTGGAATTAATTTTCCTCATACAAAAGAAGAAAAGTCTTATTATTTTAAGAATGACTCTGATTATGAGATTTTGAGCTTTTATGAAAATTCACTGTGGGATGAATTTTTGATTGCATTTTGTAAGCATAATTCTTAAATGTCATTAAATTATTTCATACTGCTTTAGTAAAAGTAATAGGATAGTAGAATTGTCTACTCCAAATTTTTTGCAAACATTGCTCATTTCTTTTTTTACAGTTGATTCACTTGTTACAAAACATTCTGCAAGTTTTTTATAATTTGTAATACCTTTTAAGAATTCTTTTGTAATTTCAATTTGTCTTTCAGAAAGTTCGTAATCTTTTAAATTTAGAATTTGTCCATGTTTGGGAAGCGTTGCTGTAGAAATTTTATCAGATAAGAATGGAAATAAGTCAAGTAATGAATTTTTTACAGTGAAATATAAATGTAGAAAGGCGAATGTTAGAAACAAAGAATATGAAAAAGCCATAAAAAATTTGGGAAGACTTTTAGGTAGAATTATAAAAAAAGACAACATTAATGGAAGTATTGAAAGCACGTATCTTACTTGCCTTTTAGTATTTAAATAGCCATAGCAAAAAAGAAGCGCTATTCCAAAGAAGTAAAGAAAAATCCCTAAGAACATCAGATTATTCAAAGTCATTACTATTCCTTGAATAAATGAAACAACAGATTGCATAAATCTAAATTTAGGAAAAGCCACTAAGAAAAAACAAATAGCCGCACATGAAATGTTTGCAATGGGTACAACAATTCTACAATATGGCAAAAAGGAATTTGAATAGCTTTCTACTGTGATACTAATTACAAAACCAACAGACTGAACGATTGCTGCGAAAAGAATCATCAATCGTTCGTATAAAAAACTTTTTTTTACATTCATAAATCTAGTATACAAAACTTTTTTTAATCTGAAAATACCAAGAAGCTAAAATTGTAACTAATTAAAAAATATTTTATTTACCTTAAAAATAGTTATGATTTAATCTTTTTCCACCATATGCGTTATTGAAATTTTTGCTCCTTCTGTATATTCAGACTTTTCTGAATCTGCAATATCTGCTTCATCTTTTATAATTATTGTATAAATTAGTTTTATAATTGAATCTGCATTTTCATAAAAAGTTTTTCCTTCATAATTTATTATAAGTTTTTCATCTTGAGACCAGTCGACAGAACCAATATCTGTTTTTACAGCGGCAATCTTTTCTATCTTCTTACCTGTATGGATGTCTCGAAAAGAAGTATATTTTTCTGGATTAAATCCTGTAAAGTTTTTGCCATCAATCTTAAAAATGTGAGAAAGGTGAGGAGGGGGGCATAAATCGAAAGAAATAATATGTTCATATCGCTCAAACATTTTTGATGCAATGATTGTTTTTTCACTGTCATCATCAGCTAATTTATGACAGTCATTTTCGCAAAGAGAATAAGTTTCTGTACTAATAGTTTTTTCTGAAGAACTTTCATTGTGTATGTTTACTTCTACTTTATATAAAAATCCTGGTTCTTCTACTATAGTGTTGTCAGCGATACATCCTGTGAGAAAAAGTTCAACAAAAATAAGACTTAATAGCAAAAATGTTTTTTTCATGTTTTTTCCTTATTTATAAAAATTAGTACATACATTTTACCATTGCAATATCTTTCTCGGATGGAAGTTCGTTTAATTCAGTACTGTCAGAACCTCCGTTCATAAAAAATTTGCTATCTTGAACTTTAAGACCGGGATAAAGCATTACAGAATTAAAGTCAAAAGAATCTGATTGCCAACTGTATTCGCTTGACCAAAATGCAGGATACCAAAGTGTAATTCTCCATCAACCAATTTTTATAGTTCTTGACTCCCATCGCCAACCACTGATTGAAAGAGGAATTTTTCCATAAGTTCTTTGTGTTTTTCAGTAATTGAACCCCAACGATAATTTACAACTCCATTTGGCCAACGTGCTGTTGATTTTAGTACGATTGCACGTTCTGCGGAATCAAGTTCAAGAGATGATATGTCGTTTTCAATTGAATCAAGTACATCGGTTAAATCTTTTCCATCAGCAATTTCATTAAGAACAGCTGTTGTTATAATTCCTTGAATTGAATTAAATTAAATGGAATTGATGCATCATCTCCAAAAAGGTAACCTTCTTCAGATGTGTTAATTCCTTCTACAGAAATTGCCTTTGAATTATCTGGAGTTATTTCTTTTAAAGATTCTTCATAACTTTCTACGATTTCATTTAATTCTTCTTCAAGAGAAATTGTTTCTTCTATATTAGTAGCTCTGTTGGAAGCAATTTTTTTTCTTTTTAATGTTGATAAATCTTCTGGAAGAAAGTTTCCAATATCGCAAAAGTCGATTTCACCGTAAGCCATACGCGCTGCTGTTGAATTATCTATATAGGCTGAAACCGCATCGACTGCTTTTTGGCAAGTTTTTATTTGAAGCGAAAATAGATTGCCTGTAATTTTTGAAGCTTCAGAAGTGTATTGAATATTGTCAAAATCAATTTTTTTAGAATTTACATTATTAGTATTTGATTCGAACGTATTATTACAACCTATTAATCCAAATATGCATAACGATGGAATAATAAGTTTAACAATTTTTTTCATAAACAACCTCATTTTATTTATTTGAAATGTTGAAATGATAGAAGTTTTTTGTAGAGTTGTAAGATAAAATTGCCGACTTATAAGCAGATTTTATCTTACGCACTCAAAAACTTTTTTTAATAATACGTTTGGTCAAGGTACGCTTACGCTCAAGACCTTGACTCAGCCGTTTTATGGTTTTGATAAACCCTAAACAAAACTGTAAACAAGATTTTTTGTTCTGTAAACCTATTTGAATACGAAATAACCAAGTTCGCAAAAAAATAACCAAGTTACCTTTTAAAGTAACCGAGTTACCCTTTATAGTAACTTGGTTACCTATAATTAAAACTAGTAAAAGTGGTAAATTTTAAGATTTTTTTAGAAGTTTTCTTTTGGATTATGTTTGCAGAATTTTGGATACTGAGTGTTTCACGCCTTTTGTTTTGCTTTAAAGTAGTTTAGAATACCGTTCAACTCTTTTAGTAAAATCCAATTTGGGGATTGTTTTTTCGCCACAACAGATTTTTCACCCTTAATGAGAATAATTAAATTATAGGATTTTCTGCCTTATTTTATAGTTCCTTTTCAATAAATTCTTCTATTTGAGGAATCAGCTTTGTTTTCATAAGATTTTTAGTGTTTGACACAGTCGATGAAGCATTGCGCAGAAAAAGGTCTGCAGGGTGAATTTTTAAGGCGGTGGCGATTTTTACAATCATTTCAAATGAAGGTAGTGTTTTGCCACATTCCATGCATCCAATTGAACCAGTTGCACAATTGCACATTTCAGCTAATTTTTCTTGAGAAATCGATTTTTCTTTTCTGTAAAATTTAAGGTTTTGAATAAACTTTTCTTGAAAATCTTTCACAATTCTTATTTTAAGCAAGAAAAAGATATTGTTTTATTTAGTGAAAGCTGTAAAATATAATCAATTACAGCTATAAACTGTATTTGTAAAATATTTATTGTTTTCACAAGGAATAAACATGTCTACCAACATTTCAGGCGAAAAACGACAGGATTTGCTTTCAAAAATTGCAGAAATAAAATCTTTTATAGAACAAAATGCGAACGACAAAAATGCCTCGCAACTGCTTGGCTATCTTGGAGAACTTACCAGGGAAGTGAACGGCAAAAAGTACGGACTTGTATTTGAAGAGCATCGCGAAAAAATCGATGAGACTTTAGAACAGTACGCGCCTGTTTTTACCGAAGAAAAAGATTTGTTCATAGACAACGGCGGCGAGCTGAACTTTCTGCTTGAAGGCGACAACCTTGCAAGCCTAAAACTTCTGGAAAAAACTCACCGCGGAAAAATTGACGTGATTTATATAGATCCACCGTATAACACGGGAATAAAATCTTCTGATGGTGGATTTAAATATGATGACTGCTTTGTTGAGCCAGAAGATAGTTTTAAACATTCAAAATGGCTTTCTTTTATGAAATCAAGACTAGAAGTTGCTAAAAAACTTTTAAATAACAATGGTTTTATTCTTTTAAGTATTGATGATAGAGAGCAAGCTCCGTTAAAAATGCTGTGTGATGAAATTTTGGGTGCTAGTAATTTTATTAATCAGTTTATTTGGAAAAGAAATTCAAGTGGTAAAACTGAAAAAGATAAATATACTGTAAACACAGAATACGTTTTGCTTTATGCAAAAAGTAAAAATTATATTTTAAATAATGTTTATAAACCTTTGGCAGAATCATCAATAAAATTATATAAGTTTGATGACAATGATGGACGTGGAAAATATGCAACTGTTAGTCTTCAAAAACCTGCTGATCCAGGTCCAGAAACTTCTTATGACTATATTGATAATATGGGTAAAGTATGGAAATGTCCACCTAAAGGCTGGAGAATGATTTTTGATAAAATAAAACAATTAGAAAACGATAATAGACTAGTTTTTGGAAACACTCTTAGAGTTAAGGATTATTGGAACGAAAGGGAAAGTGAAGGAAAACGAATCGACACTTTATGGACTGATATTGCAGAAAACACGGTAGGCAGTTCTGAATTAGAAGGTATTTTGAATGTTCCGAATTTATTCAATAATCCAAAACCTACAGAATTAATCACAAGGTGTATTAAAATTAATGGAAACAAGTTTGCCACCATTCTCGACTTTTTCGCAGGCTCCGGCACAACTGGTCATGCTGTTCTAAAACTTAATTCCGAAGATGGCGGTCACCGGAAATTCATCCTCTGCACCAATAACGAAAACAGCATCTGTCGCGAAATCTCATATCAGCGGCTAAAAACCGTAATCACTGGAAAACGCAAAGATGGTTCAAATTATTCCGACGCTCTCCCCGGCTCTCTAAAATACTTCAAAACCGGTTTTATCCCAATCAGCGAAAAAATGTACTACGAATATGCCGACGAGCTTCTTCTGCATGTTCGGGAACTGGTGGAACTGGAAAACGCCGTTAATTTCGACAAGGACAAAACAGTGGCAATCGTGCTTGATGACGATGAGCTGGAAGAATTTATAGCTGCTGTGGTTTCGGCAGGCTCAACCTCCGCAAAAGTTCTCTATGTCGGGCACGACGTCCTCCTTTCTTCAAGACAGGAGCAAATCCTAAAAGCTCGCAACATCAGCGTCAATGTGATTCCAGACTATTACTACCGCGACCTGGCGCTGTAGCATCGGGGGACTTATGGATTTAATGAATTTTCAGCGAACGGCGATTTCTCGCATCCAATCGGCAATCGAAAAAGGCAAGGAAGAAATCATCCTAAAGTCCTGCACGGGCAGCGGCAAGACAATCATGCTCACGCACTTTATGGACGAATACTTGAAGTGCCACGCAAATACGGTTTTCATCTGGTTCACGCCAGGAAAAGGCAACCTTGAAGAGCAGAGCAAAAAGAAAATGGACGCATACATTCATGGAGCGCAGACAAAACTGCTTTCCGATGTGATGACCAGCGGTTTTTCTGAAAACGACTGCTGCTTTATCAACTGGGAGCTTCTGAATAAAAACGACAATATCGCCGTTCGCGACGGAGAACACACAAACTTTATCGAGTACATCCGTTGTGCCCGAGATTCCGGCTTGAATTTCATTCTGATTATCGACGAAAGCCACATGAACGACAGTAAAAAATCCGCGGTGATAATCAACTATTTTAAGGACGCTGGCGCAAGGCTTCCGATTATCCGCGCAAGCGCCACACCGAACGGTTACAATCAGAGCGACCCAAAGGTTGAATTTATCGAAGTTCCTGAAAAAGATGTAATCGAAGAAGGGCTTGTCAAGAAAATGCTGATTATAAACGAAGGTTTTCCGATTACGGTTTTGAGCAGCGAAATCACGGAACTTGAAGGAGAAAGCCAGGTTTCATATCTTTTGAACAAGGCTTTGGAAAAACAGCGGCTCTTGCGCGGCAAATTCCTTGAGCATGGCGAAAATGTAAATCCGCTTATTCTGGTTCAAATGCCGAACTCGTCCGATTCATTGCTGGATGAAGTTCAAGTCTGGTTTGAAAATCACGGTGTTTCCTTTGAAAACGGAAAGCTTGCAATCTGGCTGAGCGAAAACGGAAAAAGCAAGTTCAGCCGGCACGAAAATCTTGAAGAAATCGAAAAAAATGATGCGCGGCAGGAAGCTCTGATTTTTAAGATGGCGGTTGCGACCGGCTGGGATTGCCCTCGTGCGCATATTCTTGTAAAACTCCGCGACCACGAAGGCGAAAAATTTGAAATTCAGACTTTCGGGCGAATCCGGCGAATGCCTAACGCGCACCATTACGACGACAACGCTTTGGATAGCTGCTATCTTTATACCTGGGACAACAAATTTACTGAAGGAGCGAAGGCTTTTCTTGAACACGGCGCATGGGATGCGGCTTACATTCAGCTAAAAGATGAATACAAGGACGTTACTCTAAAAACTCAGCAACGCCCGGATGTAATCGACGAAAATGATGCCGAGGAAACGATGAAAAATGTTGTGAATCATTTTGAAAAAAAATACGCCCTGACTGCCGGAAGAAATTTTGAAGGCAATCAAAAACTTTTGGCAAAGAACGGCTACATTTTCAGCGATAAAATTGTGGTTTCAGCAAAAATAGGGCAGACTGAAACTCTGGACGCAGGCAAAATGAATAAGCTGTATGATTCCAACTTTGCAATTCCGCTAAACACGCATACGCACGGAAGGCAGTTTCATCATGAAATAGGAATTTTAAGCACGGAAGTAAGCTTGAAATACGAAAAGATGAACGCGGTTTTCCGCCGGGTTTTCTACAAAAATCCAAAAGTTGCCAGCAGAAAATATTCGCTTTTAAATCTTGAAACGCGGGAACTGTATGCGTTTGTAATCAATAATGCTGCCCTTTTGAAAACTGATTTTCACGAGGCAATAACAGAACTAGGAAATTCAACGCAGGCGACTCTTACTTTTGAACCGTCAGAAATCATAGAAAAGGATTTTCACATTCCACAAGTCTGTCTTTTTACCTTTGATGGAAGCGACAAGGCTCAGAAAGTCTACAGCAAAAATGTCTATGCCGATTATCGGGAATCTGCAGAAGTCCGTTCAATGCCGGAGCGAAAGTTTGAAGAATTCTGTGAAAATTCACCCTTTGTGCATTGGTTTTATAAAAACGGCGATAAGGGAACAGATTTTTACTCGGTTGCGTACAAAGACGGAAGCGGAAAAATGCGGCTCTTCTACCCGGACTATGTTTTAGGTACTGCGGATGGAACTTGGATAATCGAAACGAAAGGCGGTTTTTCCGCAAGTGGACAGAGCCAAAATATCGATGATTTTGCGCCACGAAAATTTGAAGTATTAAAAAATTATCTTAGTGAGTACAAGCTGAAAGGCGGATTTGTGCGCACTGATAAAAAAGGTCGTCTGTGCATTTGCACAGAACACTTCAGCGATGACATCGACGGCAGCGACTGGCGGCTTTTAGAAGAGGTAATGAAAGTGTAAAAATATGCTACAATAAAATAGAAAAGGGGATGTCTAATAAGTTCTAAATGTCATTGTCGTACTTGATACAACAATCTCTAAATGATTGCAATATATGC
>CAKULY010000029.1 GCA_934667505.1 uncultured Treponema sp. | reverse complement strand
TTTGTATCTTGGTTAGATGGTGAAATTGATATTGCACCAGAAACATTATATTTGGCATCGATGGAGAATTATTAGCTAATTACCTGCAAGACAATTAAAGATGATAATAGGCTGGCTTGCACTACATGAAGAAGAAGCCTATGCCGCTTGGAATCTTGCAGTCAGCGGCGAACATTTTGAAAAAATTTCTCCGTTAAAATAAACATTCATTATAAGTTCAAATTAAGGAGCTTATAATGAAAAAGATATTGATTAATCAAATCCAGCTGGAAATGTCTGGTGTACTGAACAATGCTCAAAGACAGAAACTGTGTGAAGTCCTTGGGCATTGCTTTTTTAATGTGGATATCGTTGCTTTGGATTCTCAAACACTAAATCACGGTAAAGATAACGCAGCCTTGAAAAAAGAGTTTCTTTCGGCTAAGCAGATTGAAGGCTGTTCACTTCGTTCAATCAGTTATTATGGTTTAACGCTTGATAATCTGATTAAAAGCCTGCAGAAACCATTTAATCAGGTTGAAACTGAAGATTTGCGTGTATATTTAAGCGAGTATCAGAAAAAAAACAACGCTTCCAAGCAGACGATTGATAACATCCGTCGCATTCTTTCAAGTTTTTTTACCTGGCTTGAAGATGAAGATTACATTCTGAAAAGTCCTGTCCGTAGAATCCACAAAATAAAAACAATAAAACAAGTTAAAGAAACATACTCCGATGAAGCATTAGAACGCCTTCGTGATAACTGTAAGTGCATTCGTGATTTAGCAATAATCGATATTCTTGCATCTACGGGCATGCGTGTTGGAGAACTGGTAAAACTTAACAGAGTTGATGTCGATTTTGTAAACCGTGAATGTGTTGTTCTTGGTAAAGGTTCCAAAGAAAGAATCGTATATTTTGATGCCAGAACAAAACTGCATTTGCAGAATTATTTGAATTCCAGAAAAGATGAAAATGAGGCTTTATTTGTAGGTTTGCTTGAACCTCATAACAGGCTTGAAATTGCAGGAGTTGAAATAATGCTTCGCAAACTAGGACGCAGTTTGGAAATTAATAAAGTACATCCGCATAAGTTCAGGCGCACTCTTGCAACTCGTGCTATAGATAAAGGTATGCCGATTGAGCAGGTTCAGAAGCTATTGGGGCATCAAAAAATAGATACTACGATGGAATACGCTATCGTAGACCAGAAAAATGTGAAAAATTCACACAAAAAGTATCTGAGTTAATACAAAATTTAAGCATTTCGACTAATCGCAAAATCAAAATCTGAAATAGCAAATACCCTAAAAAGGTTGTATAATAAAGGGATGTTATTTTAAAAGGAAAGCAGTTTATGTCAAACTTTGATTTCTTGGCTTACGATAAAAACTATTCAGCCTTTAGCCAGATGGCTATTCAGGCAGAACTTCAGTATAACAAGAATACTGTGTTTGCAGCTTTTGCTGCCCGTAAATCTTTGGAACAAGCTGTAAAATGGATGTATTCCGTAGACAGGGATTTACATCGCCCTTATGATGATTCCATTCAAGTTCTTGTGCATGAACCAACTTTTGTAAATGCAGTTCCTTACGATATTCAAACAGCTATGCAGACAGTCATAAAAGTTGGGAACAGCGGTGTTCACGATACTTATGCCGTAGATAAAAAGTATGTTCTTTTTTCCTTAAAGGCGCTCTTTAATGTTTTAAACTGGATTGACTACACGTATGGAAAAGATTACGAGCAAAGGCACTTTGATGTAAATGCAATTCCTGCGAACAAGGTTGTAATTTCGGTTTCAAAAGCTACAAAGACTAGCAGAGAAGAAATTCAAAAGTATAAAGACGAATTAGATAAAAAAGATAACACAATTGCAGAATTAATGAAGCAGCTTGAACAAGCTCAGGCGGCAATTCAAAATCGTAAAGAAAATCCGGCAAATAAATCAGAACTTAAGCTTGAAGACCTTAGCGAATTCCAAACTCGCAAGATGTTTATTGATGAAGATCTTAAAACTATCGGCTGGCGCATAGATGGAGTTCAAGTCGTTGAAGAATTCCCTGTAAACGACATGGAAAATATTCCGGGCAAAAAAGGGTTCATTGATTATGCCTTGTTTGGAAAAGATGGTTCTCCACTTGCTGTAATAGAAGCAAAGAAAACAACCAAAGATCCAAACATTGGTAAGCAGCAGGCGGTCTTGTACGCAGATTGCCTTGAACGAAAGTTTGGTCGCCGTCCGTTTATCTTTTATACCAATGGATTTGAAACCTTCTTCTGGGATGATTTGCAGTATGCGCCTAGAACTGTAAGCATGATTTTTAGCATGGATGATTTGCAGAAACTTATGGACCGCCGTGCGCTTAGACAAAATTTATCTGCTATAAAGATTAATGCAGATATTTCTGGACGCCCTTATCAGATGAAAGCAATACGTTCTGTTTGTTCAGAACTAGAAAAGAAGATTCGAAAATTCCTTCTTGTTATGGCAACAGGAACTGGAAAAACTCGCACTGCTATTTCTATTGTAGATGTATTAAGTCGTGGGCACGCAATAACAAATGTCCTTTTTCTTGCAGACCGTATTCAATTAGTTGAGCAAGCGTATGAAGCTTTTAGAGATAACTGCCCAGAAACAACTATTTGCAATCTTTTGGATTCAAAAGACAAAGAACAGAACAAAGGGGCTAGAGTTGTCTTTAGTACATATCCTACAATTCTCAATGCCATTGATACAGAAAAAAATAAAGATGGAAACAGAACTTTTTCGCCTGCTCATTTTGATTTGATAATCATAGATGAAGCGCATCGTTCTATATTTAAAAAGTATAGAGCAATCTTTGAATACTTTGATGCTTATTTAGTAGGGCTTACAGCAACGCCTCGCCGCGATGTAGAAAAATCGACATTTGAATTCTTTGACCTTCAGAATAATGTTCCAACTGATGTTTATGAGTACGAAACCGCAGTAAATGCAAACTATCTTGTTCCATATCATGCTGTTGAAAAGACTTCAACTTTTATGGATGAAGGAATTAATCTGGATAATTTAACTGAGGAAGATTTAGAAAAAATCCGCCAAAAGGAAGAAGAAAGCGGAGAACCTTTTGAAGAAATTCCTCCTAAAGCGATTAATGAATATGTGTTCAACGAAAATACAACTCGCCAGGTTTTAGAAGATTTGATGTCTAAAGGAATAAAAACAGAAGGCGGCGACAAGCTTGGCAAAACTATTGTCTTTGCGTATAACAAAAATCATGCCCAGCATATTGTGGATACGTTTAATAAATATTGGCCTCAGTACAAGGGCAAGATGTGTCAGCGAATTGTTTGCGATGATTCAAAAGTAAAAGCGACAATCAAAGAGTTTAAGAAATCGGATTCTCAACTTCAAATAGCGGTTAGTGTCGATATGCTTGATACAGGCGTGGATATTCCAGAAGTTTTGAATCTTGTTTTTTATAAAAAAATTAGAAGCAAAATTAAGTTTTGGCAGATGATAGGTCGCGGCACTCGTCTTGCGCCAAATTTAGTTTGTACGGATGAAAGTGGCTCTTATATAGGCAAAAAGTATTTTTATATTTTTGACTATCTTAGAAACTTTGAATATTTCCGCGAGGAAAAAAATGGAATTGAAGGGGCGGCTGCAAAATCTCTTAGCGAAAGAATTTTTATCCATAAATGCGGAATTATTAAGCAGCTGCAGGATTCGGCTTGGGCAGACAAGAAATTTTTTGACTACAGGACACAACTTGTAAATGAAGTTCATGCGCAGATAGAAGCATTGAATACATCGCTCACACCGGTACATCTGGTGCAGAAACATGTTTTAAAATTTCAGAATATTAAGTCGTTTGACTGTTTGTCTGATGAAGATTTGCTTAATCTGAATACTCATATAGCACCGCTTGTTTTTTATGATGAAGCTGACCAATACGCAAAAGGTTTTGACAATTTTTGCTATGGAATTATGGAAGCAAGCACTGCGGGGCAGTCAATTAATCTTTACAGAGCAAAAATAAAAACGGTCGCAGAACAGCTTTTAAGAAAAACCACCATTAACGCGGTAAATGAACATCTTTCTTTGTTGCATAGACTTGCTATGAACGATTACTACGATGGTCTAACTGTTTTAGACTTCGAAAAAATCAGAAAAGAAATTCGAAGTCTGGCGCAATTCGCTGTGGATAATATCAGAACTGAACCTATTTTTGTAAATTATGATGACAGTCTAGCAGATATTGATGTTCCTTTTGGAAGCGCAAATCCTTCTCCTGCAGACAATTTTGATGAATATAAGAAAAAAGTTGATTCATATCTTTCAGAACACATGAATGATCCGGCAATTAACAAGCTCAGAACAAATCAACGGCTTGCTCCAGAAGATTTTGCTAGGCTTAACCATATTTTTAAAGAAGAACTTGGAAATGAAGATATGTTCAACGAATTAAGCGAAGGTAAAGACATAGGATTTTTTATTCGGCGAATAACAAAGATGGATCGAAATGCCATAAACGCAGTTTTTGCTGATTTTATTAATGATACAAATATGAATAATATGCAGATTGAATTTGTCCAAAGATTAATAGATATAATTGTTGAGCAAGGCGAAATCAATATAGAAGCACTTATGAAAGGAAGAGCCCCTTTTGACAGACCTAAATTTTTTACATTATTCGGTGTTGAAGCTCAAAATAAAATCTTTGCCGCAATAAGAACCATTAATCAGAATGCTGTATAATTGCTAGAAAGTTGGAATTGCGATTTGTTTAAAAAGAATAAATTATGATTGAATCATTTGAACTTTTTCAAGTAAATGATGAACTTCTTGATGAAATCACTGGTGGTTGCTGATTATTTATACTGGCATGGTGAAGGATACGGTTTCTTTCCAGATTATTGGGCAACAGGAAGTGATTTAAATGAAGCAATTTATTTAATAACTAATGATGATGAAATGAAAGAAAAACTCAAAAATATTGAATTTAGGTTATTATAAAAATGAAATTTTATTGGTTCTAAATAAAAAAAGGACTACCCTAAGATAGTCCTTTTACATCTCCCACGGGAATTGAACCCATGTTGTCGGGATGAAAACCCGATGTCCTAACCACTAGACGAGGGAGACATATTTATAGTTTTATACACTTTTATTGGAGTTTAGTCAATAGACCTGCAGCCGTGTTGTAAAAAATCTGAAACTTTTTTTTGTTTGTGCTATATTAAAGTTATGAATCAGAATACAAATTTTTTCATAAAGATTAAAAACTGTAATATTGAAAATAAAAAAGGTGTTGTGCTTTCAAATATTTCTTGGCAAATGGAAGCGAAGCAGGCTTGGCTTGTTGTTGGACCAAATGGCGGCGGCAAGGCGGATTTTATAAAGGCTCTTGCAGGGCAATTATCTGTTAATCCTGCTCCTTGTGTTTTTAACGCTGATGCCAACGCAGAAAATTCTATTTATGCAAATGCGTTTTCAAATAGCGTGGAAGTTGTTTCTTTGGAGCGAGCAGCCGCTCTTATTCAGGAAGAACGCGAACTAGATGAAAGTGAATATGTGGAAGGCGGTGTTGATGTAGGTCGAACAGGAAGAATTTTTATAGGGGAGGCTCTTGTAGGTTCAATAAAAAAAGGCACTGTTCTTCCACAAATTGTAAAACGGATTGAAACTTTGCCGGAAATAAAACTTTGCGGCGTAGAAAAAATCCTTGATCGCGGACTAAAGTATATGTCCACAGGCGAAATTCGGCGAACTCTTTTGGCAAGGGCATTGCTTTCAAAAAAGAAGCTTTTAATTTTAAGCGACCCATTTGCGGGGCTTGATGTAGAAAGCCGAACTATTCTTTTAGATTTCTTTGATACGATTGCAAAAAAACAGTTGCTTGAGGAAAAACTTGAATCTGCTTTTCCTAGAATAATTTTAAGCATGGAACGCTACAGTGAAATTCCGCAGGCTATTACAAATGTAATCGAGTTTACAGAAAAAAAAGTTTCTTTTTGCGGTACTCGCTGCGATTTTGAAAAAGTCATTTTTGAGCGAAATCAAAAAAATCTTAAGAATCGGGAGGCTGAAAGAAAAGCCTTTGCAGAAAGTGTAAAAAAACTTAGCAACGAAGTTGACGTTGTTATGGGCGTTGAAATTAATCAAAACGAAAGTGATGTGCTTATCGATATGAAAAACGTGAATGTTGGCTGGGGAGGTCATCAGGTTTTAAGGGATTTTAATTGGCAACTTTGCCGCAACGAGCATTGGCTTATACAAGGTCCAAACGGTTCTGGTAAAACAACATTTTTGGAACTAATAACTGGCGACAACATGCAAGTTTTTAGCAACGATATAAAGCTTTTTGGAGCCAGGCGCGGTTCTGGCGAAACCATTTGGGACATAAAGCATAAACTTGGAATAGTTTCTTACAGGCTTCATGTGGAATACCGGATGGTTGGCGGAACTTCCTTGCGAAACGTTATAATCAGCGGATTCCATGACTCAATTGGATTATATGAAACGCCTACCGACGTTGAAATTGCCGCTGCGGAAAAATGGCTTGCTCTTGGAGGATTTTCTGGGCGCGGTTCAGAAATGTTCAGCAATCTTAGCTACGGCGAGCAAAGGGCAATTTTAATTTTGCGGGCTGCTGTAAAGTGTCCTCAAATAATGATTCTTGATGAGCCTTGCCACGGACTTGACGATTCTTTTAGAAATAAAATTCTAGATTTGCTTGAAATTATTGCCGAAAGCGGAACAACGACGTTGCTTCATGTAACGCACGAAATGAGTGAAGTCCTTCCTTGTGAAAAACATATTTTGCAACTTGTTCCGAACGAAGAGCCAATGTACAGAATAAAGGTTTGCTAAAATGAAAAAGATTTGTGTGTTTTTGCTTGTAAATATTTTTGTAAGTTTTGTTTTTGCTGGAGGAAAGGTTGACAGTGAATATTCCGCAGAACCCAAGCCTTTTAAACTTTCGTATAAACAAAAGAAAATCGAAGGAGAAAGCGTAGAATTTAGCGAAGTTTGGGGCTGGGTTATGAAGGGGCGTGAACACGAGCTCGACAACGACTTTCCTTTGACGGACATAGGCTATTTCGCTGCGGAAGTAAATTCTTATGGGGAATTAACGTCCGTTCCTGACCGTTCAAAGTTGAATCTGTTTTCCAGCAGGGTTCACCTTGTTTTGGTTTGCGATAGCACTTCTCTTACTCATTTTTTGCTTGAGCCGACGTTCGGACTTATAGATAAATTTATTCAAGATGTTATGATTGCTGCAGAACCGTTTGACGGTGTTCAAGTTGATTTTGAACTTATTCCGGCAAAAGACAAAGAAAATTTTCTTTCGTTTTTGAATGCCCTTTCTGAAAAATGCAAAGAAAATGAAAAAATGTTTTCTGTTTGCGTGCCTGCCCGCTTACGGACAATTTCTGATGACGTTTTTCCGTATGAAGAAATTTCAAAAATCGCAGATAGAGTTATGATTATGGCCTACGATGAGCATTGGTCTACCAGTAAGAGCGGTCCTGTTGCAAGCGTGGAATGGTGCGAAAAAATTGCCGACTATGCGACTTCTGTAATTCCTAAAGAGAAACTTGTTATGGGCTTGCCTTTTTATGGTCGGACTTGGGCAAACGAAAAGCCTGCGCAGGGATGGTATTTTTCTGGAATAAACAGAATTATGCGTGAATACAATTCCGGCAAAGTTGAATATGTGAACGATGTTCCTTCTGTAAAAATTGACATGAAAGTGCATATTGACGCTTGGTTTGAAGATTCTTATTCGACTGTTGCAAAAATGCGCTTGTACAAATCAAAAAACGTGGAAAAAATTGCATTTTGGAGAATTGGGCAGGAAGACCCATCTGTGTGGAAATGGATTAAGGTTTTGCCAAAGGAAATTGGAATCGATGCTGAACAAAATCTAGCGGATTTGGCCGTCTCCGTCGATTAAATATTTCGTGGTAGTAAGCGCTTTTATTCCCATAGGTCCGCGGGCGTGAAGTTTTTGCGTGCTTATTCCTAGTTCTGCTCCAAAACCAAATTCTCCGCCGTCGGTGAACCTTGTGGAACTGTTTACATAAACGCAGGCGGCATCGATTTTTGCTTGGAATAAAGCGGCATTTCGGCGGTCTTCAGTTATAATCGACTCGCTGTGCTTGGTGTTGTGAGTATTTATGTATTCAATCGCTTGGCTTATGTCTTCTACAATTTTTAAGGTACATTCGTAATCTAAAAACTCAAATCCAAAGTCGTTTTCCGTTGCGGAAACCAAATTTTTACATCCGTTTTTTTCTAAAATCGAATAGCAAAGCTCATCTGCATGGAATGTAACTCTTTGGGCGAACTGCTTTTGCAAAATAGGAAGAAATTCTTGGGCAATGTTTTTGTGAATCAAAATACATTCGATTGAATTGCACACGCTTGGCCTTTGAATTTTAGCATTTTCTGCGATTTTTGCTGCCATTTCAAGATTCGCGCTTTCGTCTACAAAAAGGTGGCAGACTCCGCTGCCAGTTTCGATTACAGGTATTCGCGCGTTTGAAACGACCGTTTTTATAAGATTTTTTCCTCCGCGCGGGAGAACTACATCGATTTTTCCAACCGCATTCAAAATTTGATTTACGTCTTCGTGGCTGTGTTTTTCGGTTTTTACAAGCTCAATTGCCTGTTCTACGCCGTATTCACATTCTTTTAGCGCAGCCTTTATAATTTCAACAATCGCTTTGTTTGAGTTATATGCGCTTGAAGAGCCTCGCAAAAGAATTGAATTTCCGCTTTTATAAGCAAGGCAAAATGCGTCTACTGTTACATTTGGACGGCTTTCGTATATTATCGCAACAACTCCCAGTGGAACTCTAACCTGCCTAATGGTAAGCCCGTTAGGAGTTTTCCAGCCGGCGATTTCTTCGCCGATAGGGTCTGTTTGCGAAATTACAATTTTCATGCTTTCAAGAATTGAATCGATTCTTTTTTCATCTAAGGAAAGGCGGTCTATTAGCGATTCTTTTATGCCTTCTTTTTTGGCATTTTCAATATCAATTTTATTTGCAGATAGAATTTTTTGTCTGTTTTTATTAATAGCCTCGGCGACGGCTTGCAGGGCAAGATTTTTTTGGCAAGCGTTCTGCAGAGCTAGTTTCTCGCTTCCTTTTTTTAGTTCATCTGTAATTGAATTTATATCCATGGCGGCTAATTAATAGTTTGCAAGAAAGTACATTCCTAGCAGGATGGCATTAAGATTTTTTTGCAAGGACCAATGTGAATCTTTTGGAAGGCTTGTTATGTACCACCAAAATATTCCGAATTCAGGATCAATTCTTAATGAATATTCGCAAAAATCTTCAGATTTTGTTTGCTGCCCGAACATAAGGTAAACGGCATTTGAAATTATTTCCAAAAAATCAGAGTAAGAGTTTGCAAGAGAATCTTGCGATTTTGAAAGTTTTTCAAGCTGAAATAAAAGCTGCTCCTTTAAAGTAATATCAGACTGTTCAACCCAAGTTTTTTGAATTAAAAGCTGAAGATTCTTAATAAAGCTGCTTACAAGTTTATGCTCGTTTTTTTCTTGCTCACTGCAAAAGTCTCCAGAAAAACCGAACATGCTGGCGATTTTATTTACAGTATCTTTGTCATTATTTTCTGATGAAGAGAAACTTTCTACAGCGTTCACTGTATCAGAATCTACAAACTCTTCTATTAGGGTTCTTACTTTGTTAGATAATGCCATATAGGAATAATAATTTTTTATTAGATAATTTTCAAGTGGTGTGAAAAGAGTTTAAAAAGAGTAAAAGAATTGCGAAGAACAGGGCTAAAATCATTAAAGCCGCAGGTTGTTTAATTTTCAAAAATATAATAAGTTTAAAATGATTTTACGTTAGAGATGAACAACGGCGAGATTCCACGGAACAAGCTTTTTACTGACACTAAGGTGCAATAAAAATAACATCGACAGGTAATTTACAGAAAACATTTTTAGAGGTTTTTTATGAATCGCTATGTCAAGCGTTATTTTATTGACGCAATGAGTGGAATGGCGCAAGGACTTTTTGCGTCTTTGCTGGTTGGAACAATTGTAAAAACTTTAGGGCAACAACTTCTAAGGCTCGGTTCAAATCCTGTTTTTCAATTTTTTGTAGATGCTGGAACGTTTTGCAGCAATCCAAACGTTGTAGGTGCCGCTATGGCTATTGGAATTGGATATGCGATGTCTGTTCATGCGCTGGTTCTTTTCAGCCTTGTTACTGTAGGGGCTGCGGCAAATATTCTTGGCGGGGCAGGCGGTCCTCTTGCTGTTCTTATAATTGCAATCGCAGCTGCAGAACTGGGAATGCTAGTTTCCAAAAAGACAAAGGTCGATATTTTAGTTACTCCTTTAGTTACTATTTGCTGCGGGGTTTTGCTAAGCGTTCTTTTTGCAAAATACATTGGAATAACAGCAACCTGGGTCGGCAAGCTGATTATGCTTGCGACGGAATTTCATCCGTTTGTAATGGGAATTCTAGTAAGCGTCATTGTTGGTATTGCTCTTACGCTTCCGATTAGTTCTGCGGCAATTTGCGCGGCATTTGGCCTTACAGGTCTTGCAGGTGGAGCGGCAGTTGCCGGCTGCTGCGCGCAGATGGTCGGCTTTGCCATTATGAGTTTTAAGGAAAATCGATGGGGAGGCTTAATAAGCCAAGGGCTAGGCACATCAATGCTGCAAATGCCGAATATAGTAAAAAATCCAAGGATTTGGATTGCTCCTACCATTGCAAGTGCGATAACAGGACCGATTTCTACTTGCATTTTTAAATTGCAGATGAACGGAGCGGCTGTTTCCAGTGGAATGGGAACTTGTGGATTGGTCGGACCGATTGGCATAATAACAGGCTGGTTTAGTCCTAGTCAGCAGGCTGTAGATTGGGCCGTTCACAGAGCTGGTGGCTCTTTGCATCAGGTCGCAGAAATCTCGCAAGAAACTTTAGCGCATAATCCAAATTTTTTGGACTGGCTGGGATTGGTTCTAGTCTGCTTTATTCTTCCTGGTGTAATAACATGGCTCTTTGGGCTTTTAGAAAGAAAGCTTGGCTGGATAAAAGAAGACGACCTTTTATTGCCGTAATAAGCACCTCAAAATAGATTTTAGCTGTCTTTCAAAATAAATCCTTTGCAAGACAGTTAAAATACTGAAGTTCTAATAATTTTTATATGCGAGGCCTTGCTTACAGAAAAGAATTTTATTTCTTCTGTTTGTTCAATTTGCAGTTTTAAAATAGTGTCGCTTGTTTGTTTTGACAGGGCAAGAGGTTTTCCTAAAAAAGTTATGCTTTCTGTTGGATTTTTTTCTGATTGCAAGACTATTTCAATCAGGTCGCCTTTTTCAATAGCGTTTTCTATCAAGTGAATTTTTCCGCTATAGTTTATGCCATCTGCCTCAAGAATTTCAAAGCGCACCGTTTCTGGCTTAAGCTGTTCTTCGTTTAAGATAATATTCCGTTTTATGCGGAGTTCTAAACATTCTTTTTGCTGAGCAGAAAGGTTCATTTCAGAAAGTTTTTTTATAAAAGAATTCTTTTTTGCACTTGCGTCTTGTTGCATTTTTAAAAGAGATTCTTCATCTTCCTGGCTGGAAAAATCGAAACAACTTTTTTCAATTTTTAAAAGAGGCATTTCTGCAGCTTGGTGAACAGGCGCGACAGTTTTTATGTTTCCTAAAAATTCTAATCCTAAAGATTTTAAAAGAGTGACAACATTGTCTTGCGGCTGCGAATCTAAAAGAAAAATTCCAGGCGCAAGTTTCAGGTAAATATGTTTTTTTATCTTAGGGTTGTTTTCAATAAGAAGCTCATTTTTTTCGTTTACTTTTAGCACAAAGCCGCTGAACAGCATTGCAGAAGAATAAGCGTTTTGCCATTCTTCAATATTCATCGCTAGAATTTGCGGAATTTTATATGAACTGAACTCTTCAATAAGTTCTATAATTTTTGGGGAAGAATAGTTTTTGTCAAAAGCCCGGCTAATTGAAGTTCTATTTATTTCAAATTCAGATACAGTGCTGCAGCTTTTTATGTTCATAAAAAGAATCAAAGGCATTAACTCTTTTAGTTTTAATCCAGGAAGAATTGTAATGCTAGTTCCTGCGTTTATATTTAGCAAGCCTTTTTTTGAAGCTGATACAGATTCGTTTTCTTGCAAAAATAATTCGGAAGCGCAAAATATTTTTTCATTGTTTGAAGATTTTCCAGCTTCCGCAAATATTCCAAAAATCTTTGCACATTCAAAAATGTTTTCAAAAATGTCAGAGTTGCAGTCGATGGTTTCTTGCTTGCTGTAGTACGACTGAATCATTCGGGAAAATCTTCCCGTTGGTAAAGAGTCCTGGCCGTTCTTTTTTTTGTTTAGCAAAAAAGCCATTCTTATTATGGAAGTTTTTGAAAATCCCTCTTTTGGAATAGAAGTTGCAACGTCCAAAAGAATTTGCGCCTGCTGGCGAAGATTTTCTCTGCTTAGGCGAATTGTTGCCGCAACTGAAAGAAATGCACATTGCTTAAAGTGTTCAAGTTCTGAAAATGATAAAAAATTATCTTCATCTATAAAAATGCCTTTTTCGTTTTGCTTTATAAGATTTAGATTAAAAAATGCTTTTAATAGATGTTCAAGGCATTCTTTTTTTTCAGGAAAGATTGTTTCTAGCTGTTCTAAATTCTTCTTTTTGATTGAAAAAGAATTTTTGCACATCTCAGGATTTTCGTAAATGTATGAAGCGAAAGACGCTATAAAAAGCGGGCTTAAAACAAAAGAAGCATTGTAAGCGCGTTCCGAATATACTGGTTTAGGAAGCAAACTTTGCACTTTGCAGTATGGGATAAAAACATCTTCTAAAAGAGGATTTATCTTTAGTTCGACCTTGTTTGTTTCAGGATTTTTATGAGTCCAAACTATTAAGCGCTCATTTAAGTTTAAAAGCTCAGAATAAATATCCGAAAGAGAATATTCGGACTTAAAAAAATCAATTAGCGAAGCCTGCTCTAAATTTTCAATATATAAAATTAGGCTGATGACCTTTATGTCAAAGTCGGAAAGAAAGCTTAGGATAACATTTTTGTTTTGCTCTTTTCTAAAAATTGAACTTAGGCGTTCAATTAGATTCTGCTTGTTAAACGGTGTATGGATTTCTCCCAGATAAATTCTAATAATTTCAAAAAAACGCTCGTCGGGAAGAGTCTCTAAATATTCTCGCCACTGGATAATTTTTTTTACCTTAGGATTTTGCTGTGTTTGCAAGTTTAGCATGTTTTCTCCGGAAGAGCGCAAGAAACCAATTCATCTAAATCGTTTTCTTGTGAGTATCTTATTATGCGGTAAGAATAGCCTTGTTCAGCCAGAAATTTTTGCCGGTTTGAGCCAAAATCTTCTTCTACCGTGTTTCGGGTTATAAGCGTAAAAAATCTTGAAGTGCGTTCCTTTGGGCGAAGAATTCTGCCTAGTCTTTGAGCTTCTTCCTGGCGGCTTCCAAAAGTTCCGCTAACCTGAATTGCTACGGAAGCGTCTGGTAAATCTATCGCAAAGTTTGCAACTTTTGAAACCACTAAAATATGAATTTTGCCTTCTCTGAATTCTTTGTAGATTCTGTCGCGTTCTGTGTTCGGTGTTTTTCCTGTGATTATTGGCGCGCTAAGACTTTTTGAAAGTTCTTCAAGCTGATTAATGTACTGGCCAATTACGAGAATTTTGTCTTCAGGAAAGCGGTTTATAATTTGCTGGACTACGGCGTATTTTTCAGGATTTTCGCTGGCAATTCTGTGCTTTATGCGAGGCTCTGCGACCGCGTACTCAATTTGTTTTTTTTCTGGAAGGTCCAGACGGATTTCTACACATTCCGCCTTGGCAATCCAACCGCTGTGTTCAAGTTCTTTCCAAGGAACATCGTAACGCTTTGGTCCTACAAGACTAAAAACGTAACCTTCGCAGCCATCTTCCCTAACCAGTGTCGCGGTAAGTCCTACACGGCGAACGGTTTGCAGTTCGGCAACAACCCTAAACACGGGAGCCGGAAGCATATGCACTTCATCGTATATTATAAGTCCCCAGTGGCGTTTGCTAAAAAGAGAAAAATGCGGGTATGGTCCGACTTTATCTGGCCGCCAAGTAAGAATTTGGTATGTGGCAACCGTGACCTGTTTTATAGTCTTGTTTTCTCCAGTATATTCGGCAATCTGTTCTTCTGTTAAATTAGTTTTGTCTAAAAGTTCTTGAATCCATTGGTGAACCGCAGAGATGTTTGTTGTTACAATTAATGTATTTGTTTTTAGCAAATCCATTATTTTTATGCCGACGATTGTTTTTCCAGCTCCGCACGGAAGAACAATTGTGCCAAATCCGCTTCCAGGTCCTTTGTTTCCTACAAGAGCAGCGGCTGCTTCTTCCTGATACTTTCGAATTTCAAAAGGCTTGCCGGACTTTGTAACTTGCCTAAGTGAAAAGTCCAAAGGTTCTCCGTCCACAAGAGGAACATCGTCTTTTACCGGCCACAATATTTTTAAAAGCTCTTGCTTTATGGTGCCGCGTTCGGTGACTTTTAACAAAAAGCAGAATCTCTTTTCTTTTTCAGAAAGATTTTGTCTAAGTTCTAAAGGAATTTTAGAGCTGTCGTATTCGCATGGAAAAAGAAGTTTCCTTAAACTTGGATTTGCCTTTATTTCAAGGTAAACAGGTTCAGAATTTGCTACAAGGTAAAGATACTGTTCTTTTATAGTTTTTTGTTCAGTTTTAGTTTCAGAAAGGTCTGAAGGTTTTAAAGGAACTTCTTCTTCAGGACCGGGAATTAAGCGCAGTTTTCCAAAACGCTCGGCGGTTTCTTTTATCCAGACCGTTACAGACTGAGGAACATCGTAGCGAGCATACTTGTTTAAAACAGAAATTGCATCGTCGGCGCAAAAACCAACGCTTGCGGCATTCCATAAGGAAAGCGGCGTTAATCTATATGTGTGCAAATGTTCTGGAGAGCGTTCTAATTCGGCAAAAGGAATTAATTCATTGCGACATTCGTTTGCTAAAGGAGCGTGAACATCTAAAAGCAAAGTTCTGTCCCCTTGAACAATTAAAGGATTATCCAACTGCATAACAGATTATTATATCGAATAGCTTGCAATTGCTCAATTGAATTGTTGACATCAATCGAATTGGCGTAGAAAACTGTTTGCAAAAACTAAAACCATTTTATAGGGAGCTTCATCTCTGAGATTAATAAGAGAGCGAAACGTCTAAAATATTCATCAAAACTTAATAAAATAGCAACATAAAAAACGAACGCAGAACATATAAAGATTAAAAACTTTGTCCTACAGACTTTAAAATCAAATCCGCACGAAAATTGAAAAGTTGCAAAGAGCAAAACATAAAGGATAAGAAATATTAAGAATTTGTCTTTTACCAAGAAAACAGAAATCAATGTTATTACCGTAAGGAGGATTGAAACAAGTTTGTTTATTCCATTTGCGGTTACAAGAGAAAAAGCTATTTTATAAATAAGATAAGCTGCAAAAATACTGATAATTATGAAGATTGCAAGATTAGAAATTTCTTCTGCTTCTGGCATAATTTTTCCTAAAAAAATCAATTTTGCAGAATCAAAATCGAATTGTTCAAAATATGACTGTTTATTTTTAAAGTTTAAAAGCTCTGGGCGAATGCAAAAAAATAGTCCGCAAGAAAAAATCACTTCAAATATAACATCAAAAATGTTCAGAAAGGTACGAAAAATTCTTGGACCTTTTGATTTTAACCTGGCTTTTCTTTCTTCTGCTTGTTCCTGTCTTTTGCGAAGTTTTTCCGCTCTTTTTTGTGCTTTTTCTTCTTTTTTTAATTGTCTGTTTTTGTCTTTTTCAGCTCTAGCTTTTTTAAGTTCCATGTTTTTTGAAATAATTTTTAATTTTAAGGAAATAAATATTTTTTTAATGCTTGAACTAGTTTTTTCAAAAAATAATTTAATATTCGCCCAAACATTAGAAAAAAACGTTTTACATTTTTCAAAAAAAGAATTCATAATTTCTCCCATAAAAAAGTTTGCAACGCAATTTCGCAACGAAGTGAGAAATTGCAGTTCATGGCGTTAGTTTTTAACAGTCTGAATAAAATAACTTATTTGCAAGTATATGTTGCAATTATTTGATAAGAAGAAGTTTTTGCAGAAGAAGCGCCTACATTAATTTTAGAAACATTGTTTGGAACTGTAAAATCTAATAAAAAAGTCTCTTCATTATTCTTTTGCATTTGCACAAAGTTTCCATTGCAAATTACAGCAACAAAATTTTTGCTAGGACAATTAATTTCAAAATGATAGGTCTGTCCTTTTTTTAAAGGCATTTCAATTGGACTAATCAATTTTGCTTCAAAGGAATTCGAATAAATTACTGGATAACGAATCTGGCTTGGTTCTTGGGCATTCACAAAAAATTCTGCGCATGAAGAGCCTCGATTTTCTGTTTTTTTACGATAAAAAGCTTGAATTTGATAGTTTCCAACTTCTGGAAATTGAATTGTTGTTAAAGCTTTGTTTCCATCAATTTCTGTAAAAATAAGATTTTCTAAACGTCTGTTTTTTTCTATTAGAGTTACATAAAAGTCTAAAATATAGTTTTTCTGAATTTCATATTCAAATTGAATTGAACTTAACACTGCATTTGATTTTTTTGGTAATTCCGCGTTTTCAATTTTAAAATTTTCAGCAGCTTCAAAAAACTTAGGCTGAAAATTTGCAAGCTGCAAGAATTCCGAGTTTGAGACAGGTTCTTTTAAAAGCTGTTGGTTTTGTTTTTCTGGCAAGTGTGTAAAAATAAAGTGTTCTGGTTTTATAAAAAGCCAGTCAGTTGTGTATTTTTGAACCGAATTTTTCCCGCTCATATAACCGGAATCCCAAGTGCTATCGATAAAATAATATGCGTTTTCAATCTTAACCATGTTCCAGGCGTGGTTTGAAAGCGTATTATTTTCTGTTAAAAGTGAAATACCAACTCCGCGGGCATAGCCAACAACCTTTGAATTCTGAAAATTTAAGGTGTCCAAGAATTTCTTTAAAAGATTTGAATAGCCTTCGCAAACCGCATAGCCAGTTTTTAAAACATTCTCGTAATTTTGAGGCGGAACGGTTCCTGCCCAAAAATTCTTCGCATCGTATTTTATATTCAAAGCGACAATATCATGAGCGATTTTTACTTTTTCAAAATCATCGGCAGAATTTGAGTTTATAAACTCGCAGCATTTATTTACGTATTCCGCTGGATTTGAGGTTTTCAGTTTTGTGATATTTGCAGGAACTTTCTTTGCTGCAGGATGCGGTATGTCTGTTCTAAAAGAATAAGCCTTTGAGTAGTCATCAGGAATTTTATACATGGTTGAAGAAATTTTTGTTATCGTTTGGCTTTCATTATTTTGAACTGAGGAATTTTTACTCCCGGAAAGAGAAGAAATTGTTTCTTTCAAAAAATCAATAGTTGCACAAGAAGAAAAAATAAAATTCAATATTACGCAAAAGGTTATTAAAAGGAACTTTGATTTAGATTTCATAAAAACATTTTAACACAAAAACCGTAAAAAGCAACGTTATAAGTAATAAATACTACTTTTAAAAGAGTTCTAAAAAATAAAAATGTCTGCATAATTTTTACTTATGAACGCAAACAAATCTGATGTTGCACAAATCTTTGCTCAGAATTTAAAAAAACACAGAAAAAGAGCTGGGCTTACACAAAAGCAACTTTCAGAACGCTTGGAAATTTCTCAAAAACACCTTTCATTTATTGAAACAGGCGTTCAATTTGCTTCTGCCTCATTAATTGACAAAATCTGCAAAGAGTTAAATATTTCGTGCGGAGATTTGTTTGCAAGCGAAAAAGACGTCAATATAAAAGAAGTGAATATGATTTGCGCAATGATGCAGAATATTGTTATGCCTCGCTTTTTAGCTCTAGAATCAAAACTTCAAGAAATAGAAAAAAGTCTAAATTTAAATAAACAATAGATTCCACCTTGGTATTTGATAATTGCCCGAAAGAGAATGTCTTATTAGCCCAAAAGTTCGAATTTTTTATAACTGTTAAAATGGTTTTCAGCGAATTTACAATTTGTTCAGATGTATTGAAAATGGGTATATAGAAAAAACACTTTTTCAAGTTGTAAAATGGGATTAAGTCAAAACTCAGGAATAACAGATGGCAGAAAAAACGGTTGCTGGGAAATTCAGTCAGATGTAAAGGAATAGAAATTTGAATACAACAACATTGGAGATAGCAGTATTAAAATCGCAGATTATGTAGAAAATCAAATAAAAGGACTTTGGGGAACCGATTTTGATGAAAATGGTATTTCTGTGATTAAGACAAGTAATCTAACTTATGAAGGCTATATTAATTATTCAGATATTTGTAAACGAAATATCACTGAAGAAGAGGTTAATGGATGTTATTTGAAATCTGGAGATTTGCTTATTGAAAAAAGTGGCGGAGCAAAAACTCATTCTGTTGGTTATGTTAGTTACTTTGAAGGGGAAGAAAATAAATTTGTTTGCAATAACTTCATTTTGGCTTTGCGACCAAAGAATATAATTAATAGTAAATTTCTTTTTTATCAAATCAATTCTATGATTGCTTTAATAAAACGACTGGAATTCAAAATTTAAAAGTAAAGGATTATTTAGACAAAGAAATCAAAGTATACACTCTAGAAGAACAAGGAAAAATCGTAAAAGAATTAGATACAGTTAGAGCAATAATTCATAAAAACAAAAAAATTATAGATAAATACGACCTGCTCATCAAATCCCGGTTTATCGAGATGTTTGGGGATCCAGTTTTGAATCCTATGGGATGGGAAGTAAAGAAACTTGGTGATATTTGTACAAAGATTTCCGATGGTGTTCATGCTAAACCAGAATATACTTCTACAGGGAAACCTTTTATTTCTGTTGTTAACATTAATTCTGGCAAATTATTGTTTGATGATTGTAAATATGTTTCAGAAGAAGCGTATGAAAAAATGATAAAATCTACACATCCCAAAAAAGGAGATGTTTTATATACAAAAGTTGGAGCAACATATGGTATTCCAGCACTCGTAGATACTGATAAAGATTTTTGTTTATATGTAAGTGTTGCATTATTAAAGCCAAAATCAGATATAGTAAATTCTCAATTTCTAACAATATCAATGGCACAACCGTATATTAAAAATCAAGCTGATAAAAGAATAAAAGGAATTGGAGTACCTGATTTACACTTAAATCAAATTCGAGAATTTGACATTTTATTACCATCACTCTCTTTACAAAACGAGTTTTCTCAGTTCGTCCAGCAAATCGACAAATCAAAATTTACCGTGCAGAAATCTCTTGAAAAAGCGGAAGCCTTGTACAAATCGTTTATGCAGGAGTATTTTGCGTAGCAAGATTCGGCAAGCTGTTTGCTGCGGCGAATATTTTGGCTAGCAAATTCAGCTTTTAAGTGTTATATTTTTAATGGAGGCGAAAAATGGTTGTGGTATCGTACTCAGATTTTTTTGAAAATCCTTCAAAATTTAAAGAATGTGCTTCTCGATTTGGAATAAAAATTTTACCTCAAAAAAAACAAAAAAAACTTTCATATCGAGTTCAAAAAAAACTAAATTCCCTTAATGCTATTGTGGGCTTGATTCCAACTGAAATAAACGCCGAAGAATTATTGCAAAAAAGGAAATTTGAAAATTGAAGATTTTTATAGATACAAACATCATTATTGATGTTCTTAATAAAAGAGAAGATTTTTTTCAAGATTCTTTTTTAGTTTTACAAAAAGTGTTTCAAAACTATCACGGTGTTGTATCAACACAAACTATTACAGATACAGTTTATATAACAAGAAAGTCTTTTGGAGATTCTACTCAACAAAAAAAGATTATTGAAAATTTCTTTGAAAGTTTTGGCGTTATTTCTGTATCAAGAAAAGAAATAAAAAAAGCATTTCAATCGCCAATGGTTGATTTTGAAGATGCTGTACAATCATTCTGTGCTGGAAAAGCCAAAGCAAAAGTTATTGTTACAAGAAATGTAAAAGACTATAAATTTTCAACAATAAAGGCTGTTACTCCCAAAGAATTCTTACAAAATTTTTAACAGAAAACTGTTTTTGATGAATGTTTTAAACAAATTGTTTGTAATGTTATAGGAAATTTACCGTGCAGAAATCGCTTATGCAGGAGTATTTTGCGTAGCAAAATTCGGCAAGCTGTTTGCTGCGGCGAATATTTTGGATAAAATCCTTGACTTTTTATCATTATGTTAATGGATAATTGCCCAAAACAGAATATCTTATTAAAATAGAAGAAATTTGTTGTTTTTGAACAAAAAAATGTGGCTCTTGTGCCACCGGGATGGAAATATAATGGAAAATTCTAAACGAACTGTAACTTGCGGCGAGCTTACAAAGGCTGACGTAGGCAAAAAAGTTGTATTGAACGGCTGGGTCAGCCGTACGCGCGACTTAGGCGGACTTGTTTTTATCCGTCTTCGCGACCGATATGGAATCACACAGGTGATGGTCGGCGACAATGCTTCGGACGAGGTTAAAAAAATTGCCGCTTCATTAAAGTCAGAATATTGTATCGCTGTTGAAGGAATTGTTGCGGCCCGCGCGGAAAAAGACGTGAACAAGGACATGGCGACCGGCGAGATTGAAGTTGAGGCGAGCGACATTGAAATCTTTACAACTTCGCAGGAGCTTCCTTTTTCTATTGAAGAAGTTCGCCAGAAGGACGGAACAGTTGTTCTTCCAAACGAGGATTTGCGCCTAAAATACCGCTACCTTGACCTTCGCCGCGAGCCTATGCAGCACAACATCATCCTGCGCTCGGCTGTAACTTTTGCGACACGTGAATTCTTGACTTCAAAGGGATTTTTGGAAATTGAAACTCCTACATTCATAAAATCAACTCCGGAAGGCGCGCGCGACTACCTTGTTCCGAGCCGTGTTCATCCGGGAAAATTCTATTCTTTGCCGCAGTCGCCGCAGCTTTACAAGCAGCTTCTGATGGTTTCGGGATTCGACAAGTATTTTCAGATTGCGCGCTGTTACCGCGACGAGGATGCACGCGGAGACCGCCAGCCGGAATTTACCCAGATTGATATGGAAATGTCATTCACAAACCGCGAGGAAGTTCTTGAGACAACCGAAGAGCTTATGCGCCATATCTTCAAGAAAACCTTGAACTATGAGCTTCCGGTTCATTTTGACAGAATCAGCTGGGACGACGCTTTTGACCTTTACGGAACCGACAAGCCGGACTTGCGCTTTGACATGAAGATGCAGGACGCGGCTTTTATGGCGGATTTGAGCGACTTCAACGCATTCAAGGCAGGAGCCGCAAACGCAGACAGGAACATCGAACGCCATAAGAGAAGCGGACTCAAAGCCCTTGTTGTAAAGAACGCAGCGGATAAATATTCACGAAAGCACATTGAAGCTTTGGAAGCAGTCGCAAAAATCAACCATGCGAAAGGCCTTGCCTGGATGAAAGTTGATGCGGAAGGAAAGTTTGAAGGCGGAATCTCTAAGTTCTTTGCCGGAAAAGAAGCGGAAATCTGCTCAAAGCTAGGAGCAGAAAAGAACGACCTTCTTTTATTTGTGAGCGATGAAAAATGGCAGACAGCGTGCGTCGCGCTCGGAGCAGTGCGCAAGCAGCTTGGAAAAGACCTTAACCTTTACAACCCAAAGGACGAATTCCACTTCGCTTGGATTATCGACTTCCCGTACTTTGCATGGAACGAGGAAGAAAACCACTGGGAAACAGAGCACCACATGTTCACGC
>CAKULY010000028.1 GCA_934667505.1 uncultured Treponema sp. | reverse complement strand
TCAGTTACTCTTTTCCTAGTCAATACTTTTACTGCTTTTTTTGCACTTTTTTTTGATTTTTTTTAGAAAAAAAAGTTGTATAAACATTAAAAGAAATGACTTTTGGACTTTTAGGTTCAATTTCGAGTTTTACTGCCATTATCAGGCTTAGCCCGATAATCCGTTGAAAAATTCCAGCAGATTGCCGTGTCAAGCACGGCAATGACAACCTTGTCAGATTTGTAAACTGTTTTTTCGAAATTTGACATTCGCCATTTTAGTCTATTTTTCTTCTATTGTATAAATCCAAAAATTGCTTAAAGGTTTTATATTTGCAATTCCTTTAGCTTTATAAATAGAACCGATTTTTGCAGAAAGAAGTTTGTCATTGTTCGAATAGATAGAAATTGTATATGGCTCTGTTATTACAAATCCAGAATCTGCGCTTTTTACAATTTCCACGGAACCTACTGCCTTGTATTGCAACTGTTCTGGTTCTTTTGTAATAGGATTTAAGTTTTCATCAATTGAACTAAGCGTAACTTCTAATTCAACGGTTTTTCCATTTACATTTTTTTCAAAAAATTTTGTCGCGTACAGTTTTGATGCGGATTTTGAAAGCTGATAAACAAATTCTGGATAAGAACAAGCCTTTAAATTCTTTTCTTCATATTCTTCATCAGACCATTGAGAAATTCTTTTTATCAAATCTTCTTTTATTAAAGAAGCAAGCTTTGTTTCTGTTGAAGATGGATTTTTTATAACACTGGCTTTAGATAAAACAGCTCCTTCCTTATTGCAAGCAACTGAGTTCATATCGCTAACAGAAACATTTAGTTCATTTTCTGATTTAGAAATTGTTACCACGTATGATTGCTTTACATAGCCAATTATATTTTTTTGAACGACATAACCGCTTACAGAATATTCTTCATTCATTGGGTCAACTTTTACCAAGTTGCTTTCTGCCCAAGAATTTTTGTCAGTTGCAAAATCTACAACAAGAGCAGGCAAATTTCGTCCTTCAGGTATTTTCTGGGCAAAAACTGCTAACCCTAAGAAAACTGTAAACAACATTCCACTGATTAATTTTTTCATAAAAACTCCTATAATAACCCAAACTTCGAGTTTTTTATAACAGTTAGGAAAAAAGGCTTTCAGCAAATTTTCAATTTGTTCAGACGGTTGTGCTCACACTTCGTTTGAATTGAACTGGGTTGCTACGCAACTTTAATTGTTCTAACCGCACAAAGTCTTCACAAATTGCAACTTCGCTTACGCTTTTGTTTATTTTTCCAAAAACTCGAAGTTTGGGCTATATAGGGAATTATACCCCCCCTAAATTTGTCAAGATGTTTAAAATATGGTGCAAAATGCGGTAGTGCTGGGAACCCCGAAGTTCTGTGGTGATTGAGCGTGGCGAAATTGCCGCAGAATGAGCGTTAGCGAAGGGTGGACATAACGACTGTCTCTGTCTAAAAAGCAAAGCACGGTGCATCTATGCTTCTTCTAAAAAACAGGTTCAGAAACAGCATAGAAATTTTGCATGGAAATACTTTTTAGACAGAGACAGAACCGCCCGGATAAATTTTAACTTTTGAAAAATCTAGATTTGGACTATTTGCCTTTTTTTAGAACTGATGAAAATGTTTTTATGTAATCTATAAATGAAAGGTAACTTAAAACAACGCATATAGAAAATAAAACTACGGCTATGCATTTTAAAGTCCCCATAACAGGCGCAAGCTGGGTATAAAAGCCAAGCCTTACAGCGCTTTCTATTGCCAGCATATAAAAACCTGATGTAATATAGAAAACTGTTTTAAATTTGCCGCCTTTTCTTGCGGCTATTGCTGTACCGTGCGAAACTGCGACCATTCTTATAAAATTCATGGTAAACTCTCTGTACAAAATTAGCACAAAAAGAGCTATTGGCATATAACGAAGACCTGAATTGTATGAGCTTTGCGCACACACGAACAATGTAAGATTAAGCATTACGTCTGCAAACGGGTCAAAAAGCTTTCCGAAATCGCTAACCTCGCCGTATTTTCTTGCAAAGTGCCCATCAAAATAATCGGTAAGCTGAGCAAGGGCGAGCAAAGGAATCATAATACAGGCAGAGACCTTTGCTAATATTTCATTTTGCAACCATATTGGCAAATAGTATAAAGCAAAAAAGATTGGAGCAAAAACAACTCTAGCTAATGTAATTTTGTTTGAAAGTTTCATAATATTCTTTAGTATTTCCTTTTAATTAGTAAAAGTCAACTATTGACCGCTATCTTAACAAGTTTTTACAGTTCTCGTTATAAAATCGTTATAAAAGACAAAAAAGCAAATTAAACTTGAAGATGAGCCTTGTAATCTTGAACAATACTAATTGAAGATGTCACGTTGTACTCTGGCAATTCTGAGGCCGCGATTTTCACAGCTCTTTCTACAAGAACCAAAGAATCTGCAACTCCTTGAAGAATCAAATTATTATCTTCTATTACAGCCCTTAAAAATTCTATATTCAACTTGTAATCGAAAATCAGTTTGTTTACCAAATGCTGGCACTTTAGCAATTCTTCCAGGCGCTTTTTTCCTTCCGCTTCTTTTTCTGGATTTATTAAAGACTTTTCGATTGCAACTATGGTATCCGAAGCTGACTCAACATCAAAAGCCCCTGTGTTCATTACCATCAAATAATGAGAAGGTTCGTCTATTTCTATATTGAAAAAACTTTTATGGAATCCCTTGCGGTTTGTGTCGCTTTCATTAATTCTTTGCAGAGCCTGTTTTTCGTTCCATGAAAATTCATTCATAAGACGCTTTATGCGAATTTCTTCTTTTGCAACCAAACGAAGGGAAATGAGGTTTGGCAGATTTTCCAGGATTACAAAAGCACCGCGGCCGATTAAAATGCAATTTCCATCTTGAGCGGCTTCAAGAACTGCTGTTTGAAGATAATTTAAATATTCATCACGGTCTTTTACAAGGGATGCGAAAAAGCCTGGCTTTTTTTCGTCGTATTTTTTCAATTTATCTGCAGAAAATCCAAGTTCCACAATTTTTTTTTCAATTTCCTGCCGATTTATAAACTTATAACCAAGTTTTTTAGCGACAGCAGAAGAAATTTCGTCTCCAAGTGCAGCAACCTGTCTTGAAATTGCAATAACAGCCATAGATACCTCCCAGTTTGCAGCGCAAATATTACGTATTTTTTTTATTTTGATGTAAAAGTTCTTATAGAAATAATACGTCGATTTTTGAATTCTGTCAAAATCAAAAAAAAGAAAAAAAAGGGCTGCCTAAAAATTATTGGCAACCCTTAAAAAATTAAAATACTAAAATCAGAGCGCTTATTTAGAAGCTCCATAAGATTCGTATTTTTTAGAAGAACTATAAACGCCTTCGCGATATTCTCCAGTCAAACTTGGAATTTTCATCTTCATTCCTGGCATTATTAGATTTGGATTTTCTGGCTTAGGCATTGAATTTTTGTTTGCTTGATAGAGATTTTCCCAAAGCAAAGGATTGTTGTAAATGTAAGGTCTGCCAGAAATGTTCCAATAGCAGTCTTTTGTTTCTGCCCAAGGTCGAACAATATAATATTCTGGAAGAGGCGTTACTTCGTAAACACCGTCAAGGGCGGCAAGGCTCTGTCTAGCATAATCTAAAGCCGCTGTAAAGTCTTCTTTAGAAAAAGAGGATTCTGCATTGTCATACGCTTCTTTTGCGGCGGTGTATGCCATTGGAAAAGTTTTTGGAGCATTGACTTTTTCTGCCCAGTCCAACTTATTTTTAGCCAGTTTCAGCTGACTTTCTGCACTGCTTCGGGCAAGCATCATATCTATATACGCTTTTGAAAGCTCAGCATTTTCAGCAGCTTTTTTAGAATACTCTACTGCATCGTCATAGGCGCCAGCGTCAAATGCGACCTGAGCTTTTTTGTTATATTCATCCGCAAGCTTTTGGTATGTATTGTTTTTATAGCTTGCTGAAAAAACAAAGGCAGAAGCAAAAAGCAACGCAATTAATGTAAGTATCTTTTTCATTCCCCAGCCTCCTGTGAACTATCTTCAGAAATTTCTTCAGAAATATTTGCTACCGCATCTTCTGGAGCAGAATAATTGTCGTCTTCCAAAAGCTTTGCGTCTTCGGCTTCGATTCCCTGAACATTTTCGTCTGCCAGAGGAAGCTCTGAATCCGCTGTAAGCGCGTAATTTTGACTTTCAGCGACTTTTGCTTTAGCTTCTTCCATCGCTTTTGAAGCGGCTTCCCGTTTTGCAGAAACATCTTTAAAAATAGATTCGAACATTTTTTCAGATTCTTCATAGTGATTGCATGCGGCTTCTGGATTCTGCATTGAATAGCTTGAATCTCCTGAGCGGAATTCTTGGACAGCCTTAGCGTAGCCTTCTTTTGCTGCGACACCGGCTTTTACGCTGTCAGCATTTTTTTTGGCGACAAACGCATTTGAGCGGCTTTCCTTCGCCTTTACCTTAAATCCTGCGTGAAGAACATTCTTAAACTGGCTAGAGGCTAAAGAAGCTTTTTCAAGCATTGCAGCGCCGAGCACATCTGTTGCCTTTGAAAGTTCGCTAAAACTTTCCAAAGCAGCGCATCCGTCATCATAGGATTTTTTATCAAAAGAAGAAAAGGAAAGTTCGTCTATACGATTTTTTGAGCTAACTGCAGAAGAATATTCTGCCAAAGCCAAATATCTTTTTTGCAAATCCGCATAAGCCAAAGAATTTTTAGCATCCTCTTCTGAACTTGCCTTTAGAAGATTATAAATTGCTTCTGCCGCTGCAAACTGTTCTGGAGCGTTTTTTTCTGCCCCAGCTTCAACAGCAGACTGTCTTGCAAGCTCAATCTGCTCCATTGTTACCGTCTCAGCAATTTGCTCAACAGCACTTTCTTTAGCGTCGTCTGCTTCTTTTACAATTTCATCAACTTTAGGTGTTTCTTCAGCCTTAGGGGTAGATGCACAAGACGCAAAAATTATAGAAAAAATTGTTGTGCATAAAATTAGAATACGAGTCTTTTTCAAAATAACCTCCAACTTTTTTGGTATAACAATCTATATTTTACATTAAGATTACAAACCTAGCAAGACACAAAAAACTAAGCAATATTGGCATTTACAGGAAATTTTCTGCACTTTATAAAAATCGATATTTAGGGTATTATAAAAACAACAGAGTTCAACCTTTGAATTTGCGTTGCAAATTTTCTTATTGGAGGAATAAAATGGCGGAAGATTTTTCATTTGAAATTCAACAGACTCTCGGAATTATTTCCACTAGCAAAAGCGGCTGGAATCTTGAACTAAACAAGGTAAGCTGGGGCGGAAGACCTGCGAAGTTTGATTTAAGAAGCTGGGCTCCAGACCATCAAAAGATGGGGAAAGGCATAACATTAACCGATGAAGAACTGTCTAATCTGGGCAAACTTATCGCAAGCCTTTAAAATCGTAGCTAGCAGAACTGGCTCCTTTTTTTACAACAATTTCGTAAACTAATTTTTGAAGAAAAATATCTTCCAAAGTTGTTCCCGAAGAGCGTATTTCCATATCTGTGCTAGCTAAAATTGCAAGAATCGCAGTGACCTGACCTAAAGTCCAAACCCTTGAAGCCGAACTATACTGATTTTTTTGTTTTTTGCTTGAAATTCCGTTTATTTTCAAATTAAAATCGTCAAGTTTACCTTCGGCTTTTAGTTTAAACCAAACAGAAAGTTTTCTAAAGCACGAGGTAAGCCCCGCAATTATCATTACGGAAGAATTTTCCTTGGAAAGCCTTATTTTTTGCAGGATTTCTAAAGATTTTTCAAGACATTTTTGAGGCTCTAGCGAAAAATCTGCCATCTGATTAAAAAGAGTAAAGGCGTTCTCTTCGCGGTTATGCGCCAAAACAGCAAAAACATCGTCTTCTGTTATTTGATGCTCAGACGAAAAGCAAGAAAAAAAACGCGAACATTCAGAACCTAAAACCAAGGTGTTGTTTTCAACTAAATCAAGAATCGCACAGACGGCATCTTCGGAAATTTTGTATTTTTTTTCTGTAAAAAACTTTTTTACCCAAAGATTTTTTTGTTCTGGCGACATTTCCCAAAAAGTTTTTTTATGAGAAGCAGGAACTTCTTTTGAAATTTTAGAATCTATTGAATAAGTTTCTGTAACAAGAATTAAAACGTTTGAATCAGCTGCGCAATTAGAAGCCCATTTTACAATCTGCTCTACATCGTCCTTTTTTTTGATTAGCTCCGCATTTTTTACGACTACACAGCAGCAAGAAGAAAACAAAGATTCGTTTTGAAGAACTGTAAGAATTTCTTGCGCAGTTGTTTCCGCAGCATAATAAAGATATTCCTCAATCTGTCCGAATTTCTTTTTAAGAGAATCCTTTACTGATTTAATAGCCTGTTCACATTCCCCTAATTCGGGACCCGAAAAAAAATAAATAGGAGCGTCCATAAAATTTAACCTAAATCTATATGGAATACTGTTTAATATGTGCGAACAATGCTAGAAAGTGTTCCTACAATTCTAAGGTCACGGCAATAAATTGGCTTAAAATCAGGATTTTCTGGCTGAAGCCTTACCCTGTCCATTTCCTTGTAATAACGCTTTAGAGTAATTGCGTTGTCTATGACAGCAACAACAATTTGACCATCTGTAGCAACATCGCACTGTTCTATAACAGCGAGGTCGCCTTCGAGAATCCCCGCATTTATCATGCTTGTGCCGCGAACACGCAATGCGAAATACTTTTTGCCAGGATGAATAAAAGGTTCTGTAAGATTAACAAAGCCGTCGAGATTTTCTTCGCACAGAAGAGGCTTTCCTGCGGCGATTGTTCCTAAAAGCGGGATTTTTTCCATAAAGACTTTAGGCTCTTTTTGCCTTTCGTCCACAAGAACTCTTATAGAACGGGAACGCTTTTGCTCCGTTGAAAGATAGCCTTTTTTTTGCAAAGCGGCTAAATGATCCTGCACAGCTCTAAGAGAAATATCAAAATGGTCGCTGATTTCGCGAACTGTAGGAGGATACACATTTTGCTCTGTAAAATCTGCAATAAACATAAGAACTTCTTTTTGACGCTCTGTAATCTGTTTCATAATCATTCCTCCTCGAACTTAGAATCAAACAAAGATTGGATTGCTGAAGCAGCCTCGTTCTCGTCTGAACCTTCTGTTCTAAGCGTTAAAACCGTATTGTAACCGGCGGCCATTGTAATAACACCCATAATAGACTTAGCGTTTACAGTGGTATCATCCCTAGAAAGAGTGATTTCGCAGTCAAACTTGTTTGCAGTCTGCGCAATTATCGCCGCTGGCCTTGCATGAATTCCAGCTCTGTTTTTTACAGTAAGCAATTTTTCAACCATTTTGATTTCCTTTTTATTATTTTATTATTGCTAATATTTATCTTCATTAAGAGAAAACGAAGTTTGAGCTTCTCCATTTTCAATCCATTTTAAAACGTTTTGGTTAAAATCGCGAGCAGAATTGTATCCCATATTCTTTAACCTTTCGTTCATTGCAGCTGCTTCAATTATGATAGGAAGATTTCTTCCTGGTCGAACAGGAATGTCTATCGCAGGCACTTTTACACCAAGTATATCCATATAAACTTGATCAACACCTAATCTATCATACATTTTGTTTTTATCCCATTCTTCAAGTTTTACGACTAGCTGAATTTCTTTTTGGTCGATTACGGCGCCAACTCCATACAATTTAGAAATATTTATAATTCCTAAGCCTCTTATTTCCATGTGATGGCTTATAAGAGAATTTGCGCCTTTGCCAAGAACTTCGTTTCCGTTTACACAGCGAACTTCAACTATGTCGTCTGCAACAAGACGGTGGCCTCGCTCAACAAGCTCAAGCGCAGTCTCGCTCTTTCCGACACCAGAATGTCCCGTAAGAAGAATTCCTACGCCATAAACTTCTACCAAAACGCCGTGCAAAGTTTTTTTAGGAGCAAAAATATTTGAAAACACGCGTATAAGCCTGGTTGAAAGGTCTGTGGTATCAAGGGAAGTCTGCAAGATAGGACAGCAAGCTTCTTCTGCGAACGACAAAAACTCTTCTGTTGGATAGCGGCTGCTTGAAAAAATGCAGCACGGAATTTTATAGCCAAAAAGAGTTTTTAAAGTGTCTGTTTTATTTTCGCTGTGAAGTTTTGCAAGGTACGAATTTTCACCACGTCCAAAAAGCTGCACACGCTTGAATGCGAATGAATCGAAAAAACCTGACAGAGCAAGCCCTGGTCTATTTATATCAGGGACAGAAATGTCGCGCGGAAGCCCTCTTCTGCCGGCGATACACCTTAACTCAAGCGCATCGTGACCAGAAAGGTCTAAATCCAATAAATCCAGAACTGTAAACTTCTTTTCAGCCATACAAGCCACTATACACATAAAACGTGTTGTTTTCAACTGTAAAAAAGGCTTTGTAAAAAAATACTTGTTTTTGAATTTGCCTTTTTACCACTAGCATTGTATTATTTAATTAATCATTTGAATTGCGAACTTACTTACTGTTAGGAGGAAATTATGACAACATCGGTAAAAGCAATCGGGTTTACAATGGACCAAAAACAACAGGATTTAGTTGATACAAAAATCAAACGAATTTCATACGCTGAAGATTTAATTGTGGATTTAAAAATAACAATCAAACTTGACAAGGAATTCAGTGTAGAAACAACTGCGAACTTTCGCTGGGGCGCACAGGCTCACGTAAGCGCAAAAGACTACGATTTTGCAGCAGCTTTTAACTCTATGATGGATGTTCTTGACAACAAAATCAAAAAAGAAAAAGATAAAATCCAGGAAAAGTAAATGTGCCTGGCAAAGGGCTGGGGCGTGCTCAAGGCCTTTGCCAAAACCGTTTTTAAGAAAATTACACGCGTTCGTAGCTAGAACCAATCTTTAGCTGCGAACGATATTTTGAAACTGTACGCCTTGCAATCTTATAGCCTTTTTCGGCAAGCAAATCGGCAATTTTTTGATCAGAAAGCTTTTTTCCTTCGCTATTGTTTTTAAGGATATTTTCAATTTCAATTTTTACAGTATCTGAAGAAACTTCCTTTGATTCATTCGCCTTGTCTTCCACCTTATTTTTTTTAACTGCTGAGGAAAAAAAGTATTTTAAAGGAAAAGTTCCCCAATCGCACTGAATAAATTTGCTGTTTGCCAAACGGCTAACGGTAGATTCGTGAACGCCTAGCTCTTTTGCAAACTGCCGCTGGCTCAAGGGAACAAGATTTCCATAGCCTTTTGAAAAAAACAGCTTTTGAGAATGAACGAGCTTGCTGCAAGATTCTATTATGGCTTGATAACGAAAATCCAAAGCCCCTAAAAAAAATTCTGCATTTTTTAATTGAGTTTTTATAAACTGCTGTTCTTTCTTAGATTGATTTTTCTCGTCTAATTTTTCTTCGTTAAAATCCTTGGAAAGCCGAACAACAGGAACGCTATCCTTTGAAATAACAACCCTAAAAAACGAATCCGAATCATTTTTTACAAGTCCGATTGAAAAATCATCGCTATCAATTGCGCCGCAACAGCGAATTACATAAACATCAGGGCTTATAAAATGCTGCGAACTAGAGCTGCTAAATTCCGCTGCCGGATATGGATTTAACGACTGTATAAAAGAAATGGCTTTTTGAACATTTTTTTCCGTAACAGTTTCAAAATCTGGCAAGAAGTCTTTTTGCTTTTCAGATTGAAAAGAAAGTGTTTTTTGCTGCAATAGCCAAGCCTGAACTTTTTTGCAAACTTTTTCTGCTATCGGAGGATTTAAAAAATCCAAATGAGCATCAAGGAAAAAATAAACAAGTTTAGAAATTTCATTTTTTCTTGCTAAGCTGATACTTTGGAAATCAGAATTTATTTTTAAATCGAACTGAACTTTTAAACTTTCAGAAAGATTTTGAACACAAATTCCAGGAGGATCAAAATGCCTGACAATCGAAATGCAGTGATTTAAAAAACTTTTACTTTGAGAATCCTCTTTTGAATCTAACAGAGAAATTGGAGCGAGAACGTAAAATCCGTTTTCGTCCAGATTTTCTATAAGCTTTTTGCAAAGAACTGTTTCCGAACTAGAAAGACTGCTCATGTTAAGCTGATGAATTAAATGGTCTTGCAAGGTTTCTCTGTTATCTGGAGAACTTTCAAGCATAAGCTGAAAATTATCAGATTCAAGCTGCCCCTTTGAAGAAGTTTTTCCTATGCGAACACCGCTTGCAAGACTGTTGTTTTTTGCAGAAACATCTACTCCATCTGAAAACGGATCTTTTACAAGTTCCAAAGCCGGATTTTCATCGATTTTTGCCAATATTTCGTCTCTAAGTTCCAGGCTGCTCATTCCAAGCATTTTTACTGCCATAATTTGCTGGCTAGACATCACCTGGGATTGCGAAGCTTTCTGCTGTTGATTCAACTTATTATCTGGCATAGCGATATTATAGCATAAACAAAAAAAATCCGTTATATTTTTTATATGAAAACTTTTGAACAATTCGGAATTAAAATCCCTAAAATTCTTTTGCCAAAAAAGCTTGATACTGAAACCTGGGCGACTGTCGCTTGCGACCAATACACGCAAGACCGTGAATATTGGAAAAAAGCTGAAGAATGTGCAAAGTCTAAACCTTCTACCTTGAACTTAATTCTTCCTGAAGTCTATTTAAACGACAAAGATAAAAATGAAAAAATCCTAAAAATTAGAAAAAACATGCAGACTTATCTTGATGAAGGAATTTTTGAGCCTGAAAAAGAGGAGTTTATATATATAGAAAGGACTACTTCCCACGGAAGGACAAGAAAAGGACTTATAGTTGCAATCGACCTTGAAAAATATGAATGGAAGCCTTTTAGCACAGCTTTAATCAGGGCGACAGAGGCAACGATTGTAGAAAGAATTCCTCCTAGGATGGAAATTCGCGACGGAGCGCCTCTGGAACTACCTCATATAATGCTTTTAGTAAACGACCCTGAAAAATTGCTAGTAGAAGAAACTGGCATTCTAGCAAGAAAGCGAAACGAACAGTTATACAGCGGGAACTTAATGCTTGGAGGCGGAAGCATTAAAGGCTGGGCTGTTTCGACACAAGAAGAAATGAACAGAATTGAAAAATCTCTTGAAAAGCTTTCTGCTCAAAACACCTGTTCTGACGGCTCTGTATTTTTATTTGCAGTTGGCGACGGAAACCATTCTTTGGCGACTGCGAAATCCGTTTGGGAAAAGTACAAAAATGAACATCCTGAAGTGAAAAATGACGTTGAAAATCCTGTGCGGTACGCTCTTGTGGAGATTGTAAACATTTACGACGAAGGCTTAACCTTTGAGCCAATCCACAGGGTTTTATTCAATATAAATTCTAAAGAACTCATAAAAGATTTGTGTACAAAGCTTGAAGGAACAACTGAAGAAATCAACACACAAAAGGAGCTGGAAGAAAGCGTAAAAAACAGCAGCTCCAATTTCGGCTTTACTTTTATGGAAAATGGAAAGCAAAGTTTTGTGCTTTTAAAAACAGATATAAATGAGCTTGCCGTAAGTCGCCTTCAGCCAGCTTTAGATGTCTTTTTAAAGACGGCGCCTAAAAGCCATATTTGCGACGAAAAAGGCTGCCGCACAGTCAAAGCAGAAATAGACTACATACATGGTTCTGACGAAATTTTCAGGCTAGGAAAGCAAGAAAATACCACAGGAATTCTTTTGCCGTCTGTGGCAAAAGACAGTTTTTTTGCTACTATAAGCGCAAGAGGTCCTCTGCCTAGAAAAAGCTTTAGCATGGGCGAAGCCGACGAAAAAAGATTTTACTTAGAATGTAGAAAACTCTTTTCTTAATTTTATTTGCCAGAAACAAGGCGAAGAATTGCATCTCCTATTTTTTCAGCCTTTACTTCTCCTATTCCAAAGACTTTTAAAAGCTCCGCCTTTGTGCGGGGCTTTTTTTCTACCAGTTCTTCCAGCGTTTTGTCGCCAAAAATAACGTAAGGGGGAACATTCATTTCTTCCGCAAGATTTTTTCGCCACATTTTTATGTCATTGTATAAGATTAAATCTTGTTCGCATAAATTTCTTGTAAAGTCGCCTTTTTTATGAATTGAGAACTCTACTTTTTTAGGAGCAACTTGATTCAAAACCTTTATCTGATGAAGCACTACAGGAAGTTTTATGCACTCTCGCGAAGAAAGAGCAAATTTTCCCAAATCCGAAAGTTTCAGGATATTGTATTCTCCGCTTTTAAAAATAAAACCAGCATCAATCAACGCGTCTGAAAGCAAAAACCAGTCTTCCTTGGAAAGCTCTTTTCCGATTCCCCAGGTTGAAAGCGTTTCGTGATGATTATCAAGAATTCTTTTTTGGCGGGAACCCATCAGCACATCAATTATGTAAGAAACTCCGTACCGCTGCCCGGTACGAAGAATACAGCACATAAATTTCTGAGACGGAATTGTAACATCAAAATTTAAATTTGTTTTAGATGAACAAATATCGCAGCAGTTTTCAGAAGATTTTTTTTCTGGCAAAAAGTTTTCTCCAAAATAACCAAGAAGAACCTTTCTGCGGCACTGCCTTGAAGTCGCATAACTTACCATGCTTTTCAGCAAGCTTTCCGACTTTTGAGAATCTGCAGAATCTTCAAAGAAAAATCTAATTTTATGAATATCCGCGCCGCTATAGAACAAAATTGCGGTTGACGGCAAACCATCTCGCCCTGCTCTTCCAATTTCTTGGTAGTATTCTTCAAGAGACTTTGGAATATCGTAATGCATAACAAATCTAACGTTAGGCTTATTAATTCCCATTCCAAAAGCTACTGTGGCGACCATTATTTGAACTTTGTCGTTAATAAACAAGTTTTGATTTTCAGCGCGTTCCTTGTCATCTAAGCCTGCATGATATTTTTCTACAGAAAAGCCTTTTTCGTTTAGCGACTGCGTAAGTTGATCCACTTGCTTTCTTGAAAAACAATAAATAATTCCGCTTTCTTCTTGATGAGCATTTAAATACTCGCAAATCTGTTGCAGCGCATTTTTTTTAGGTCTTACTTCAAGAAAAATATTTTCCCGGTTAAAACTGGAAACAAACACGCAGGGATTTTTCATCTTAAGATTTTTTATAATATCTTGCCGAACTTGAACGGTTGCTGTCGCCGTAAGAGCTAGGCAGACGGCATTAGGAAAGCGTTCACGGACAGAAAAAATATCAAGGTAATCTGGTCTAAAATCGTGTCCCCATTCGCTTACGCAGTGAGCTTCGTCAACAGTTATGCAGCTGACTGATTTTTCTGACTCTTGCAAAATATCAAGAATTTTTCCCGTGGCAAGCCCTTCAGGAGAAATATACACAATTTTAGCAGTCCCGTTTTTTATGCTATTTATAGCATTAAAATATTCTTCCCGCTCAAGAGAGCTATTTAAAAACACTGATTCAACGCCATTTTCTTTTAAAGATGCAACTTGATCTTGCATCAAAGAAATTAAAGGCGAAACAACAAGGGTGACTCCTTCAAACACAAGGGCTGGAATTTGACAGCAAACTGACTTTCCGCCACCAGTTGGCATTATGGCAAGGGTGTCTTTCCCAGAAAGAACACTTTTTATAACATCCAGCTGCATTGGTCTAAAAGAGTCGTAACCGAATACGTTTTTCAAGATTTTTTCACATTTATCTTCGATATTTTTCATTTTTTTTCTAGTTTTCTTATTATATCGGGTTGCAACTACTTGAAAAAGGCTTTTTTTTCTGTTAATATCAAATTATTCGCCGGAGTGGTGGAATGGTAGACACGAAAGACTCAAAATCTTTTGCGGGCGACTGCGTAAGAGTTCAAGTCTCTTCTCCGGTAAAAAAGGTTGTTCAGTTTTGAGCAACCTTTTTTTTATTTAGGGTTTATCAAAACCATAAAAACGGCAGAGTCAAGGTCTTGAACGTAAGAGCCCTTGACCAGACGCATTTTGTTCGATTTCTTCCATTCCCCCACACACAGATTCGCTAGCAAAAAAAATTACAGGCTTCCATCCATAAAATCAATTTTTCTGAACTCCACAGCAGATTTTAAATCTTCTGCGCGAATATCTTTTGAACAGTCAATATCTGCAAAAGTTCTTGCAACTTTTAAGATGCTAGAAACTGCCCGCGGAGAAAATCCGTAACGCTCAACAGATTTGTCTAGCATATTTTTAAGCGAAACATCTAAAGCACAAAAATCTGCAATTTCAGAAGGACTAAGAAAAGCATTTTTTTTGCCTTGCCGAGCTCGCTGAACTTTTACAGCATTTGCAATGCCTTTCCGAAGCTCGGCAGTAGAAACGCTGGTTTTGCCATTAAAAAATTTTGACGGCTCATTTTTTGTATTCTTATCTGAAAAGTCGTTTTCGTTTACTACATGGACTCTAAGATCGACTCGGTCTAAAAGAGGGGCTGAAAACTTTTTCCAAAACAAATCAATAGCCCTTGCGCTGCAAAGACAAACTTTTGCAGGCGAACCGTAATTTCCGCAAGGACAGGGATTTGTCGCCATAAGAAGCTGGAATCTTGCTGGAAAAACTGTAGAACGCCCCGCACGGCTCAGGGTTATTTGACCGTTTTCAAGAGGAACTCTCAACATCTGCAAAACGCTGGTTCTGAATTCAGAAGCCTCGTCCAAAAACAAAACTCCGTTGTGAGCAAGAGAAACTTCTCCAGGTCTGCAATGAGGGCCGCCTCCACAAATGCCTTCAATAGAAGCGGTCTGATGCGGCATTCTAAACGGAGGAATTCTATTCGGAGCAGAATCTGTTCTAAGCAAGCCCGCAAGGCTTAATATTCTTGTTACAGGCTGAGCTTCTTCTATCGTAAGCAGCGGCAAAAGTCCTAGAAATTTTTGAATCGCCATTGTTTTTCCGCAGCCAGGAGCGCCTACTGCAATTAGATTGTGGCCGCCAGCAGCGGCGATTTGCAAAGCCTTTACAAGAGAACTTTGCCCTCTAACTTCTGAAAATTCTAATTCCGGCTTAACTTTTTGAAACAAAACGCCTTCAATATCTTCGCAGTCTTCTGGAATTTCTGTAAAATCGAACTGTTTTTCAGCTTGCGCAGCAAAAACTTCTGGATTCTCAAGAGCAGAAAAAGCATCTTCTAAAGTTTTTGCTCCAAAGACTTTCATTCCGCCAACGTCGCGGGCTTCTTCGCAATTCGCCTCAGGAACGATGCACCTTGTAATTCCAAATGCCACTGCCGTGCTTGCGGCAGCATGGACGCCTTTTACAGGGCGGACCCTTCCAGAAAGCTCGAGCTCGCCCATTACCAAAACTGGAGAATTATCCTTTTGCGAAAACTTTTCTTTAGCTTGCGAAAAAAGAACGCTTAGCGCAATTGGCAAATCGAAACCTGCGCCTTCTTTTTTTAAGTCTGCAGGAGAAAGACTTATAAGGACTCGCTCAGAAGGATAATCAAATCCAGAATTGCGGATAGCCGCCTGCATTCGTTCGCGGGCTTCTTTTACCGCGCTATCTGCAAGACCTACAAGATCTGTAGCGGGAATTCCTCGCCGCAAATCAACTTCAACAGAAACAAGAGAACCTTCATATCCAAATGGAGAAAATGAATAAATTTGCATAAGCCACCTAATTCAAAAGTAGAATCATATATTTAATAGCTGCACCTTATGCGTTTTCTGAATTTTTTTTTACACTTTTTTTATTTTTTAAAGGCAGAAAAGGGATATAATCTATTCTGACTGCCCTTTTTCCAAAGCGGGCTTTAATTCTTCAAACCAAAACCTGTCTTCAATTTTTTTATCTCCACAAGTATGGCCCGGCCGCCTGTCGCTGCGAATCTTTTCCCCATGAAAGTCGCTGCCTGCTGTAACAATCATTCCAAGCTTGCGAGCCATTTCTTCAAGGCGCAAGCACTCTGTAACTCTTGCACCAGGATGAAAACATTCCATTCCAGCGACCCCGCGGCTTTTAAAATCTTCCATAACTGGCTCGAGCTTTGTCCAAGAAAGATAAAGCGACAGCGGATGTGCTACAACGGGAACTCCTCCAGAATCATAAATCGCTTGAATAGCGACATCAAGATTTATTCCTGTTCTTTCAACATACCAAGGTCTTCCCCTTCCTAAATATTTATCAAACGCTTGCTGAACGTTTTTTACAATCCCTTTTTTTTCAAGCCATTTTGCAATATGCGGACGCCCTAATGACTTTGTAGGAAATTCAGACTGAAGCTCTTCTATAGAAACTGAATAACCGTCGCTATTCATTTTTTCTATCATTTCTAAATTTCGCTTAGCTCTACTTTTTGCCAAAAAATCAGAAGCCTCTATCAGACTTTTTGAAACATCGTACAAACCCAATCCAAGCAGATGAAATTCGCAGTTAGGACGCTCTATATTAAATTCTATTCCGGGAACAAAAGTTATTCCAAACCTTCTTGCAGCCTCTTCCCCTTCTTTTAGACCGGCTACCGTATCGTGATCGGTAATAGCAAGAACAGAAATTCCTTTAGAAGCGGCTTTTTCAACAAGCTGGCTAGGCGAATACTGACCGTCGGAAGCTGTTGTATGGGTATGTAAATCAATCATAAATTGAGAATAGCACAAATATTTTTTTTATGATATAATGTTTTTTTGAGATAACAAGACTGTTTTACTTTTTTATGGGAGAAGTTATGCCAAAGGTAATTCAATATTCAAAAGGTTCAATTCCTTATTTTGCAGGCGACTGCGACGACCGCGTATTTATTCTTCAAAAAGGAATAATGATTCTTAGCAGCATCGATCCAGAAACTAATGGCACAGTAACAGAACAAGTAAAATCTGGTGAATTTTTTGGTGTAAAATCAGCATTGGGACACTATCCTAGAGAGGAAACTGCGAATGCTCTTTCAGACAGCACAGTTGTCGCTCTTACGGTTCCTGAATTTGAGCAGCTTGTAAGCGGAAATAAACAAATTCTTATGAAAATGCTGCGAGTGTTTTCAAATCAATTGCGGCAAATTCACAAAAAAACAGAATCAATATTAAATAAAATGCCAGAAGACCAGCAAACCGGCATGTTTACAGTAGCAAAAACTTTTTATGAAGAAGAGCAATACCGTTCATGCTACGACGTTTGCTATAAATTTCTTAAAAGATTCCCTAATTCAAAATATCAAAGCGATGTTATAAAGCTTTTTGAAGAAGTTAGAAAACTTGCCGCGAAAGACTTAAAAGAAGAATATTCGGATCCGGCGGACTCCATCGGAAGTTCGCTAAGACAGTTTTCATTGCCAGTTTTTGAAAGATTTGCAAAAAAATATGTGCACGGGCAGGTTATAATTTCTGAATACGAACCTGGCGACACTTTTTATTTGATACAGACCGGAACGGTGCAACTTTTAAAATGTGTAAATGGAACTCAAAAAAATCTTGATATTTTAAAACCTGGCGAATTTTTCGGCGAAATGGCCATTCTTGACAATTCGCCACGTTCGGCAACTTGCATTGCAAAAACGAATGTTAAATGCCTTGAATTCAGCAAAGAAAACTTTGAAACTTTGGTAACAGGAAATCCTCAGCTTGCAATCAATTTGCTAAAGCTTTTTTGCAAAAGAATTAACGATCAAAAGCGAAGATTTAAAATTCTTGTAATTGATGATTTACAAATCAGAATAAGCGATGTATTTCTTTTATTCAACGAAATGTATCCGCCTCTTTCCCCTAACGAAAAATCCCGCAAGTTCAATGTAACTGTAAACGACATAGCCCACTGGGCGGGACTTTCTCCTGAAGTTGCAAGGGAAGAAATAAACAAGCTAGTTGACAGAAGAAAGATTGAACTTTATGATAACTACATCGAAGTAAACAACCTTGCCGACATGAAACGCCTGGTAGAAAACCACGTAAACAACCGGCAAGCAGTAAAACAGTAATCAATCGCCAACTTAGCTCACCTGGTAGAGCAGCGCCCTCGTAACGCGCAGGTACTCGGTTCAAGTCCGGGAGTTGGCTTTTTTTTTACAAGGTATTTTCCAAAACGAAAATACCTTTTTTATTTTAAACCAATTTGAACCGAGTAGCGAAGCGAACGCCGAGCTTGCGAAGAAAAGCCGACACGATGTCGGCGGCAGTGAGCGCAGACGCCATTCAGTCGAAAACACGATGTTTGAGACTGAATGGCTCGGTTCAAGTCCGGGAGTTGGCTTTTTTTTTACAAGGTATTTTCCAAAACGAAAGTACCTTTTTTATTTTAAACCAATTTGAACAGAGTAGCGAAGCGAACGCCGAGCTTGCGAGGACTATGAACTGTCCCCAAAACTGTCAAACTTTTGGAGACAGTTCATTTAAGGTTTATCGAACCTTAAAAACGGCTGAGTCAAGGTCTTGAGCGTAAGCGTACCTTGACCAGACGTATTTAACGACACGATGTCGGCGGCAGTGAGCGAAGACGCCTTTCGGCTTGCAAAAAAGTTTAACGAAAGCACTTTAAATGTAATATATTTTTCAGTATATTAGTCTTGTTAAAAATCGGAGAGCATGAAAATAGTAGCCAAAACAGGATATAAATTATGAACTGCGATTTTATAAAAAAACTTGCAAATCCGCTAGAAATAAAAGAAATGTTTCCAGTAACAAAAGAAATGGAAACAACCGTTGCCGAACGCCAAAAACAAATTGAAAATATTTTCGAAGGCAAGGACAACCGCAAACTGTTAATAATCGGACCATGCTCAGCAGACAACGAAGACAGCGTCCTTGACTACATTTCAAGGCTCGTAAAAGTGCAAGAAAAAGTAAAAGACAAAATCTTTATAATTCCTAGAATTTATACAAACAAGCCGCGAACAACCGGCGAGGGCTACAAAGGAATGCTCCATCAGCCGAACCCAACAGAAAAGCCCGACTTAGTAAAAGGAATAATAGCAACTCGCCACATGCACATGCGAGCCTTGCAAGAAACGGGATTTTCTTGCGCAGACGAAATGCTCTATCCTGAAAACTACAACTATCTTGACGACATCTTAGCTTATGTTGCAATCGGGGCCCGCTCTGTAGAAGACCAGCAGCATCGCCTTGTGGCAAGCGGAATTAACGTTCCTGTGGGAATGAAGAATCCTACTTCTGGCGACTATTCCGTAATGATGAACGCAATTCACGCCGCGCAAGGACACCACACATTTATCTACAGAGGCTGGGAAGTACATTCTCATGGAAATGCCCACTGCCATGCGATTCTTCGCGGTTACACAAACAAAATGGGGCAGTCAAGACCGAACTATCATTACGAAGATTTAATCCGCCTCTGCGATGATTACGATTCTAGCAAGGGGCTTGCAAATCCTGCTGTGATAGTTGACTGCAACCACGCTAACTCTGCAAAGAATCCTTTTGAACAGCCTAGAATTGTGAACGATGTTTTAAACTCAGCAAAACATAGCGAACGAATTGCTAAACTGGTAAAAGGATTTATGATTGAAAGCTACATTGAAGACGGAAATCAAAAGCCGGGCGACGGTTGCTACGGAAAATCAATAACAGACGCTTGCCTTGGCTGGCAGAAATCCGAACAGATGATTTACAACATTGCAGAAAGTTTGTAATAGCATGAATATTGTACTATAATTTTAATGCAATGGCCGTTGAACTAACTTGGAACGATTTTATAGAAGAAACAGATAAAAAGCAGTACAAACTTGAAAAAGAATTGCCTTTAAAAAAAAGACCGTCTTACTTTCTGATAAGCGAAGACAATTACCCAGCCTTGAAGGCATTAGCGCAGTTCAAAAAAGAGTTTGTAAACTTAATATATATCGATCCTCCATACAATACTGGAAAAAAGATATTCACCTATAATGACAATTTTATTTCCAAAAAGAAAAAAACAGAACAGGATTCCGACCGACATTCCATTTGGCTAAGCTTTATGCAAAGAAGACTTAGCCTTGCGCAAGAATTACTTTCCAAAGACGGCTGCATTTTTATTTCAATCGGACAGGAAGAACTTTACGTTCTAAAACTTTTGTGCGACAAAATCTTTGGCGAAGAAAATTTTATCAACGATTTCATGTACCTTCACGGAAAAGGAAAAAAAGACCTGTTCAGCAGAACTCTTCAGCAGTCAACACTTTGCTACGCAAAAGATAAAAAAAATCTAAAACCGTTTTGTGACTGCAAAGAATCTAATTGGGCAAAAAGCAACCTTGATAACGATAAGCGAGGCAATTGGTTTAGCGGAAGCGTTAGTTTTTCTGAAAAGCGTTCAAACAAAAATCACAAAAATTACTACGCAATCACAAGCCCTTCCGGAATAACATGGCTTAGGCAATGGTTTTATTCAGAAGAAAAAATGAAAATGCTTATTGAGCAAAATAAGATTTATTGGGGAAAAGCTCCCGAATACGACCAGGTTCCCCGCGAAAAAATCTTTAACGGAGAAAAAAAAGAAATTATTCCGCAAAATATAATTGATTCAGTTCAAAGCACAAGAAACGCGCAAAACTATTTAGACAGCCTTTTAGAGGAAAAAAACTCTTTTGACAATCCTAAACCAGTTGATTTAATAGAACACTTAATCAAAATAACAAATATGAAAAAAAACATTACGGTTTTAGATTTTTTTGCAGGCAGCGGAACAACTTTGGAAGCGGTTTTTAACCTGAACAAAAAAGACGGCGGAAAAAGAAATTGCATTTTAATTCAAAAGCCCGAACCGATTTCAAATGGTAAAAGCCGTTACAAAAACATTGCAGAACTTTGCAAAGCAAGAGCTTTAAAAGTTCTTGGCAATTCAAATGTTCTGCAAGAATGTATCATAAAAGAAGTAAAAGACTAAACAGCAGAAAGAGCTTTTTTTAAGTCTTCTATTATATCATCAACATCTTCAAGCCCTACACTGATTCTAACCATTCCGCCGTCAATGCCGGCCGCAACAAGCTGCTCATCGGAAAGCTGACGATGAGTCGCACTAGCTGGGTGAAGGACACACGTCCTTATGTCGGCGACGTGAACTTCATCGCTAGCAAGCTTTAATGAGTCCATAAAACGCATCGCCGCTGCTCTACCGCCTTTTATGCTTACCGAAATTACACCGCACATTCCTTTTGGAAGATACTTTCTTGCAAGTTCATAATACCGGTCGCCTTCAAGAGCCGGATAGCAAATAGCTTCAATTTTTTCGTTCTTGCTCAAAAAATTTGCCACACTAAGAGCGTTTTTTGAATAGCGTTCCATTCTTACATCAAGGGTTTCAAGCCCCAGATTCAAATAAAAAGCGCTTTGCGCCGCAGGATAGCAACCAAAATCTCGCATAAGCTGTGTCCGGGCCTTTACGATATACGCGCATTTTCCAAAATCTTTAACGTAGCAAAGACCGTGATAACTAGAATCAGGCTCAACCATATCCGAAAATTTTCCAGTTTCAGAATACGCTTTTTGCCAGTCAAAATTGCCGCTGTCTACGATTGCTCCGCCGCACTGAACTGCATGGCCGTCCATATACTTTGTAGTAGAATGAGTAACAATGTCGGCTCCCCATTCAAAAGGACGACAAAATACAGGAGTCGCAAAAGTGTTGTCAACAATTAAAGGCACATTGTTTTGATGAGCAGCTCTTGCCCATTTTTCAAAGTCGAAAACTGTCAAAGCAGGATTTGCAATTGTTTCTCCGAAAACGCATTTTGTATTCGGTTTAAAAGACTTGCAAAGCTCTTCATAAGAGGCGTTTACATCGACCCAGATTACTTCAATTCCGAGTTTTTTTAATGTAAAGCCAAAGAGATTTATAGTTCCTCCATAAATCGAAGAAGAAGCAATAAAGCTATCGCCTGCGCTGCAAAGATTCAAAATTGCAAGCAAGTTCGCAGCTTGACCGCTAGAAGTCAGCATACAGCCTGCCCCACCTTCAAGAGCGGCGATTTTCTTTTCAACAGCATCGCAAGTAGGATTTGCAAACCGGCTGTACATAAATTCCGTAGGTTTATCAAAAAGCTCTGCCACGTGATTGCAAGAATCAAAGCGGTATGTTGTGCTTTGAACAATAGGAATCTGACTTGGCTCACCGTTCTTTGGCGTATAACCAGAATGTAAACATTTTGTAGCTAACTTCATATAAACCTCACATAACTTGATAAATGATACATTTTTTTAATATGAATGTATATAGTTCGAATTTTAAGTTTTTATAAATGTTAGCCCAAATGCCGAACTTTTTATAAATATAAAAAAATGCTTTCAGCGAATTTACAATTAACCAAAAACTCGTCTTAAAACCCAACATTCTCGACATTCTTTCTATATTAAAGTATTCTACAGTTATGAACGAACTACAATTAAAATACGGATGCAACCCGAACCAGAAGCCGGCAAGGGTTTTTATGGAAGACGGAGCTGATTTGCCAATCACAGTTTTAAACGG
>CAKULY010000027.1 GCA_934667505.1 uncultured Treponema sp. | reverse complement strand
TCCAATGCGAATTTTTACAAGAAAAATAAAAATTTTAGTTTTACATTGTTGCAAAGTGAGGTTGAACATGGAACGTATAGCAGAACATCCTATTTTAGGAGTTCCACAAAAGGGGGAACTCGTAACTTTTATATTTGACGGAAAAGAGATGCAAGGATACGAAGGCGAACCGATTGCAATGGCCTTGCGTGCGGCTGGAATTTTAAAGCACAGGGAAACTTCTAAATTGCATAAACCAAGAGGAATTTTTTGCGCTATTGGGCGCTGCACAGATTGTGTAATGGTTGTCGATGGCGTTCCAAATACTAGGACTTGCATAACTCCTTTAAAAGCCGGAATGAAAGTTCAAACTCAGTATGGATGTTCGGCTGAAAAAACTTGGTAAGGCGGAAACAAATATGGAAAGATATGATTTGATTGTAATTGGTGCAGGACCTGCTGGTCTTAGCGCAGGAATAGAAGCGGCTAAGCACGGAATGAATGTTATGATTTTTGATGAAAACCATAAGCCGGGCGGACAGCTTTTTAAGCAGATTCATAAATTTTTTGGCTCAAAAGAACATAAGGCAAAAATCCGCGGATTTAACATTGGAACGGAACTTTTAAAAGAAGCGGAAGAACTTGGTGTTAAGGTAAAACTGGACGCAACTGTAACCGGTATTTTTGAAAACAAGGAAGTTACTGTAAATCATGATGGCGCGATTCATCATTATAAAGGGTCAAGTGTTATTATTGCCACAGGAGCGGCAGAAAATATGGTTCCTTTTGAAGGGTGGACTTTGCCGGGCGTTATTGGAGCTGGAGCGGCTCAGACAATGATGAATCTGCATGGCGTAAAGCCTGGAAAAAAGATTCTTATGCTTGGAAGCGGAAATGTTGGCCTTGTTGTAAGTTTTCAGCTGCTTCAGGCTGGCTGTAAGGTTGTTGCTCTTGTTGATGCCTCTCCTAGAATCGGCGGTTATGGTGTTCACGCGGCAAAAGTTGCCCGAACCGGAGTTCCGTTTTTTTTGGGTTATACAATCAAAAAAGTTGAAGGAACTGAAAAAGTTGAAGGCGTAACAATCGGCAAAGTTGACGAGCATTTTAAGATTATTCCGGGAACGGAAATTCATTTTGATGTTGACACAATTTGTGTTGCAGTTGGTCTTTCGCCAATGAGCCAGCTTTTAAAAATGTCTGGCTGCAAAATGGAGGATAATCCAAAACGAGGCGGGCAAGTTCCGGTTGTTGATGAATATGGCGAAACTTCTGTTCCTTGTCTTTTTGCGGCAGGAGATGTAAGCGGAATTGAAGAAGCAAGTTCTGCGATGATAAAAGGAAGAATGGCAGGTTTGCGAGCTGCCTATAAGACAGGATTTGCAGAAGAAAATTTGATGGAAAAAGACGAATCCTTGTTTGAAAAAGATTTGGACAGTTTGCGCCAGGGAATGTTTGCTCCTTGCAACCGTGGAAAACTGATTGAAAAGACAGACGAGGGAATTCCGGTTTCAAAAAATCTGCTTGCAAAAGGATTTGTTGCGGATGATGAAATTGAACGATTTCCGGGTGTTACGCGCCAGAAAGGAATTCATCCGGTAATTGAATGTACGCAGAATATTCCTTGCAATCCATGCCAAGATGCGTGCAGAAAAAATTGTATAAAAATTGGTTCGTGCATTACAGCCTTGCCGGTGGTTGCGCAAAACTGCGGTTGTACAGGCTGCGGAATGTGTGTTGCAAGCTGTTCAGGTCAGGCGATTTTTCTTGTGGATGAAGATTTTGAGCCGGGGTTCACGAGCATTACGATTCCGTACGAATTTTTGCCTGTTCCAGAAAAAGGAACTATAGGAAAAGCTTTAAGCCGAAAAGGAGATGTTCTTTGCGATGCGGAAATTGTTGGCGTAAGAACGGCGTCCGCTTTTGACCACACATATTTGCTTACGATGAAAGTTCCAAACGAGTTTGGCTATAAAGCCCGCTTTTGGAAAAAGAGCTAGGCGGGGCGTTACGGGGTGTCCCCGTTAGAAGGGGTAGGTGGCAACGAAGTGCCGCCGAGGGGAAGACCTGCCCCCCCCCAAAAAAAAATGATGGAGATTAGAAATTATGATGAATGATAGATTGCGCGATATTGGAGAATTTGTTCCGGGACCTGATGATGATTTGGTGATTTGCCGATGCGAGGAAATAACGAAAGGTGAAATAAGGCGGGCTGTTCACGAAGGAATGTTCACCATGCAGGAAATAAGACGTTATTTGCGCGCCGGAATGGGGCTTTGCCAGGGACAGACTTGTTCAAAACTTGTGAAGGGAATTGTTGCCGCAGAACAAAAAGTAAGTCCGGCAACAGTAAATCCTGCAACGAGCAGAGGTCCAATCAGACCAACAGAAATGAACACTTTAGCAAGCGAGGTATTGTGATATGAAAACAAAGGCTGATGTTATTGTAATTGGAGCTGGAATTGTTGGAAATGCCACGGCGTATTATCTTGCCAAAAAAGGAAAAAGCGTAATTATTCTGGAAGCGAGCGACTATATTGGGAACGGAGGTTCCTCGCGTAATGCTGGAGGAGTGCGTCAGTCCGGGCGAAATGTAAAAGAACTGCCGCTTATGGTTTGGGGCGTAAAAAATATTTGGCCGGGACTAAGCGCGGAGCTTGGCGTTGACACTGAATATACGCAGGAAGGAAATCTTCGTCTTGGAAAAACAGAAGAACATTTAAAGATTCTGCAAAAACTTGCAGACAATGCTGTAAAATGCGGTGTTGATGTAAGAATGATTAATGCCGAGGAAGTGAAAAAAATCAATCCGTATATGAGCGATGCGGTTGTTGGTGCTTCCTGGTGCCCGACTGATGGACATGCGAATCCGCTTACTACAACTTTGGGCTTTTATAAATGTGCAAGAAAACTTGGTGCTGATTTTATAACTGGTGCGCCGGTTTCTAGGATTGTCTTAAAAGCTGGAAAGGTTTGCGGTGTTGAAGCGGAAGGTCAGTTTTTTGAGGCGGAAAATGTGGTTGTTGCCGCTGGTTACGAAAGCAATCCGATTTTGAATACAGTCGGGATTACAATTCCTATGAAAAAAAAGCGGTTGCAGTGCCTTGTAACGGAAGCGCAGCCACAGATGTTCAAGCAGATGTTGGGAACGGCAATGGCTGATTTTTATGGTCATCAGACAAAGCACGGTTCGTTTGTTTTTGGCGGACACGATGGATATGAAGATTTTGCAAACCCTGAATTAGAAAGCAATGAATATCCGCCAAGCACTGCTGATTTTACAAGCGCGTGCGCAAGAGGAATTCTTGGATATTTTCCGCGCCTTGCAAATGCGAAAATTGTTCGCTCCTGGGCTGGCTATGAAGATTTGGCGAGCGATGGTGTTTGCACTGTAAGCAAGGTTGATGAAGTTCCAGGACTTTATGTTGAATGTAGTTTTTCCGGACACGGATTTGGAATTGCTCCGAGCGCGGCTTTTAATATTTCTGAATTGATTTGCACAGGAACTTGCCCTGCGGACATAAGCACGTTGCGTTACAATCGGTTTAAGCCTGCGTTGTAAAGTTAGTTGTTGCTTATTGAGAAAATATTGACAAAATAAAATCCGTTTGCTAATGTTTTTATAGATATGGCAAAGACGTCAGAACTCTAAAGTTTTGGCGTCTTTTTTATTTTAAATCTGATTTTGGCGAGGCGGATTATGAAAGATGAAAAAATGCATATTCACACAATTCAATCATATCTGGTTATGGAAACAGAAAAATTTTATCAGAAAATTGTGGCTGATTTTGGAATTTCTCATTTTTATAGTTTTCATACTGATTCAGAAAGAAAAGTCCCGTTTCTGGAGGACAGCTGCTCGAACATTCTTTTTGAATATTCGGGAAACAACATGAATTCTTTTTTGATTGGCAATTCTGGAAATTTGCAGACTTTGGATTTAAAGGAAAACTGCGATTATTTTGGAATTCGGTTTCAGCCGGGAGCAAATCCTTTTTTTGAAAATCAGGAAGTTAAAGATTTGGTTGGTCAACGAATAGATTTACGGAATTTTGATATTTTGACAAATCTTTCAGAAAAAATGTCTGAGCAACAGACTTTTACAAACAGAATGTGCACTTTTATGGAAGAATATCGAAATTGGCTAAAAACAACTGAAAGCGGACAAAAGCATTTGTTTTTTCAGATGGTGGATTTGATTGTCAAAAAAGATGGTTTGTTAAAAATCAGCGAATTGATTGACTACACAGGATATTCTTCGCGCTACATAAATCTTTTGTTTGAAACATTTTTGGGTTGCAGCGCAAAGCAATTCTGCAAAAACGTAAAAATGCACACAATCATAAATGAATTGAACCGTTCAAATATTGATTCGTTTCCAAATTTTTACAGCAAGTTTGATTTTTACGATCAAAGCCATTTTGTTCATTCGTTCAAGGAATTTACAGGAGTTTCGCCAAAGGAATATGTGAATCAAGTGAGGAAAAGTTCGTACAAGACAAAGATTGTTGATTTTTAATTAGTGCAAAAGTTGAGTTTTTTATTGCGATTTTTTACAATTCAAAAGAAAAAGAAATTATTATTATCATTTTTAACAAAGGCGTTGAAAGAATCCTAAGGGCAAGATGGACTTTATGGAATTTTTTGGCGCTTTTTTATTTTTTTGAAAGCGAGGTGAACTATGAAAAAGACAGTTAGAAATTTTGTTTTCGGTGTTGGACTTGTTTGCATGGCCGTTGCATTGAATTCTTGCAGCAAGAAAAAGGCGGAAGTTAAATATGAATATACAGGAAAACCTGAGTATGCGGAATTTGCAAATCAAGTAAAAGGTGTTTTAAAAGTCGGAATTGAATGTGCCTACGCTCCGTTCAACTGGACGCAGCCGACAAAATCAATTCCCGGACATCCAGAACTGACTGCCGAGCCGATTTATGGTTCTGCGGATTACACTTACGGTTACGATGTGATTTTTTCAAAATTGCTTGCCGAAGAAATGGGGCTTTCCCTTGAAATTCACAAGAACGACTGGGCTTCAATTTGGATGGGATTAAAAGCAGGTGATTATGACCTTGTTGAGTCAGGAAGTATTTATTCTGCAGAGCGGGATACTTTTCTTGATTATATCGATCCTTACTACAACAGATTCAATGTTATCGTTGTAAAAAAAGGAAGTCCTTATGAAAAATACACAAGGCTTGAACAATTTAAAGGCTTGAAATTTACAACGCAGATAAACACGAACTGGCCTGCATACATTAACCAGGTTCCAGAGCCTGTAATTCTTCCGTACCCAGACACTTGCACGGAAGTAATTATGAAAGTTGCGATGGGCGATGTTGACTGCGGTGTAATGGACTGGCCGACCGCTTATTCAGGTTGCCTTTCAAACCCGAATGTTGTTATTTGCCAGCTTGAAAAAGGATATGATTTTGTAACGCCGGAAGGAGCTTCTGATGTCTGCACTCCTTCTGTAATTGAGGGAAACACAGTTGCGGTAGAAGCTCTTAAAACTGCAATGCACGCAATCGGCTGGGGGCAGGAGCTTATGGATAAATATATGAAGTTGGCTATTGAAACGCAGCCATTGAGCAACTAATTTAGCAGCTAAAAATTTTGTGCTGTAAAAATCGAATGATTAATCAATTTTTACAGCATAATTTGTTACTTGGAAAAAGGAGTCTTTATGAACGATAAAGGACTTTTTTATTGGGTTTGGTTTATCTTTAAGAATTACTGGAGCTACTTTTTAAAAGGAACGGTTCTTACCCTTGAGATTGCAATCATTGGTACAATTCTTGGTTATGTTTTAGGATTTGCCATTGGATTGGTTCAGGCTACACCAGTTTCCAAAGGTGACAATCTAGTGCATAAAATAGGTTTTAGCGTATTAAAGCCTGTTTGCTCTGTTTTTGTTGCAATTTTCCGCGGAACTCCAATGATGGTTCAGGCAATGGTTTTTTATTACGGACTAAAAAATGCTGGAGTGGATGTTTCTCCATTTTTAGCTTCTTTAATTGTTTTAATGATGAATACCGGAGCTTATATGGCGGAAACTGTCCGTGGAGGAATTATTTCTATTGATAAAGGTCAGTTTGAAGGCGGCTTTGCGTTGGGAATGAGCCACACAAAGACAATGTTTGCTGTAATTCTTCCGCAGGCTTTCAGAAATATTGTTCCAGAGATGGTCAACCAGTTTTTGACCAACTTAAAAATGACTTCAGTTTTGAATGTTATTGGCGTTTACGAGCTTTATTTTGCGACAAAAAGCGCGGCTGGAATTTATTATCGTTACTTTGAATCTTATATTATTTGCGCAATTTTCTATTTTATCATTTGTACAGTCTTTACAAAGATTCTTAAAGTTGTGGAAAAGAAGGCTTTTCAGCAAAAGGATTATGAGCTTGCTGTTGAGTATATGAGTGGAGCGGCTGAATAGACGGGAGCTTTTTTATGGAAGAAAAAGAAACTAAAAACTGTGAACCGATTTTAAGGGTTGAGCATCTTGTAAAAAAATTTGGAAATCACGAAGTTTTAAAAGATTTGGATTTTACCGTAAATAAAGGCGAAGTTGTCTGCGTAATCGGTTCGTCTGGTTCAGGAAAATCAACAATGCTTCGCTGCATAAACGGGCTGGAAATAAAAACCAGCGGAAAAATCATTTTTAATGGAAAAGAAGTCGGCACAAACTCAAAGGAACTTGCGAAATTCCGCACAAGAGTTGGAATGGTTTTTCAGTCATTTAATCTTTTTAATAATATGACAGTTTTGCAGAATTGCATGGCAGGAACAACAAAAGTCCTAAAAATGAAAAAAGAAGAGGCAGAATTTCTTGCGATAAAATATCTGCGGAAAGTTGGAATGGCTCCGTATATCAATGCTCATCCAGCGCAACTTTCAGGTGGTCAAAAGCAGCGGGTTGCAATCGCCCGCGCATTGACAATGCAGCCAGAAATGCTTTTGTTTGATGAACCGACTAGCGCACTTGACCCGGAGATGGTTGGCGAAGTCCTAAATGTAATGAAAGATTTGGCGCAAGAAGGGCTGACAATGATGATTGTTACGCATGAAATGGCTTTTGCAAAAGATGTTTCAACTCGCACGATTTTTATGGATCAAGGTTTTATTGTAGAAAATGATTCTCCGGATGTTATTTTTACAAATCCAAAAACGCCAAGAATGAAAGAATTCTTAAAAAGATATATGGAGGCATAAAATAAAAACAGCCAAAAATGGCGTCTGTTTTTATTTTTATTAAGTTTGCGTTGCAAACTTATTTATAAACTGCAATTTCTCACTTTGTTGCGAAATTGCAATAAAAACTCAAATCGAAAGTTGAAACTTTCTCATTGATTTTTTATGGAGGAAATATGAGTGCAGAAAATTATACAATCACAATTGCCAGAGGTTTTGGTTCTGGCGGAAAAGAAATTGCTTCAACTGTTGCAAAGGAACTTGGAATCCACTGTTACGAAAACCGCATTTTAACGTTGGCATCGCAATTAAGTGGAATTGACCGCCAGCTTTTTGAGGAAGTAAACGAAAAGCTTCATCAGAAACATTCTGGAATCACATCGCTTTTACGTGGACTTCCAAGGCGGACAGTTGCAACTCCAGAAAAGAAAAAGTTTGCAAGCGATGACCAGCTTTACGAATATGAAAAACAAATTATCGAGGAGCTTGCAAATACAGAAAGCTGCGTAATTGTCGGAAAGGCTGCGGATTGGGTTTTAAAAGACCGTGAGCGAGTCCTAAGCGTTTATATCGAAGCTCCACGTTCATTTTGCCGTCCAAGAATCATGAAGCAGATGGGAGTAACAGCTGAAACGGCGGATATTTCAATTACAGAAACAGATAAGTACCGCGCGGAATATTACGAATATTACACGGGCGGAAACTATTGGACAAATCCAGTCAATTACGATTTGACTTTGAACACAGCTCGTCTTGGAATTGACGGATGTGTTGATATTATAAAGCACGCTTTGTTCACAAAGTTTCCAGATTTAATATCAGAAGCAAAATCAGAATCTAAGCCAAAAGCTGAATAAATAATTGGAGGTCGTTATGTTTACATATCATATTCCGACAAAAGTTTACTTTGGAAAAGGACAGCTTGAAAATTTAGGGAATGTCGCAAAATCTTATGGAAAAAGAATTCTTTTGGTTTACGGCGGCGGTTCAATAAAAAAAACAGGCGTTTATGATTCAGTCTGTGCTTGCCTAAAAAATTCAGGAATGGAAATTTTTGAATGTTCAGGAATTGAGCCGAATCCAAAAGTTGAATCTGTCCGCAAAGGAATTGAAATATGTAAACAGAACAAGATTGACGTTGTTTTAGCAGTTGGCGGCGGTTCTGTAATGGACGCTTCAAAATTTATTTCGATTGGGGCTTGCGTCGACTTTGATGTGTGGGATTTTATTTCAAAAAAACTTCCTGTGGAAAAAGCCCTTCCGCTTCTTTGCGTTTTAACCATTTCTGCAACTGGTTCGGAAATGGATAACACTGCGGTTTTGAACAATTCTGCAACGCAGGACAAGCTCGCCTTAATCAATGACAAGCTGTTTCCGGTAGCATCGTTCTGCGACCCGGCTTTAACGTATTCCGTCGGAAAATATCAGACAGCTTGCGGCAGCGCGGACATTCTTAGCCATTTGTTTGAAGTCTATTTTAATTTTAATCAGGATTTGTATATGCTCGACACTCAAATGGAAGGAATGATGAAAACCGTCCTGAAATATGCTCCGATTGCCTTAAAAGAGCCGGAAAATTACGAAGCACGGGCAAATTTAATGTGGACTTCAAGCTGGGCGATAAACGGATATATTTACGGTTGCAACAAAAAACCTTGGAGCTGCCATGCGATGGAACATCAATTGAGCGGAGTTTACGATATTACTCACGGACTGGGGCTTGCAATTTTAACTCCTCATTGGATGGAATATGTTCTGAGTGAAGAAACTTTGCCGAAATTCTACGATTTTGCGGTGAACGTCTGCGGAATTCCAAAGAGTGAAGACAAACTGAAAGCTGCAAAGCAAGGAATTGAATATGTAAAGAATTTCTTTTTTAATCAGCTTGAACTAAAAGATTCTTTGTCCGCAATTGGAATCGACGACAAAAATTTTGAGATGATGGCAAAAAAAGCTTGCGGCGCAAACGGATTTATAAACGGATGGAAGAAGCTTTATCCAGAAGATGTCTGCAATATTTATCGGGCGAGTTTGTAAAACTCAATGCTGAAGCCCTGATATTTTCATTTTCTTCTATATACTTTTTTTGTTCAATTTATTATAATCCTAAAGATTATGGAAACTATGGCAGAAAAAAAAATCTTAACATATATGGATTTTAATCTTTTGCTTATAAAAAATTTCAAATGAGAACTCTTTTACGAGGTCTCATTTTTTTTGCATAAAAATATTTTCTGGAGAATAAAATGACTGAAGTAAAAAAAGAACGACGCGTTTTTCACGTAAATCCGACTTACAAAATGGTAGACACTTGCGCCGGCGAGTTTAATGCGGAAACTCCTTATTTTTATGCTGGCTATGATAAAGAAAACGAGGCTGCCGAATTCCTTAAGGAAATGGAATCGAACAAGAAGCGCAGTTCAAAAGGAACAATCATCGTTCTTGGCTCAGGTCCAATCAGAATTGGTCAGGGAATCGAATTTGATTATGCGTCTGTTCAGTGCGTATGGTCTTTGAAAAAACTTGGATACGAAGTTGCAATTATCAATAATAACCCGGAAACTGTTTCAACAGACTTTGATACTGCCGATCGATTGTATTTTGAGCCGCTTACTCCAGAGGACGTAATGGGCGTTATCAATACAGAAAAGCCGGTTGGAGTTGTTGTTGCTTTTGGTGGTGGAACAGCTATCAAGCTTGCAAAGTTTCTTGACAGCCAGGGAATTAAAATTCTTGGAACAAGTGCAGATGCGATTGACCTTGCAGAAGACCGCGAACGTTTTGAAGAACTTTGTGCAAAATTGAATATCAATCGTCCAAAAGGCCTTACTGTAATGAATGAAGCGGAAGCTCTTGAAGCAACTGAAAAATTGGGTTACCCGGTTTTGTTGCGTCCGTCTTACGTTCTTGGCGGTCAGAATATGATTGTTGCCTTCAACGATGATGATGTAAAAGAATACATGAAAATCATTCTCGCGCAGGGAATTGAAAATCCAGTTCTTATTGACCAGTATATGCAGGGAATTGAGCTTGAAGTTGACGGCATTTGCGACGGAGAAGATGTCCTTATCCCTGGAATTATGGAACACATCGAGCGAACAGGAATTCACTCTGGTGACAGTATTGCGGTTTATCCAAGCTGGAACTTGAATGACGTTCTTCGTGAAAAAATTATTTCTCAGTCCAGAGATTTGGCTATAAAACTTGGAACAAAAGGTCTGGTAAACATTCAGTATCTTATCTACAACAATGATTTGTATATTATTGAAGTAAATCCTCGCTCTAGCCGGACCGTTCCGTATATTTCAAAAGTTACCGGCGTTCCGATGGTTGACCTTGCCGTTCGCGCGATGCTTGGCGAAAAGCTAAAAGACATGGGCTATGGAACAGGCCTGTACAGAATTCCTCCGTATTTTGCGGTAAAAGTTCCAGTTTTCAGCTTTGAAAAACTGATGGATGTTGACACCCACCTTGGTCCGGAAATGAAGTCTACTGGCGAAGTTCTGGGAATCGCTTCTACAATGGAAGAGGCTCTGTTCAAAGGCCTTATTGGCGCAGGCTACAACATGAAGCGTTCTGGAGGAGTTCTGTTCAGCGTTAGAAAGACCGACCGCTATGAACTTCCTGAGCTGGCTAGAAAATTCTACGACATGGGATTTAAGCTTTACGCAACAGAAGGAAACGCAAAAACCTTGCAGGATTTCGGAATGGAAGTCCAGGTTGTAAACAAAATCCACGAAAATCCAGAAGACAACCTTCTTACCCTTTTAGATTCTGGAAAAATCGACTACGTAATTTCAACTTCTGCAAAGGGGCGGAATCCTCGCCTTGATTCTGTAAAAATGCGCCGCCATGCGGTTGAACGCGACATTCCTTGCTTGACAGCAATCGATACCGCGAACGCATTGGCAAACTGTCTTATGAGCTACTACACGGCAGAAAATGTAGAGCTTATCAATATCAACGATTTAAGAACCAGCAAGCAGGAAGTCAAGTTTACAAAAATGCAGTCTACTGGAAACGACTTTATAATAATCGATACTGCCGAACAAACTGTGAACAATCCTGCCGGTCTTGCAGTCCGCTTGTGCAACCGCCGTTCTGGAATTGGAGCCGATTCTTTAGTTTTAATTGAAAAAAGCGAAAAAGCCGACGCTGCAATGCGGTTTTTCAATCTTGATGGTTCAGAAGGACGCATGGCAGGAAACGCTATACGAGCAGTGGCAAAATATCTTTACGACAACAATATCAATGGAATTGCCGATAAGCATAACAAAAATGAGCCGACGGCAAATCTTTCAATAGAAACCGCTTCTGGCATAAAAGAACTTACAGTCTATAAATTAAATGGAAAGGTTTCTTCTGTCGTTGTTGATATGGGAAAACCAGAATTCGAACCGGAAAAACTTCCTACAACTTTAAAGGCTGTAGATTTAAATGTGGAAGGCCTTGCAAAAAAAGCCGTTGTGAATGTAGATTTGAACGTGGATGGCGAAGATTACGATGTTACTTGCGTAGGAATTGGAAATCCTCATTGCGTTGTTTTCTGTGGATTTGTAGACAAGGTTGAATTAGAAAAGCTTGGTCCTAAGTTTGAAAACCACCCAGCATTCCCTCAAAGGATTAACACGGAATTTGTACGCGTGGTAGGGCCAAATGAACTTAAAATGAGAACTTGGGAGCGCGGCAACGGAGAAACTCCTGCGTGCGGAACTGGCGCTTGTGCCGCTGTAGTTGCAGCAGTTTTGAACGGATACTGCAAAAAGAATGAAAGTATTACAGTTGATGTTCGCGGGGGCAAAATGTTTGTAAAATACACTGGCGATACAGTTTATCTTACCGGCTCTACAGATTTTCTTTACGATGGCAAGGTAATTATATAATTTATAAGAAGAGGATTTCTTTTTATAATACTTTAGGCTGGGTGTTTTTATGAGTGTTATTTGCGAAATAAAAAAAATGAATAAAACAAAGCGATGTGTTCTTATTGCAGCCGTTGTTTTTGTTTTGGCATTTTTTTGGTTTTTTGCGTCTGGTTGTGCTTCTACAAAAATAAATAGCAAGAGCAAGTGCAACGATTATAGTATTTACGGATACACATCTCAAATAAAAAGTTTAAAAGACAGAGTTATTTTCATACGGCTTTATAATCCGCAGTATAAAAATGTTCTTTCTCCATCAGCATTTCTTCAAAAAGGATGCGAAATAATCGAAACAAATGAAATTTATGCAAGTCATTCGGCAATCGGTTTTTCGTTGGATGATGAATTTTACGGCCTTACCGCTTATGGAGAGAAAAAGTTTAAGCTTGAGCAGTGTACAGACGTAAGCACTAATCCTTATATGAATTCTTGCGATCCAAATAAATCCATGCAGACTACATTTGCGCTTAAAGTTAATAAAAAAGAGTATGATACTGCGCGGGAATTAACGCAAATGCTATTAGATAGCGATTCTTCAGAGTATGATGTTTTGCAGAATTTTAAGATAGCCAGAAAAGGTCTTTCAAAAAAGTTCCTTATACCAAAAGATATGCAAAAAAAAATAAGTTATTCAGAAGATTTTAAAAATATAGAAGTTGTTGACGCAAATTTTAATATAAGGGATAACAAAAACTCTTTTGTTTGTTCGAGTTTAATAGCCTACATCCTAATAAATTCTGTAAAAGAAATAAGAAATTTTGTTTTATACAATGATTTGGACTACAAATATTTAACGCCAACAGATTTGTCCAACTTGCCTGGAATGGAAATGCTCTTTACCTCAAATTGGGCGGATTACAACGTCGCTGCTAACAAATATTTGGAAAAGTACCCTGATTTTAAAATAGGGCTAAGTCTGCAAAAAAAAGAAAATTTAGCGCTGTCGGAAAATTAATAAACTTTTTCTCGTATATGTTATAATAATCACTTATCGACCTTTTATAGGAGAATACAAAAACATGATTACTGGTGAAATTAAAAACAAAATAGATTCAATCTGGGATGACTTTTTTAGCGCAGGAATGTCTGAATATCTTACAGTCATTGAACAGTTTTCATACCTAATGTTCATACATTCTTTGGATCAGGTAGAAAACGAAACTGAACAGTTTGAAAGATTTTCTGGCGAAAAAAAAGAGCATATTTTTCCTGCAGATAAACAGAATTATCGCTGGCATGTTTTTAAGAATCTTCCAGAAGAAGAACTCTTTTCTTTAATGGAAAAAGAAATTTTTCCATTTATCAAAACAATCAACACAAACGAAGAATCTGCTTTTGCCCGATACATGAAAGATGCGAACTTTACAATTCCAAGTCCACAGACGCTAAAAACCGTAATCACAAAGCTTGATGAACTTTTTGAAAATCCGGAAGTTCATGCTCGCGATATGCTTGGCGATATTTACGAATATGTGCTTAGCAAAATGAACAGTTCTGGTCAGGTTGGCATGTTCCGAACTCCAAAACAGATTCGCGACATGATGGTTCAACTTATTCAGCCGCAACCAATGGATACAATTTGCGATCCTGCTTGCGGCACGGCGGGCTTTCTTATTTCTTCTGCGGAATATATCCGCGACACGTATGGAAGCAAAATGGGCGAAAAAGAATGGGAACACTATTCAAAAGGACTTTTAACCGGTTTTGACACAGGTTCTACAATGCTCAAAATTTCCGCAATGAATCTTATGCTTCATTCTATACGTGAACCACACATTGCTTATCAGGACAGCGTAAGCAAAGCGAACGAAATTGAAGGTCAGTTTGATGTAATTCTTGCAAATCCGCCGTTTACAGGCAGCGTGAATAAATCAACAATTGCAGAAAGCCTTACAAACATCTGTCCTACAACAAAAACCGAGTTGCTCTTCGTAGCTCTGTTTATCCGCATGCTCAAAAAGGGCGGTCGGTGCGCTTGCATTGTTCCAGATGGAGTTCTTTTTGGTTCAAGCAATGCGCATAAAGCTTTGCGAAAAGAACTGGTAGAAAATCATCAGCTGCAGGCAGTAATCAGCATGCCTAGCGGAGTATTCAAGCCTTACGCCGGAGTAAGCACAGGAATTTTAGTATTCACAAAAACAGGAGCCGGCGGAACAGAAAACGTATGGTTCTACGACATGAAGGCAGATGGATTTTCGCTTGATGACAAACGCCAGCCAACAGATGCAAATGACATTCCCGACATCATCAACCGCTTCCACAATCTTGAAAACGAAAAAGACTGCAAGAGAACGGAGCAGTCTTTCTTTGTTCCTAAATCAGAAATTGTAGAAAACGGCTACGACTTAAGTATCAACAAATATAAAGAAATCGTCTACGAAAAAGTTGAATATCCATCTCCATCAACGCTGATTTCTGAAATTGAAGAATTACAGAAAGAAATTTCAAATGACTTGGCGGACTTGAAAAAAATGCTGGAATAAGTTCTTTGGGGGATTATGGAAAAAAAAGAAATAAAAGCAGGTGAATCTAGTACGCTAGAGTTTAAGGAAACTTTGCCAACTGAAAGCAAAAAATATTTAAAAACAGTAGTCGCCTTTGCAAACTCAAAAGGCGGTCGGATTGTGTTTGGAATAAAAGATGATACGCTTGAAATTGTTGGCGTAGACAAAGACAAAATCTTTACTTATATGGATTTGATAGCAAATGCAATTGCAGAAAATTGTTCGCCAACAATTATTCCAGATATTCTTTTCCAGACAATTGACAATAAGACAATAATTATTGCAGAAGTTTATCCGGGGCAAAATAAACCATATTATCTAAAAAACGAAGGCATAACTGACGGAACTTACATAAGACTTGGAGCCACAACAAGAAGAGCAACGTATGAAAAAGTTCAAGAATTTATTTTTTACGGAAAGCATCAGTCTTATGATGAACTGCCTTTTACTGAAAATGAATTAAAAGAAGAAAAAATAAATCAACTTTGCAATGTAATTTCCAGTTATTCAAAAAAAGAAGTTACAAAAGAAAATTTAATAAGCTGGAAACTTCTTGTAAAGCAAAGCAATAGGCTTTTTGCTACAAATGCTTTTGAGCTACTAACAGATAACTCTTTTACTTTTGCAAAAACACAGTGTGCCCGGTTCAAAGGAACAGACAAAAATATTTTTATTGATAAAAAAGAATTTGAAGGTCTACTTTATGAACAAATGGAAGCTGCCTATAATTTTGTACTTTCCCACATTAATCTGAGTGCACATATAGAAGGACTTTTGCGTGTTGAAGATTACGAAATTCCTGCTGAAGCAATCCGTGAAATAATTATAAACGCAATTACCCATAGAAATTATCTTGCTCCGTCATATATTCAAGTTGCAATTTTTGATGACAGAGTAGAAGTTTCTAGCCCAGGAGGACTTTTTGGAGGAATTACAATTGAAGAAATGAAAAATGGAAGTTCAAGTATCAGAAATAAAGTTCTTGCAGATATTTTTGCAAAGATGGAACTTGTAGAATATTGGGGAATTGGTATAAAAAAAGTTTTTTCTCTCTGCAAAGAAAAAGGCTTGAAAGAACCTGTTATTGAAGAAAAAAATGAAAGTATTGTTGTGACTTTATGGCGTGTAACTACCCAAAAGGCTACCCAAAAGGCTACCCAAAAGACTGCCCAAAAGACTACAGAAACAGAAGAAAAAATCTTGGCTTATCTTTATGAAAATAAAACAGCAACCCGAAATGAAATTGCATCTGCATTGGACACAATTACCGCTGATGGCGTAAAATATAATCTAGCACGATTGCAGTCAAAAGGACTGTTAAAACGAGTTGGCGGCAGAAAAAACGGTTGTTGGGAAATTTGCTCAGATATAAAAGAATAAAAAGTAAAAAAGCGGAGACCTTAAAATGAAAACTGAAAGCACACAGATAAAGCTTTTCGAGGACAAGAAAGTCCGCTCAATCTGGGACAAAGAAACTGAAGAATGGTATTTTTCGGTGGTGGATGTAGTTTCGGTGCTGACTGAAAGTGCAAATCCAAATAATTACTGGAAAGTTCTGAAAAACCGACTAAAAAAAGAAGGAAGTCAGTTGGTTACAGATTGTAACCAACTGAAAATGCCATCTGCAGACGGCAAAATGTACAAGACAGACTGTATGACAACCGAACAGCTTTTCCGCCTGATTCAGTCCATACCGTCTCCAAAGGTCGAGCCGTTCAGGCTCTGGATGGCGCAGCAATCGCAAAAAACGCACGCATTGAACTTGAACAGAAAACAGGGAAAAAAGTCGTTACTCCTCTTAACGCAAGAGATGGAATTGGCTTAACAGAGGGTACAAAATCATCTGTATTTCTGGAACATGAAGAAAGCAAATGATGAAATTTTTAGGAAAGTGGAAAAATGAAGAGTGAAAATTGGAAAAAGGTAAGACTTGGGGATATTTTATTAATACAGAAAAAATCGAAGATAAAGGCTAGTGATGGTATTGAAAATGGTATTTATCCTTTTTTCACTTGCAGTAATGATATTGTAAGAACATATAATTCAGCACAATACAAAGGGCCTGCCTTAATATTTGGTACGGGTGGAAAAGCAAGTGTTCATTTTTGTGATACAGAATTTTCTACTTCAACAGATTGTTTGACTTATTATCCAGTTTCTTCTGAAATAAATCTTGATTTAGTTAATCAATACATTCAGTCAAATATTTATCTATTGGAGAATGGTTTTAAAGGAGCTGGATTAAAACATGTTTCAAGAGATTATATTGCTAACATCGAAATTAATTTACCTGATATAAAAACTCAGAATTGTATTGTGCAAAAATTGAATAAGGCAAAAAATATAATCAGTAATTCAAAAAAACTTCTAACAAAATACGACCTGCTCATCAAATCCCGGTTTATCGAGATGTTTGGGGATAATCCTGTTGAGAATGGAAAATGGAAAGTTGAATCTCTGGAAGATGTTTGTAAGATAATAACAGACGGAACTCATCAACCGCCAAAGTTTACAACATCAGGAATTCCTTTTTTATTTGTTTCTAATATTGCTGGAAATAAAATTACTTACGAAACAGAAAAGTATATTTCGGAACAAACTTACGCAGAACTTTATAAAAGAACACCTATTGAAATAGGAGACTTGCTACTTTCAACAGTTGGCTCTTATGGACATCCCGCAATTGTTGAAAACGACAAGAAATTTTTATTCCAAAGGCATATCGCATATCTTAAGCCTAAAACTGATTTGTTGGATAGTGTTTATTTCCATGGAACTCTATTATCTCCTGATGCTCAAAAACAAATAGAAGAAAGGGTAAGAGGAATTGCACAAAAAACTCTTAATCTTTCTGAAATTAGAAAAATTAAAATCCCCGTTCCCCCTCTCGCACTTCAGCAACAATTCGCCGCCTTCGTCCAGCAAATCGACAAATCAAAATTTACCGTGCAGAAATCGCTTAAAAAGGCGGAAACTTTGTACAAATCTCTTATGCAACAATATTTTGCATAGCAAATTCGGCAAGCTGTTTGCTGCGGCGAATATTTTGGATAATGTTTTATATAAAAATCACTTACAAAGAAAATTTAAAAAATTTTTCTCTTTTTTACTTTTTGCTTGACAAGTAGAAAAAAAAAAATGCTAAAATCAAATAAAACTTTTTTATTGGAGTGAAAATGAAGTTTAAACTAAAGGATTTTCTTGAGCTTGACACAAAATCGTTATTTGCTGTGAATGGTGGTTCAGGTTGCGGAGGTTCATCTAGTTCGTCTGGCGGAAGCGAAAAATCTAGCGGGGCTAGTCATTCAAAGGGAAGCGGAACTTACAGTGTTAGTGGAATAGGAATGTTAAATAATAATTCTCATACAAGTTCTAGTTCATCAAGTTCTGGTGGCTCGTGTAGTGGTAGCAGTGGTAGCAACGTAAAATCATCTTATGTACGAGAATTTGATAATGCAATAGTAACAGAATATAAGGACAAAAGCAGAAAATATGAATATGAAGATGGAAGAATTGTTTATTATCCTGCTGTAGATCCAAAAGGAAACCCGGATACTTCGACAAGTGCAACAGCAAAAGGAGGCTATTGTAGCGGAGCCTCTGACGGAAAAACAAAATACCCAAATCCTTATCTTCCAAAAAAAGAACCAGAAGATGACACAAAAGACGATGATAATGGAAGCGGCTCTTCAACAACGAACATAATACCACCTGCACAAGAAACTGATGGCGGAACAGATACAAATGGAGAATCTAAACAGCCTGATAATAAATATAAATATCAAGTGTGTTCAAATCCAAGTGATGTTCATTGCGATATTATAGCGTGGAATCATGCTGTTGATGCTGGACTCAACCCTATGGGAAGTGATAAAGAGATTTGGGATGGAAATGAGTTGTCTGTTGACCAAATTTTTGATGAACATTATGCAAAGTCGGCAAGGGAATTTAATTCTGATTGTGCAGGACTTGAAGGATATTTATTTTATGATTGGGATGGTGCAGACATTAATGGAGAATATCATTATGAGCATATGGAATTTTGTAAAGTAAGTTCTGATGGTTCTGGTTATTCTTATTTTTCAAATGAAGGAATGGAGTCTGGTGAAGTTTTTAAATATAATATTAAATTTTCAGAAGATCCAAATGCTCATGCAAGAAATCCTGAAAATGGTGGTAAAGGGCATGTTATGTTTGTTCCACTTAACAATTAGGAGTTCAAAATGAAGATAAAATTTTTAATATTAATTTTGGTTATCTGTTTACCTTTTTCTGGAGTTGCGAAAACAATTGAACTTACTTATGAATTTGAGGATGGTGAGCAACTTTCAAGACAATATGATGATTCTGCAAAGGACTTAGTTCTTTATATCAGTGATAGCAAAAACTCTATGCCATTAAAAAAAATAAAGAATATAAAAGGTCTTGAAAATTGGAAAAATCTAGAAAATTTTGATTCCTATGGAATAGATTATTCTGGTGATTTGTTATTTTTTAATAATATAAAAAATCTGAAAAGTATATCTTTTGATTTTTTTAAGTGCAAGAATCTTTCTTTTCTAGAGAATTTGACAGGACTTGAATTTATAGAAATGCATCTTTCATTGGACAAAAAAGATTATAAAGACTTTGAAAATACAAAAATAGATTTTTCAAAATTAAAAAAATTGAGAAAAATAACCTTTTCTGCATATTATTTCGATAATGGAAAATTTGTTGGAAAATTAAATCGAATTCCCCAGTTTGTTAATGTTCAAAATAAACCTGAATTAATTTTTTATGAAAATGATATAAACGAATTAACTGCAAGGGATAAGAAACTTTTGAAACAGTATTCAAAATGTGTTTTAGGAGAAAAAATAAAACTGTAATAACTGAACGTCCTAGTTTTTTTCTGAGAACTTTTTTGTGATTTATAAAGTAAATCATGAAACGTTTGGTTAATATATGCCAAAATTTGAAATATAATTAATATTTTAATTTCATCTGATATTTTTTTTGTTTAATAATTTACTATGTCTCGTATAAAACAGGTTTTGCAGCACGATGAAACCGACTGTGGTGTTGCGTGTATTTCTATAATTTTGCAGTTTTACGGAAAAAATGTTCCATTAAGAAAAATCCGGGAAGTTTGTGGTACAGACGGTTCTGGCACTTCTGGATATGGGATTATAAAAGGTGCTGAAAGATTCGGACTTTCTTGTAAAGGTTTGATGTCACCACAAAAAAATAAGATTAATGAAATTCCTTTGCCTGCGATTTTTCATATAAATGAACATGCGGAGCATTATGTTGTTGTTTATAAGGTTTCAAAGAAATTTATCTTTGTAAGCGACCCTGCTTTTGGTCTTAGAAAAATAAAATTATCTGATTTTTTTAATTGGTGGAGTGGTGTATTTTTTATACTTTTTCCTACTGGTGAATTTGAAAAAGGCAATGAAGAAAAAGGTCTGCTTTTTAGATTTTTTACACTTTTAAAGCCGCATAAAAAGCTCGTTTTTGAAGTTGTTTTAGCAACTATTATGCTTTCGATTTTTGGAGTTTTTACATCATTTTATTTTAGGTTTTTGATAGATGAAGTCTTGTATTCAGAGATAAAATCAACGCTGAATCTTTGTTCTGTCTGTTACCTTCTGGTGATTGTTTTTCAAACAGTGATTTCTTTTTGTCGTTCAGAAATAATTTTACATTTGGGAACAAAAATAGATGTTGCGCTTTTATGCGATTTTTTCTGTCATTTACTTCATCTTCCTATGGATTTTTTTTCAAAAAGAAAAACAGGTGAGATTCTTTCCAGGATAAATGATGCGGAAACTGTAAAAACGGCGGTCTCTTCAACAACTCTCTCTATTGCAATTGATTCGTTTATGCTTGTTGTCGGAGGAATTTTTCTTTTTAAGATGGGGTCGCAACTTCTGCCTGTTTCAATATTTCCTGTTGCAATTTCGGCACTTATAGTTTGGTGCTATGCAAATCCTTTTAAATTTAAAATAAAAAAACGTGCAATCATTGAGGCCGAAAAAAATGCCTCAATGTATGAAAGTATTAATGGTATTGCAACTATAAAAGCTCTTTCTGCAGAAGACAAGGCTTTTTCTAGGGTTGAAGAACGAATTGTAGAGTCTGCTGAAAAATCTATTGAACTTGGAAAAATGGGGAATGTTCAGAATTCTTTGCAGGATTTTGTTTCAAATTGTGGAACTGTGGCTCTTTATTGGGTTGGAAGTTTTTTGATTTTCAATGGAAAAATTTCATTGGGGCAACTAATTTCTTTTGTTACACTATCTGGCTTTTTCTTGAATCCTTTGAAAAGACTTTTAACAATGCAGCTTTATTTACAGGAAGTTTTTATTTCTGCACAAAGATTGACTGACATAATCGATATGGAAGAAGAGGTGTATGAAGAGGAAAATAAAGTTGAGCCAGAATCGTTGAATGGGGAAATTGAATTTAAGGATGTTTCTTTTGCTTATGGAACAAGAGGTTATGCTGTTGAAAATATAAATTTGAAAATTCCTTCTGGAAAGAAAGTCGCTTTTGTTGGAACTAGTGGTTCTGGAAAAACAACGCTCCTGAAATTGCTTATGAAGTTCTATAAATGTCAAAATGGAAAAATTCTTGTAAACGGAACTGATATTTTTGACTATAAAACGGATTCTTACAGAGAAAAAATTGGATATGTTCCACAAGAAAGTTTGCTGTTTTCTGGAACAATTGCTGAAAATATTGCCTGGGGAACAGAAAATGTGAATTTCAAGAAAATTGTTGCGGCAAGTATGGCGGCTCAGGCTTTCGAATTTATTGACCGTTTGTCTGAAAAATTTAACACATATATTGGAGAGCATGGTTCAACTCTTTCTGGAGGGGAACGCCAAAGAATTGCTTTTGCAAGAATTCTTTTAAGAAATCCTGAAATTTTAATTTTAGACGAGGCAACAGCCAGTTTGGATAGTATTTCTGAAAAAGCAATTATGGATACGATTTTTTCAATTATAAAAAATAAAACGACTATTATGGTCGCTCACAGGCTTTCTACAATAAAAAACTGCGATTTGATTTTTGTTTTCAATAAAGGTCATCTTGTAGAACAAGGAACTCATAATCAGCTTTTAAGAAAGAATGGTTTTTATAAAAAATTATGGAGTGCGCAAAATCAGAATGAAAAAAATATTGGTTCTTCAGCATCAAAATAAAATGAAATATTCACGGGAATTTTTGCAGATAAAAATTCCAATTGAATTGGAAATACTTTTGTATACAGTTACTTCATTTTTTATTATGTCAATTTTTATAATAACTTTTGGAAAAATTGATGATGTTGTAAAAGTGAATGGAATTGTGCGTACAAATCAGAATGTTTCTTCTGTGAAAAATGTAATTTCTGGAAAAATTGTTGAAAAAAATTACTTGCCAGGTCAAAAAGTCCAAAAGGGTGATTTTTTATATAAAATTGATTCCAGTGTTTATGATATTGAAAATGAAAAACTTGAATATGAAAAGTCTGCACTGGAAGAAAAAAACAGAGGGATAGATTTTATTATAAAAAGTTATGCAATTCAGAAAAATATTGTTCCGAAAGAAGATAAGGCGGCTCATTCTAGATTTGAAAATTTTATAAAAAATTATGAAAAGTTTGATTTTCAGAAAAAGATTGCAGAAAAAGCTTTGAATGATGAAGAATCTTTGCCAAATGGATTAAGAATTCCTAGCAATATTGAACAGAAAAATCTTGAGTATGAATATTATAAAAAACAGCTTGAAAGTTATGGAACTGATTTTATTAGCACAATTAATAATGAAAAAAAGGAATTGGAACTTTCCTATGAACAATGTATACAGGAAATTCAAAAATTAGAAAAACAATATGAATTTTTAAAAGTTATGGCTCCTCTTTCTGGTTTTGTACAGGAGGTTTCTTCTTTAAATATCGGTGATTATGTGGAATCTGGAAAAAGTGTGCTTAATATAGTTCCTGATGATTCCAAAAATTTTCGTATGGAAATGCAAGTTCAGCCAAAGGATATGGGTAAGATTAGGGAAAGTTTAAAGGTAAAATATAGGCTTTCCGCCTTTCCGTATTTTGAATATAAGGGTGCAGCAGGGAGAGTTACTTCAATAGATCCCGACATCAGGTCTTCTGAAAATAATAAACTTTTTTATTGTGTTTATGCTGATATTGACCGAACGGAATTTTCATCTAAAAAAGGAGATGTTTTCCCGATTCGAGCGGGATTAGAAGCAAATTGTAGAATTGTTTTGGAAAATAATTCAATCTTATTCTTTATTCTACGAAAAATGAATTTTTTATATTGATTAGTCCGAGCTTCGAGTTTTTAGGAAAATGAACAAAAGCGTAAGCGAATTTACAATTTGTGAAGATTTTGTGCGATAAGAAGGATTAAGGTTGCATAGCAACCCAAACCAATTCAAACGAAGTGCGAGCACAACCATCTGCAACAAATTGGAAAGTCGCTGAAAGCGTTTTTTTACAATTTATAAAAAAACTCGACATTCGGGCTAATTAAAAAGAAGGTGCGGTAATGAAAAATTTTTGCATTCAGCCAAAAAATAAAGATTTCGTAGTTTTTTCAGTTTTAAATCAAATTTTTTTATACAGTGCAAATACTTTAAGTTATTTTCCAATTACAAATTGCGCAAAAGATATTTTAATAAAAGGTATTAATCTTGAGGAAAAATATTCTGAAAAAGAAATAAGTCTTACAAAAGAAAAATTAAAAGAATTTTCTAAAAATGGAGTTCTTTCAAAACATAAGGCACATGAAAAAGGCGAGATTTATTATAACGACTATTACTTGAAATTGATTCTTTCTACTCGCTGTAATTTGCATTGTTCATACTGCTTTGCAAGGAAAAGTTCTGAATTTGATATGAATCTTGAAACTGCTAAAAAGGCAATTCTGTACTTTATTAATAAATTTGTTCCGGATAAAAAACGTAGAATTATAGTTGATTTATCAGGTTCGGGAGAACCTCTTTTAAAGTTGGATTTAATTTCAAAGATAAATGAATTTGTGCTTACATTAAAAGACAAATTAAAAATCAATATATTTTGTCAGTTTGCAACAAATGGAATGCTTTTAACAAATGAAATTTCTTCGATTCTAAAGAAAAGCGGAATTTTATTTGGAGTAAGTTTGGATGGAAAAAAAGAGTTCTGCGAAAAATCAAGAATAGGATTGAATTATGAAATCGTTTCAAAAAATATAAAGAATATTGAAAACAAAGACTTTTTTGGACTTGCTGCAACTTATTCAGCACAAAACCATGATTTCTTGCAGATTTTTAAATCACTCTATTCTTTTAGTCCTGAAGTTATAGGAATGAAGCCTGTTCGATTAAATGCAAAAAATTGTAATTCTGTAAACAAGGATTCAATCGAAGCTATAAAAAAGTCTTATGATATTTTTATAAAATGGCTTTATAAACAGCTTTGTTTTGGAAATAAAAAATATTTTTATACTTTTTATAAAAGTGAAGATTTTCTTGCGAAATTTTTAAAGACAACTTTACATCCTGTTCGTATTTTTTACAGATGTTCTGTTGCCGTAAATTCTTTTGCAGTTGATTCAAAAGAGAATATTCTGATTTGTCCTGCATTTATTGAAAATAAAGAAGCCATACTGGGAAATCTTGATGATGGACTTTTTGAAGAAAAGAAAAAGATATTTGAAAATTTTTATGCAGATAAAATAATTTACTGCAAAAAATGCTGGGCCAGGTACATTTGTGGTGGAGAATGTTTTGCTGTAGGGTACGAAAACCATAAAATATTTGAAAAACCAGAAAAATCTATGTGCGAGCTAAAAAAATATCTTATTCAGCTTTCAGTCTGGTTTTGGACAAACCTAAAATTTGAACATCTTGAAATATATAAAAGTTTTTTTTCACAATTATAAAAACTCGACTTGCTCATCAAATCAAAATTTACCGTGCAGAAATCGCTTAAAAAGGCGGAAACTTTGTACAAATCTCTTATGCAACAATATTTTGC
>CAKULY010000026.1 GCA_934667505.1 uncultured Treponema sp. | reverse complement strand
GTTGTAGGCGGCGGAGATTCTGTTGCCGCTGTAAACAAGTTCCACCTTGCAGACAAGATGAGCCACATTTCAACAGGCGGCGGAGCTTCCCTCGAGCTTCTCGAAGGAAAGACATTGCCAGGAATAGCAATCTTAGCTACAAAGTAGCTTAAACCGCGTGCGGGTTTCGCTTATCGAAACCCGGTTAAGTAAACCGCCTGCCGGTTTGCGGCCAATTTTAGCTGCAAAGCAGCTGAATCCGCGAGGGGTTCGCTTAGCGAAGCCCAGTAAGTTTGGAGATTTTATATGAGAGTTATTTTTTCAAGATTCATTGCAGTCGCATTTTTATTCTGCGCATCATTTGGCATCTTGTCTTGTTCTTCATCAAAAGTTGTAAAGCGTACAATTTCAGATGAATGGATTGAATGTTCAAAGGATAATACTAATAACTGCGGTTATTTTTTTACATCTGATGAAATCGGGCAATTAAAGATGTTCGAAGGCGAATTTAAAAAAAATGCAGGCTATGATTCAAGTTGTTTTGGTTTTGTATTCGGTTATTCATCTTCAAAAGACGGAATAGTTTCCGATTATATTCGCTTTGAAATTAATACGCTTGGTGAAATGGCTTTGTATTCTTTTGATGGTGCTAGTTATAAAGATTATCTTGATGAAACTTCTGATAATAATGCATATCTTGTACAAAATTCTTCTATAAACAAAGGTATGGGTGCTACTAACAAATTAAAAGTAGAGAAAAATTCTGATGGAACTTACAACTGCTATATAAATGGAGCAAAGGTTGCATCAGAAATTCCTGCTCTTAAAAATGGAAAAAACGGTGTTATGGCATTTTTTAGTGTTGGAAAGCAAGACGAAGAAAAGTTTCCTGAAGAACCTGTAGATTTTAGCTATAGAATAACAGGCTACGAATGGGCTAATTCTTTGTATTGATTTTTTTAATCATATAATTTTATATTGAGAAATTTATTTTAGGGAAGAAATAATATGGCACGTACACATTACATCGCTGGCAACTGGAAAATGAACACTTCAAAGGCTGAAGCAGTTGCTCTTGCAAAAGACCTTGTTGAACAGCTTAAAGGAAAGACAAACAAATTTATGATAGGTGTTCCTTTTGTATATCTTGACGCCGTTAGTCAGGTTGTAAAAGGTTCTAACATCATTCTTGCGGCTCAAGACTGCGCTGCTACCTCAAACGGTGCGCACACAGGTGAAGTTTCTACAGCAATGCTTAAAGATGTTGGTTGTCAGTGTGTTATTTTAGGACATTCTGAACGCCGCCACGAAATTGGAGAATCAGACGAGCTTATCAACAAAAAGGTTCGCAAGGCGTTGAACGACGGTCTTGAAGTAGACCTTTGTATCGGTGAGCTTCTTGCAGAACGAGAGGCTGGTGAAGCTGAACAAGTTTGCGCTTTCCAGCTTTCTGCTGATTTGGCTGGTGTAACAGAAGAGCAGATGAAGAACGTTACAATCGCTTATGAGCCTGTTTGGGCTATTGGAACGGGAAAAACTGCTACACCTGCGGATGCAGAGGCAATCCACAAGTTTATCCGAGGATATATTGCAAAGCTCTACAACCAAAAAGTCGCTGACGAAATCATTATTCAATACGGCGGCTCAATGAAGGCTTCTAACGCTGCTGAACTTTTGGCTCAGCCAGATATCGATGGCGGTTTGATTGGAGGCGCTTCTTTGAAGGCTGAAACTTTTGTTCCAATCTGTGAACTGTAGTCTATTTTAATATGAATAAAAAACTGTCTTTAAGATAAGAAATAAGTTTTTATGAAAAATATATCTTGTTTTTTAGGCAGTTTTTTTGCTTTTTAAAGAAAAATTGCATTAGTAAATCTATTGCACAAATTAAAGTATTCTACTAATATCTTATAATATATAATTGATTAAAATATGGCTTGAATAGCTGGTTTTGGAGTAAAAAATGAGTACTATTGGTGTTATTCTTCTTATTGCTTTTGTTATAATTTGCATACTTCTTGTTCTTCTTGTATTGGTGCAGGATGACGGAAAAAGCGGAATGGGCGGACTTCTTGGTGGTCGTGGAACTGCCGCTTTTGGTTCACATTCAGCAAATGTTCTTACAAAAACAACAGCTGTTTTAGTTGCTCTATTCTTTGTTACCGCAATTGTTCTCGCGTTGCTAAATAAAAAGCCAAAATATACTGAAGACTTGGCGCCTGCTGCTGTAATTGAGCAGACTGATTCCGCTGCAGATAACAATGAATCTTCTGCTTCTGAAAATTGGTGGGCAGAGCAAAACTAGTTTTTTGTAAAATGCAGTTTATTGATTTTGTAAAGACAGAGAATATCATTGTAAGTCTAGAAAGTACCGAAAAAGATGTTCTCTTTGCAGAGATGGTTGAATCGCTGGTTCGTTCTAATCCATCTCTTGATAGAAATGAAGTTATTTCAGCTATTTGTGAACGCGAATCCAAAAAGAATACTGCTATACTTCCTGGAGTTGCAGTTCCCCATGCGGAAATATCTTCTATAAAATCGCCTTTGGTTTGTATTGGAATAAGCCGAAACGGTGTTGATTACGAAATTGAAAGTGTTGAATCAAAAAATTATAGAAGTTCGTTTGTTCATCTAGTTTTTTTGATTTTGTTTGAAAAAGGTAATATGGAAAGGCATTTGCATCTTCTTTCTGATTGCGCAAGGCTTTTTCAGATTCCAGATTTTTTGAATTCTGTTGTTACTGCTGCTTCTGCACAAGAGGTTTTTAGCATAATAAAGGAGTTTGAGGATTAATTTTCAGTTTGGAATTCGGATTCCCACAGGATTGTTAGAACCCGGACATAAGTGAGCTATAATTATAGATTGGGGGCAATATGGCAGATTCTGAAATCAATGTTATAACGCATCTTTTGCAAGTTGAAAATGATGCTTCGTCATTAGTAAGCGAATCTCAAGCAGAGGCTGATAAACGGATTGCTTTGGCACGCTCTCAAGCGGATTCAAAATATAAAACTCAATATGAACAAATTATTTCAAAGCTAGATTCTGAATATAATGAAAAAATAAAATCTATAAAAGAATTGCATCAAAAAACATTGCAGGATTATAAAACTTCTATTGAGCAAATTCCACAAAATATAGAGGCTTTTAATTCATTCTTAAAAAAAGTTTTAGCGCAGTCCTAGGTGGTCTTTTATGGATTATTCAAGTGCTTCTGCTTATGTTTATGCAAAGGCTTGTGGAATTCTAGGCAAGTCTTTTATTGGAGAAAAAGCCCAATCTTTATTTGATGTAAAAACTCTTTCTGAATTATGGGAACTTGTTTTTAATACTACAGTTCCGCAAATTCCTGAAGTAATGTTAGCAAATCACATGGAATACGAGGCTATAAGGCATTTTATTTCTACGTATACAGGGTTGCTTTCAAATTATTCTCGTCCTCATGAATATCTTGTAGAGCTTCTTCGCCGTTATGAAGTTGAAAATTTAAAAGTTGTTTCTGCAGCGTTAGGGTGGGGAGAAACGAATTGTCCTAGAATTGTAGAACTTGGAAAATATAAAACTTTGCATTTTGAGTGTTGGCCAAATCTTGAAAAAATTACAAAAAATACAGTTTTTGAATGGTATAATAAAATTCCAGAACAAAAAAATCGATGGGAAATGGACTATAAACTTGACTTGCAAGAAGTAAATCTTTTATGGAATAAAGTTTCAAAAATACATGATTCTTCAAAAAATGCATTAAAAAAATATTTTGTGCAGGAATACAACAAAAAAAATATGATTTGGGCTATGCGCCTAAGAGTTTACTACAACATGGATGATGAGCAAATTTTTAAGCATTTATTTTTTGTTGAAAAAAATTCATCTGAAGATATTTTGTGCAAAGATGCAGTTGATATTTTAAAAAGGCGAATAGATGTTTATGAAGATTGGAAAGATTGGCGTTACGCATCCTATTTAAATCCTTATAACGAAGGAGATGTTTGGAATCTTGATCCAATGTGGATTGAACATAAATTTAGGCTTGATGAAACTAAAAATTCTTTGCATATTTTTCATCAAAACCCAATGACAGACATTTGTCTTGTTATGTTTTTTAAATTAAAACAACAAGAATTAAATTGTATTAGAGCCGCTGTTGAATCTCTTAGATTGCATGTTGAATCGAATGAAGCAATGTACGCAGCAGGGCTTGCTGTGCAATCAAAATGATGTGGAGGACTTGAATGGCAAAAACAACGCAAATGCGACTTGTTGAACTTATGACTCTGAAACAGGATATATCAACTGTAATTGAATATCTAGGCAAGTGCGGTTGTTTTCAGTTTCAGTCTAAAAAAATATCAACTGAAAAATCTTTGCAAAAAAATTCTGAAAATATTGATAGACAATTTTTTGAAAATCTTCAAAATGCAAGGACCTTTTTAGGTATTGAAGATGTAAACGAAGATGTCCTTTGCTGTAATTCTGCAACTGATAGCGATAGAGACGAAGCTGCAAAGATAATGGCTTCGGTAAATGAGCTTTCTTCTCGTTTTTCTAAGGCTAGAGACGAATCTCTTCGCATTCAAGATGCTTACAAAGAGGCTTTAGCTTTCTCAAATCTACAGGTTCCATATTCTGAATTGGAGCACCTTTCTTTTTTAGCTATTAGAATTGGAAAAATCCCTTCTGAAAATATATCCTTGCTAAAAGATTCTTTAGGCACAAATGCAGTTATAATTCCTTTAGGGGAAGATAAAACTCGCATAATGGCTGTTACATCAAAAAAAGGCCGTTTTGCACTAGACACAGAGTTAAAAAAATATGGTTTTGTAAACATGAACATACCTTTAGATTTTAAAGGTATTCCAACAGATGTCTTAGAAGGGCTAAAGGTTAAAAAAGAGGAAAGTGCCTCTGTTTTGGCAAAACTTGAGCAAGAGCGGCTAAATTATGCCCAGACACATAAATCTTCTATATTAAAGTTGCTCCAGGCTTTTTGTATAGGTATGCAAGTTGCCGACGTCCAGAATTCTTTGGAGTCTACTTCGTTAGTTTATAGAATTACTGGCTGGATTCCTGCGGAAAACAGCCGCGACTTTATGAAAAATGTTGATGATCTTACTGAAGGCAGAATCGCCGTAAGGGAATATCTTCCTAGTGAAGTTCCTAGCGTTATAAACGGGGAAGAAAAAGTTCCTGTAAAACTTTCCCACAAAAAGTTTGTCCAATCTTTTGAAAGAATGATTTTTAGCTATGGTTCTCCGCTTTATGGAAATATTGATCCGACTCCGTTTGTGGCAGTATTTTTTACTCTCCTTTTTGGAATTATGTTTGGCGATTTTGGTCAAGGTCTTGTGTTCTTTGTGCTAGGTCTATTAATGCATTTTAAGGTTGTTAAGGTTGGCGGCTGGAGCAAATTTGCGCCAATTTTTATGGCGATTGGTTGTTCTAGCTGCGTAATGGGACTTATAACGGGCGAATTTTTTGCAAACGAAACAATTCTTGAACCTTTTGCCCTGAAAATAACTGGACTTTTTGGAAAACCTCATTCTCCGATAGTAAAAATGATGCCAAGCTCGGATGCAGGCTCTGTCAAGGTTATTTTTGGCATATTTGGAGTTACAGTTGGCATTGGGTTTATAATAAATTCAGTTGGTCTTATTATAAATGTGATAAATTGTTTTATACAAAAAAAAGTTGGCAAAGCCTTGTTTGGAAAGACAGGAATTGCCGGAATTGCGTTTTTTTGGTATGTAGTGTTTTTTGCTTTAAAACTCGCTTTTTTTGATGGAAAACTTATTGTTGCTGATTGGGTTGTTATAGGTGTTACACTGTTTTTTGCCGCTTTTGGAGAGCCTTTTGAACGACTTGTTGACAAAGAATATCCAGTGTTTGAAAATGGACTTGGCTCTGCTCTTATAGGAGGACTAGTTGAACTTATTGAAGTTGTTTCAACTTATCTTTCTAGTTCTATTTCTTTTGTTCGTGTAGGTGCGTTCGCTTTAGCTCATGCTGTATTGGGATTTATAATTCACCTTATGACAGCGAAAGCTGGTCCGATAGGTGGAATTTTTGTAATGATTTTTGGAAATGCAGTTGTAATCGTTCTTGAAGGAATGATAGTTGCTATTCAGGTAATGCGTTTACAGTATTATGAATTTTTTAGCAAATTTTTTAATGAAACTGGTACAGAGTTTAAACCGTTTCAGTTTCATTATGGAAATAAATAGAGGTGATTTATGAATAAAAAAATCTTTGTATTGGCTTCAATTTTTCTTTGTTTCAGTATTTTTTCTGTAGCTGCTCAAACAACTTCTGCTGAAAAAACTGAAAAACCTGCAACAGAGGCAACTTTTGTTCAAAAAACTGAAAAAGCAACTTCTTCTGTAAAGTATATTGCGGCAGCTCTTGCGGTAGGTTTTGGTTGCATTGGCGGCGGAATGGCTGTTGCAAAAATTGGTTCTGCTGCAATGGGCGCAATGAGCGAAAATGCTGAACTTTCAGGAAAAGCTTTGCCTTATGTAGGTCTTGCAGAAGGTATCTGTCTTTGGGGCTTCCTTGTAGGTCTTCTTATCATTGTATTGTAGATAATTTTAATCTATTCTGAATTTGAGTTTTTATTCATTTTCAGAATAGTAAAAAGGACTAAAATTTGAACTTTTACATTATTGGCGACAGAGAAATAGTCTATGCTTTTAAACTTACCGGCATAAACGGAGTCATTGCAGAAACTAGAGATGAAGTTCTTGATGCGTTTAACAAAATTACTGGTAAGGGCGGGCAATTAGCACTTCCTGTTGAAGAAATTCCAAAGGTTCTTATTCTTACGGAGGCAACAGCAGCCCTTATTGAAGAAGAAGAGATGGAATGGCAAAAAAAAGGAAAGTATCCTCTAATCGTAGAGATTCCATGCCTTGATGGTCATATAAGAGGTAAAAAATCTCTTACAGATGCCATTAGGGAAGCGATTGGAGTTCAGATTTAGTATAAAAAATTTAATTCATTAGGAATTTATTATGGAAGAATTGCGTTCTACAGAAATTTTAGATAAAGAAATTAAGGCTGACGCACGAAAGAAAGCAGAAAAAATCCTTGCAAAGGCTGATGCCGATTGCAAGAATATGCTTGAAAATGTAGATGCTCGTATAGAAAAAGCTAAAAAAGATTACTTGGCGAAAACTGAGGAAAAACTTCGTTTCTTTGAAAAAGATTTGGCTGCTTCTCTTCCACTTGAAAAGAAACGTTTTTTAGTTTCTTTTATTCAATCTTCTATAAATAAAGCAACTGATGCTTTTTTACAGTCTTTATCTGTAGAAGAAAAACTAGAACTTATAATGCGACAAATTCAAAAATATGAAAATTGTTTAAAATCAAAAAAATTGGTTGTTTCATATTATGGCTTTGAAGAAAAACTCTTGAAAAAAGCTTTTGAAAATAAATACGCTATTGTTTCATTTAATAAAACTGATTTTAATAAACTGATTATCGAAAGCGATTGCGGTATAACTACTAAATTGGGGATAATTCTTGAAGCAAACGATAAATCTGTCCGGGTTAGAACAACTATGAGCGAGATTATATGTCAACTTCAAGATGAATATAGAACAGAACTGTGTAAAACTTTGTTTGACGGGAGGCTTGAGTAGATGATTGAAGGCGAAATAACCCGTATTTCTGGACCTATTGTTTATGCAAAAGGTTTGGACGGCTGTGGTCTGTACGATGTAGTTGATGTAGGTGAAAAAAGGCTTATAGGTGAAATTATTCGCCAAAACAAAGATAATGCTACAATTCAAGTTTATGAAGAAGATACTGGTATGCACGTTGGCGAAAAAGTTGTATGCCAGCAAAGACCTCTTTCGTTAAGGCTAGGACCTGGTCTTGTAGGTACAATTTACGACGGAATTCAAAGGCCTTTAAAAACTATGTCAGAACATTCAGGCGCATTCCTTCTTCCAGGAGAAAGAACAGAGCCTTTGGATGTTAATAAGCTATGGCACTTTGAAGCTGATAAAAATGTAAAGGAAGGTAGCCCTATAAAAATGGGGTTTGTAATAGGCTCGGTAAAAGAAACTGAATCTATAACGCAAAAAATAATGGTTCCGCCTACAGTTCGTGGAAGAGTCTTAAAGACTTTTAAAGGAACTGGCGATTACACTGTAGACGATGTTATTGGAACTACTGAACTTGACGAAGAAATAAAGCTTTCTCAATATTGGCCTGTTCGCCAGCCTAGACCTTATTCCGATAAGCTGGAAGTTTCGGAACCGCTTATAACAGGGCAAAGAGTTATTGACGTTTTCTTTCCTCTTTCAAAAGGCGGAACAGCCGCAATCCCTGGCGGTTTTGGAACTGGAAAAACAATGACCCAGCACGCTGTTGCAAAGTGGTGCAATGCCGATTTAATTGTCTACATCGGTTGCGGCGAGCGCGGAAATGAAATGACCGAAGTTCTTACAGAATTTCCTGAGCTTGTAGACCCAAGAACAGGACGTTCAATCATGGAACGAACTATTCTTATTGCAAATACTTCAAATATGCCGGTTGCCGCACGCGAGGTTTCTCTATATTCAGGAATAACCCTTGCAGAATATTTTAGAGATATGGGAATGCATGTCGCTATAATGGCAGATTCTACTAGCCGTTGGGCAGAAGCTCTGCGCGAACTTTCCGGCCGAATGGAAGAAATGCCTGCAGAAGAAGGATTCCCTGCTTATCTTCCTACAAGACTTGCTTCATTTTATGAAAGAGCAGGGCGCATCATTTCCTTAAATGGGCAAGAAGGCTCTGTTTCTGTAATTGGTGCGGTTTCTCCTCCTGGTGGTGATTTTTCGGAACCGGTTACCCAGCATACAAAAAGATTTATTCGTTGCTTTTGGGCTTTAGACAGAGAATTGGCGAATGCAAGGCACTATCCTGCTATCGGTTGGATAGATTCTTACTCTGAATACGCAAGCGAAGTTCGTGAATGGTGGGAAAAACACAATCCTATTTGGTGGCAGGTTAGAACAGAAGCTCTTGAACTCTTAAAAAAAGAGGACAGACTTCAACAAATTGTTCGCCTTATTGGCCCGGATGCTCTTCCTGATTCAGAAAGACTTATTTTAAAAGTTTCTGAAATGATAAAAAACGGATTTTTGCAGCAAAACGCGTTTGATGATATTGATATGTACTGCTCTTCAGAAAAGCAAATCGATATTCTCGAGCTTATTATGCTTTTTTATCATCGTTCGCTTAGCGTGGTAAAAAATGGTTGTCCGCTTACAAAAATAAATTCTCTTCCTGTTGCAAATGAAATTGTCCGCATAAAGATGCAGATTCCAAACAATGAACTTGATAAGATTTCTGTTATAAGAGGACATTTAGAAGAACAGTTTAGGGAACTTGAATCAGTTTACAGTAGCAAGGTGGGCATATAATGAAAGGAATTGAATACAGAGGTGTTAACTCGGTCGATGGTCCAATTATTGCAGTTCAGCGTACTGAAAATGTTTTTTACAACGAAACAGTTTGCGTTCGCGACAGAACTGGTGTAAAACGTCTTGGCCGTATAGTTGATTTAAGCGAAAAGGCTTGCATAGTCCAAGTTTTTGGCACGACAACAGGACTTGATCTTGCGGAAACATCGTTTGAGTTTCTTGATAAACCGCTAGAACTTAGAGTAAGTGATGAACTGCTTGGCAGAGTTTTTAACGGACTTGGCGAGCCAATCGATGGTTATCCAGAAATAATTTCTTCAAAGAAAATTAACGTTAATGGGTATCCAATAAATCCTTTTAGCCGTTCTTATCCGCGTGATTTTATACAGACTGGAATTTCTGCAATTGACGGAATGAACTCACTTGTCCGTGGACAAAAACTCCCTATATTTTCAGGGAATGGACTTCCTCATAATAAACTTGCCGCTCAGATTATACGCCAAGCAAAGCTTAGAAACAGCGATGAGCAGTTTGTTATGGTTTTTGCCGGAATGGGCATAAAATACGACGTCGCTCGCTTTTTTATAAATACGTTTGAAGAATCAGGTGTTCTTTCAAAGGTAGTTATGTTTCAATCCTTGGCAGATGCTCCTTCCATTGAACGTATAATGACTCCGCGTTGCGCCCTTACGGCAGCAGAATATTTGGCATTTGAAAAAGGAATGCACGTTCTTGTAGTTATGACAGATATGACTAACTATTGCGAGGCTTTAAGAGAAATTTCTACAACTCGCGGAGAAGTTCCTGGCAGAAAAGGGTACCCAGGTTATCTTTATTCAGATTTGGCAGAACTTTATGAGCGGGCAGGCAAAATAAAAGGTTCTGAAGGCTCTATAACTCAAATTCCAATCTTGACTATGCCAAACGATGATATTTCACACCCGATTCCAGACCTTACAGGCTATATTACTGAAGGACAAATCGTTTTGGATCGAGAAATGGATTCAAAAGGAATCTATCCTCCTGTAGCTGGTTTGCCATCCCTTTCTCGTTTAATGAAAGACGGAATTGGCGAAGATATGACTCGCGAAGATCATGCAAATGTTTCTAGCCAGCTTTTTGCAGCCTATTCAAAGGTAAAATCTATACGAAATCTTGCAGCGATAATCGGGGAAGAAGAACTTTCTGAGTTGGATAGAAAATATCTTGATTTTGGCAATAAGTTTGAACAAGAATTCCTTACTCAAGGTGAATATGAAGACCGTACAATAGAAGAAACTCTTAATATAGGTTGGAACTGTCTTTCTATTCTTCCTGTTGAAGAGTTGTTTAGAATAAAATCTGAATATATTGAGAAATATCTTCCAAAAGAGGCATAATGGCAAGGCTTAATATTGCTCCTACAAAATCAAATCTTCTCGCCATGAAAGAACAGCTTTCAATCAGCCAAAATGGATATGAGCTTTTAGAGCAAAAACGCGAAATTCTTGTTCAAGAACTTATGCGAATGGTTGATAAAGTAAAAATTCTTGAGCGGGATATTGAAAAAGCTACACAGGTTGCTTATCCTGCTTTTAAAAGAATGCTTATGGCAGATGGTTCTGATCAGGTAAAACGGATTGCTCATTCTGTTCATTACGATTTTCAAATGGAAAAAAGAAATGTAATGATTGGCGGCATGAATTTTGACACTCTTGATGTAAAACTTCCTGAGCGCAGAATTTTTTATTCAATGATAGGAACTTATGCTAATACTGATAAAGTTATAATTGATTTTTTTAATCTTTTGGCTCTTTTGACACAGATGGCTTCTATAAGAACTATAGTTTGGAGGCTTGCCGAAGAAGTTAAAAAAACTCAGCGGCGAGTAAATGCTTTGGACAAGATGGTTATTCCTCAAGCAAAAGAAACAAAAACTTATATAGAAAATGTTCTTGAAGAAAAAGAAAGAGAAAATGTTTTTGTTCTAAAGGCGTTGAAGAAAAAATCATCAAGTTATTAAGGGTAAAAAAAATGAAAGCTCTTTTCAAAAATGTTATAGTAGCAGTAAATGGTTCTCAGTCTTCTATTCAAGCTGCCATGTATTCGATTATTATGGCAAAAAAGTATTCTTTTTCTTTGAAGTTTGTATATGTTGTAGATACAGCGACAATGGAATTTTTAGACAAATGCAATTTTTTGATTTCGTCAGAGGTTTCTTCCTATGAAGAAGAGCTTAGGCAAAATGGAAAAAACTATCTTGACTATGTAACAAAGCTTGCAAAGTCTAAAGGAGTTTTAGCTTCAAGCGAGCTTAGAACAGGTTCCGTCTGCTCTGAAATTATAAAAGTTGCAGAAGATTCCGAAGCCGATCTTATTATCTTAGGCGGCCATGATTCTAGTGGAAAAATTGTAGAAAAAGCTTCTGCACGTCGGAGTGTTGCGCTTACAAATAGATATGAACTTATAACTTATGCAAGGTGTCCGGTTCTTGTAGTTCACAAGCCTGATGTGGAATCCCTTTTTAAGATTTCATAGAGGTTTTACTGTGCTAAACTGTTATAAAATCCTTGGGGTAAGTCAAAATGCTACAGCTGCAGAAATAAAAAAAGCTTACAGGCAGAAAGCTAAGCTGTTCCATCCAGATTTAACTAAAAATGCCGATTCAAAAGAATTTCAGCAAATTGTAAGAGCTTACGAAATTCTTTCTGATTTAAGGCAGCGTTCTATTTTTGATGAAGCTTTTAGGACATCTTATACACAAAAAAAATCTGATGGCTATTATTTTGACTATTACACTTGGCTTTCTGCTAGGCAAGATGAAGAAAGCCGTGCAAAGTTAATTTTTTTTGAGTTAATGCACAATCGTGAAGACGAGGCTGTAAAAGAATTCAAGAGGATGTCAATGAATCACGCTGATTTTAGCCTAAAACATTGGTTTTCTCGCAAAGATTTTATGGATTATGGATATATTCTGGCAGAAGAGTTGGCTCTTCGCAATGAATTTTATGACGCATTTATTCTATTGGAACAAATAATTCGTCTAGAATATAGTTATAATTATTTTAGATTTTTTTTCCCAGAAGTAATTGAATTTACTTTAAATATCCTTAAGAAAAAAACAGAAGGATATATGAGCGATGAATTAGCGCTTGATGTGTGGGAAAGGGCATTGGATTTAGGGTTTTCTGCAGAAGATGATGCGTTCTTTTTGCAGAAAATGGCAGCGGCATACACTAGGCTTGGAGACACTTACACCGCTTCTATATGTATGCAGGAGGCTGTAAAAGTTTCTTCTAAAAAGAAAGAAACTTGTTTTAATAAGCTATAGAAAGTTTTTCACTTTGGTGTGAAATTGTTTGTGAAAACTTCACATTTTCGAGTGTCGCTTTCACAAACTGAGATTTTGCCATCTATGGCTCGGCACTAACGAGGAGTAATAATATGATAAGACTTAAGAATGATGAAGAAATTGAAGGCATAAGAAAATCCTGCCACCTTCTAGCAGATACTTTTAATTATGTAATTCCACAAGTAAAGGCTGGAATGACCACAAAAGCTATTGATGACCTTTTTGTTGATTACATAAAAGCTCATGGCGGCTCGCCTGCCTGGTATTTAGAAGACTTTAAAGGGGCTGCTTGTATCAGCATAAATGAAGAAGTAATTCACGGTATTCCTTCAAAAAAAAGAGTTATAAAAGACGGAGATATAGTTAGTCTTGATGTCGGCATTGATTTAAATGGATATATAAGTGACTCAACTCATTCTGTTTTGGTAGGAAATGTAAAGCCAGAAATAAGAAAACTTGATGAAGTTGCTCTTGAATGTTTGCAGGCTGGAATTGATGCCTGTAAAGTTGGCAATAGAATCAGCGATATTTCTAAAGCTGTTTACGAAATTGCTAAAAAACACGGATATGGAGTTGTTTACGACTATTGTGGTCATGGCGTGGGATTAGAGGTCCACGAAGATCCAAGTATTCCTAACTGTCCATCCACAGGACCTAATCCAAGAATTCAAGCGGGAATGGTATTGGCTATTGAACCGATGATAAATTTAGGAACTGCTGATGTTTATGTAAAAAATGACGGTTGGACAGTTGTTACAAAAGATCACAAAGTTTCTGCCCACGAAGAGCATACGGTCGCAGTTTTTGAAGATTATACTGAAATTCTTACAGATTTAAACTATAAAGGTTAAAACCCGAGTTTTTTATAATTGCAAATTCGCTTGCGCTTTTATTTAGTTTTCTAAAACTTCGGCTTTCGACCTATAAAAAATAAAATGAAGCGAGCAAAAAATGTAACTCAAAAATATCTTTGCTTAAGCATATTAAAAATAATTGTAACCATTTTAAAAAAAATTGTTTATATTAGAAAATATAAGGATTTTTATTTGCGGAGGTAATTAAAATGAAGACATGGACAAAGAGAGTTATTTGGATTGTTTGTGCAGCGGTAATGTCTTTTGCTCTGGTTTCAATTTCATGCGGAAAAAAAGTTGTTAAAGGAACAGCAGATACTGCATTTGCAGAATCTAATTCACAAATAGTTCCTTCTGAAAGTTTGAACATAGTGGAAGCCTTGCAGAACTCTTTTAGAGCCATAAGCAATGGAGTTTTACCATCTGTGGTTGAAGTTGACGTAACAGAAACAAAGACTGTTCAAACTATAGATCCTTTTCAAGATTTCAGACGTTTCTTTTTTGGTTATCCAGAAGATGAATCTGATTCTAATAAAAATGGCAGAACCCGAGAGTATGAACAAAAAGGACTGGGTTCAGGTGTAATTGTTCGCCGCTCTGGCAATATCCTTTACGTTCTTACAAATAATCACGTGGCTGGTGGCGCTACAAAAATTTCCATTAAACTAAATGATGGGCGAGAATTTGATGGAAAGCTCGTTGGCGCAGATTCGCGTATGGATATAGCCCTTGTTTCTTTTGAATCTAAGGACAGTTCTATCCCTGTTGCCTTGTTAGGAGATTCTGATAAAGTTCAAACTGGAGATATTTGCTTGGCGATGGGTGCTCCATTGGGATACAGTCAATCTGTTACACAAGGAATTGTAAGCGCAAAGGGGCGTTCTGGTTCTGGAATAGGCAATATAAATGATTTTATTCAGACAGATGCTGCAATCAACCAAGGAAATTCAGGCGGTCCATTAGTAAATATTTATGGCGAAGTTATAGGTATAAATACTTGGATTGCAAGCCAATCAGGTGGAAGCCAGGGATTAGGATTTTCTATTCCTATTAATAATATAAAATCTGCCATAGATTCATTTATAAAAGACGGAAAGGTAGTTTACGGTTGGCTTGGCGTTTCTTTAATGGAAGGTTCTGAAGATTATAAGAAGGCTCTCGGTGTTGAAGATATGCACGGTGCCCTTGCAAGCCAGATATTTATTGGCAGTCCTGCGCAAAAATCAGGAATAAAACCTGGTGATTTTATTGTAAAAATTGACGGCCACGAAGTAAAGAATGTAGAACAGGCTCAGCGAGAAGTAGGAAGAATTGCCGCAGGAAAAAAAGTTGACTTTGAAGTGTTCAGAAACGGAGAAAAATTAGTTGTTCCAGTTACAATCGAAGAGCGTTCTGAAAAAGTTTCCGCAGATAATAGCAAGCTTTGGCCAGGATTTATAGCAGTTCCATTGACAGAAGACGTAAGAAAAGAACTTGAGTTAGATTCTAAAGTTTCTGGTGTCGCGGTAACTAATATTGCTCAAAAGTCGCCAGCTGCTTCTTTGCGTCTGCAAGAAGGTGATGTAATAACTAGCGTAAATGGAAAATCTGTAAAAAATCTAAAAGAATTCTATACAGAACTTTCTAAAGCAGATAAGTCAGTCAATTTTGATATATACAGCAATGGTGGAACTATAACTACAGGAACCTATAAATTCTAAATCGTTTATTGACTAAAATGCTATTTTTCTGATACTATATCAAATACACGTATGGTAAAAGGGTTGTAGTATCACCCCGTTAAATACTGCGGCTACTTTCATATAAGATTTTTATTTAGAGGTATTTAATATGTACGCACTTGTTGAATATAAGGGCAAACAGTACAAAGCAGAAAAGGGTGCTGTCCTTACAGTAGATTCAATCGATGCTGAAAAAGGAACCAAAATTGATGTAGATTCTGTTCTTCTTGTAAGCGATGGAGATAAAGTAACTGTTGGCACACCTTATGTAAAAGGTGCTAAAGTTCAGTTTGTTGTAGAAGATTCTTTCCGCGACAAAAAGGTTATTGTTTTCAAGTACAAGGCAAAGAAAGATTATCACAGAACAATCGGTCACAGACAGCATTATACAAACGTTCGTGTTGAATCTATTGAGGCATAATGATAACTGTGCTTTTTAAGCGCAGCAAAAGCGGTGTGATATGCAGTTGTTCTGCTGAGGGTCATGCTGGGTATTCTAAAAAAGGATATGATATTGTCTGTAGCGCTGTTACAGTTTTACTAAAAACAACGGTACAGGTTCTTTCGAATACTTTCGGAATAGAGCTTAAGACTGACCGCCTAAAACCAGGTAGTCTTAGTTTTGAAGTTTTTCTAAAAGAAAGCAATCCTATTTTAGAAGCCAAACTTGAATATGCGGGAGATTTTCTTGAAACTGGTCTAGAATCTGTAAGAAAGGAATTTCCGCAGTGTTTGAAAATTGTTTATACAACAGTTCAATAAGGTGTAAAGATAATAACTTTCAAAATAGTTTGTTCTTATCTTTGCAAGTTTGCGTTGCAAACTTAATTATTTAAAAGCAGTTTTTCATTTATGTGATAAATTGCGTAAAGAAGTCAAATTAAAATAGAAATTTAATTGATTTTTTTAGGAGATAATCATGGGAAGAACTAGAGGCGGAAGTGGCGCAAAAAACGGACGCGATTCTAATCCTAAGAATTTGGGAGTAAAAAAATACGGCGGAGAATTTGTTACAGCAGGTTCTATTATTTTAAAACAGCGCGGAACAAAAATTTTCCCTGGTAAGAATGTTCAGAAAGCGGGTGATGATAGTTTGTTTGCTACATCAAATGGAAACGTTGTATATCACGAAAGAATGAATAGAAAATTTGTTTCTGTTACACCTGAAGAAGTAAAATAATTTTTTTATACTTATTATTTTCTGAAATAAAAACCCGGTTTAGAGTTCTTTCTGACCGGGTGTTTTTTTTATTTACAGTTTATAAAAATTAAAAACGGCTGAGTTAAATTATTGAACAGACGTATTTTTGCGAAGAGGTTTTTATGTTTCAGTTTGCAGATGAAGCTATAATTGAAGTTTATTCAGGTAAAGGCGGCAACGGCTGTATTGCTTTTCGCCGCGAAAAATATATTCCTCATGGAGGCCCTAATGGTGGTGACGGCGGAAAAGGTGGAGATGTAATATTTTGCGTAAAGAAAAATATGCGTACTCTTTCTCGTTTGCGTCATCATAGAATTTTTAAAGCAAAAAATGGCTGCGACGGAATGGGGTGGAACAAATTTGGCAAGGATGGCGAAGATGTAGTCATTTGTGTTCCTCCTGGAACTACAGTTCGTGACGCAGAAACAGGAGAGCTGATTCACGACTTTACTGCTGAATCAGAGAATGAGCAATTCTTATTTTTAGAAGGTGGAAAAGGCGGTTGGGGAAATGTTCATTTTAAGTCTTCAACAAATCAAGCACCTAGATACGCGCATGAAGGAAAGCCTGGCGAAAAACGCATTTTAAAATTAGAACTCAGCATAATTGCAGATGTCGGTCTTGTAGGTTTTCCAAACGCTGGAAAATCTTCTTTGCTTACAGCTTTTACTAATGCACGGCCAAAAATTGCTCCGTATCCATTTACTACAAAAATTCCAAATTTAGGTGTTTTAAGAGTGGATTCTGAGCAAGACATAATTATTGCAGATATTCCAGGTATTATAGAAGGCGCTAGTGAAGGTGTTGGCTTGGGGTTTGATTTCTTAAAACATATTTCTAGAACTTCATGTCTTATTTTTATGATAGACTGTTCAGATTCAAATTACCTTTGCGCATATAAAACTCTTTGCTTAGAGCTTGAAAACTATTCCAAAGAGTTGTTGAACAAGCCTAGGATAGTTATTGCCAACAAAATTGATGTTGAAGGCGCCGAGTCAAATGCAAAAGAAATTGAATCGTCAATTCATAAAATCGATAAGACTATTCCTGTAATTCCAGTTTCTGTTTTAAGCGGAAAAGGAATGGGAATTGCAAGAAATTCTATAATAAAGCTTGTCAATCAATTGGAAAATCCTGCTGAAGATAATAAAAATGCTTCTTCTTTGCCAGTTCCTGATTTTATGAAGCAAGCGTTTTTTGATGACGATTCTGTTCAGTATCCTGGAAGTGAGCAATGAAAATCGCTGTTTTAGGAGGAACTTTTAATCCGCTTCATATAGGACATTGTTTTTTAGCAGAAGCAGCGGTAAAAGAGCTTGGGTATGACAAAGTTCTGTTTGTTCCAACATACATACCTCCTCATAAAGAAATAAATAATTTTCTTTCTCCTGAGCAACGTCTTGAAATGTTGAATTGTTTTTGTGCTGATTCTTTAATAGAAGGAAAGAGTTTTTTTCAGGTAGAAGACTGCGAAATTAGGCGAAAAGGTGTTTCTTATACATTTGATACGCTAAAATATATTGAACAAACCTATAAGTTCGATAAAAAACTCGGTCTTTTAATGGGGCAGGAAAGTGCAAGTCAGTTTGACAAATGGTATAATTCAGAAAAAATTGCAGAAATGGTTGACTTTGTAATTGCAACAAGAAAAATGGACGGGTTTAACAAAGAAAGTGAACAGTTTGAAAATATTTCAAAGGGTAACTATGTAAATCAAAATTCTTGCCTTGATTTTGAAAAAAACTTTCGTTATAAGCATATAAAACTTGAAAATCCTGAATTACATATTTCTTCTACAGAAATTCGTTCTAGAATTACATTAGGAAAAGCGTGGCGTTATCTTGTTCCAGATTCAATTTTCCAGTATATTAATTTAAGGTTACTTGGAAAAAAATAATGATAGATGAAAAATTAGTTGAAGAAGTAAGAAAGTTTACAGAATCTTCTGTTTCTAAGCAAAGATACGAACATTCTTTAAGGACTGCAGAAACATGTTCTAAACTATGCAAAAGATTCGGGTTGGAAGATTCTAAAGGCTATTTTGCAGGACTTTCTCACGATATGTGTAAAGAGTTCTCTAGTGAAGAGTTAATTTCTCTTGCTTTAAAAGATGGCAAGCCTCTTTCTGATTTGGAAAAACAAAAACCATCTCTTCTGCATGGAAGGGCAGCTGCTATTCTTTTACATAAAAAATTTTTAGTTGATGATAGTCAAATTTTAGAGGCTGTAGCAGTTCATACTTTTGGCAAACCTGGAATGTGCGAGCTTTCAAAAGTTCTTTATGTGGCAGATAAAATTGAACCTGGAAGAGAACATATTACAGAAAAATATTTGGCAAAACTTGAAACTTTGTCTCTTGATGAACTTACCTGTAAAGTTTTGCAAGATAATATTAATCATCTTTTGAAAAAAGGTCGAAAAGTTGCCCCTGAAAGCATTGCCTGTTTTGAAACTATTAAGGAAAATGAAAAAGCTTTTGCAAGTTAGCAGATTTTTTTAATTTGTTTGGAGCGTTTTATGAGTAAAATTAAAATGAGAGATGAACAAAAAGGTGTTTTTTTCCTTTCTGTTATTTTTCTTATAATCGTGTTTGTTATTGTAATAATGAGCATATCCCTAAAAAACGATACAGTTTCAGAAAAAATTGCAGATGATCAGGTAATAAGATTTCTTACTGTCGTTGATGATAATAACGGTTCTGCAGTATTTTCAAATTTGCTTATTTTATATCCTGTTTCTAATAAGGCGGTAGTTGTAAATATTCCGGGAAATATAGGTGCAATTTATCAGTCTTTAGGACGTGTTGACAGAATTGATGACGTCTACAAAGAAAAAGGAATAGAAATCTACAAAAAAGAGGTGGAAACCCTTTTAGGTTGTAATATACCTTTTTATTCAGTAATAAAATTAAATGATTTTTCTGAAATTACTGATATGCTTGGAGGCTTAAGAGTTTTTATACCATCTCCTATAGACGAAGTTTCTGAAAGCGGAGAAAGGTGGCTCTTGCCATCTGGAGCAGTAACTCTTGACGGCGATAAAATAAAAACTTATATAAACTACAGGTTGGAAGATGAAGCTGACTCAGAGATTCTTGAACGCTATCAAAATGTTATAGTTTCTTTTTTTACAACCTTGCATGATCGTAAAGACAGAATTTTTGCAAAGAAAAAGTTTTTTAAAAATTACAATAAACTTATAAAAACAAATTTAAGCAAGAATGACACATATAAACTTTTTTCTTTAATTTCTAATATGGACAGCGAGAGTGTAATTCGTCAAACTGTTACAGGTCTCCCTCGTATTGTTGATGGACAAAGGTTAGTTTTTCCGCTGGATAATGGAGATTTTATAAAAAGAGCTGTAAAGCAGAGCACAAATATTCTTATTTCTAATAAAGGAGCCTTAGCTAGTCGGGTATATGTGCTTGAAATAAAAAATGGAACTACAATACAAGGCCTTGCCCATAATACTGCTATACTCTTTCAAAATGCTAGCTATGATGTTTTAAGCGCTGTAAATGCTGATTCAAATAATTATGAAAAAACAGTCATAATTGATCATATTGGAAACAGAGAAATGGCTGATATGGTAGGTGAGTTTATTCATTGTACAAATATAGTTGAAGAAGAAGTCAATATTTATGATAGTGAGTCTGAAGATTCTGCAAATGTTGATTTTACAATTATCTTAGGAAAAGATTTTGATGGTCGTTATGTACGATAAAATAGCAGTTTTAAGTTAATGGAGGTTATTTTTATGAAAAACATTGAAACTAAAGCTAAAGAAATTGCAATGATTTTAGAAGATGGAAAAGGAAAGAATGTTACACTTTTAGATGTTTCAGGCTTAAATAGTTGGACTGATTATTTTGTTATCGCAACAATTTCTAGTTCCGCTCATTGGCAGGGGCTTTACAAGCAAGTAAAAGACTATGTAAAAAATAATGATATGCAGATTCATGTAACTACAAGAAAATCTCCGGATGGGGATGACTGGAATTTAATAGACATAGGTCCAGTTGTGGTTCATCTAATGTCGGAAGCTGCACGAGAATTTTATGATTTAGAAAAATTGTGGCATGCTGGAAAATGCCTAGATTTTCATAATTAATTGTTGAGTTGAATTATTTAGTTTAAAAATACGTTTTGGTCAAAATCTTGAATTTAAGCGAACTTTGTCCAAAACATATTTATTGAAAGTTTTGATTTATAGATTTTTTAAAAACTATTCTTCATCTACAAACAAATCTTCATCTTCGTCTATATCGTAAGGATTTGTGTATCCGTCTTCTGGTTCTGTGTCATCGAAAGGCTCGTATACATCGTCTTCATAATCATCTTCAAAAACTTCTTCATAACTTTCCGAATCTTCATCAAATTCGTCAAGTTGGTCATCAGATTCGTTGTCATTGAAGTCTTCTTCAAATTCATCATCAAATGAAAATGGACCTGCATACAATTCAAAATCGTCTTCGATAGACATAAAATGCTCCAGTAAGTAAGAATAGTTTTCTATAGACTGAAAATCGGGGTTTTTAGTAATTGCAAAAAAATACTTTTGTTTTTCTAAAAACTTAAAATTCAACCTTATATTTTAGAACCTTTAAAGGTTGTTTCTCTCTTTTAGAAATATAAATCAGTGTTTAAGTTGCGTCAACAGTTTTGCTGAATTTAAAAGTTTTTTTTATAAAATTAACTTTTAGGGTTTGACAACATTAATAAAATCTGTATAATTAAATCAATATGTTAGATGAAACTTGCGTTTTCGCGCCAGCAAAAGTTAATCTTGGATTAAAGGTTTTGCCAGTTCGAGGCGACGGTTTTCATGAAATAGAAAGTATTTTTCAGACTGTTAATATTTTTGACAAGCTTGAAATTAAATTTTTAGCAGATTACGGAAAGTGTTCTGTTTTTTGTGAAAGTCTAATTTTACCAAAGAAAAATACTATAACATTAGCATACGATGCATTCTGTGAAGTTGTTTCTGTTCCAGTTCATTCTGTTTCAGTAAGACTTACAAAGCGTATCCCTGACGGTGGTGGTCTTGGTGGAGGCTCTTCCGATGCCGCCGCTTTTATCAGAGCTTTAGAAAAAGCATACGATTTATCACTGACTGATGCTCAGCTCGATTTTATAGCATCAAAAGTTGGAAGCGATGTGTTTTTCTTTATTCATTGCGAAAAAGATGGCTGCGGTTGTGCAGTCGTTTCTGGTCGTGGTGAAAACTTAAGATTTGTATCCAAACGTTCGGATTTGTATTTTGTACTTGCTTTTCCGAATGTTCGTAGTTCGACAAAAGAGGCTTATGCCTTGATTGATGAACAGTTTGACAAAACTGCTTTGATTTATCCTAGTTTAGATAAATTAGAAAGCATTTACTATTTGCCTGTTGAAGAATGGACTTTTAAAAATGCTTTTACACCAGTTTTGATCAATAAATATCCTGAGATTGAAGTTTGCCTAAAAAGTATCAAAAAAACTGGTGCTTTATATGCGGAAATGTCTGGTTCAGGGTCTACTGTTTTTGGTATTTACACTGTAAGGGAAAAAGCGTTAAATGCCATAGAATCTATCGGCTATGAAGGGATTAGATGTCTTATGACCTCTTAATTCTTTTTATGCATATCAGCTTTGTGTTACGGAGGATAGCTTATGCAGATTACAGAGTTGCGTATCCGAAAGGTAGAAGACGAAGGAAAACTTCGTGCTTATGTAACAGTTACATTTGATGACTGTTTTGTTGTTCACAATGTAAAGATTATTGAAGGTCAAAATGGTCTTTTCATTGCAATGCCTAGTAGAAAAACTGCTAGCGGAGATTATAAAGACGTTGCTCATCCTATAAGTCCTGAATTTAGAAGTGAGTTGCAGGATAAAATATTGGCTGAGTATAATGCAGGTCATGTAGAAACTTCTGGTTCTGTAGATTAGAATGTTTCTTTGATATATTTTGGGACGTCGGCAAGCGGTAAGCCCCTGGCTTTTGGTGCCAGTATTCCACAGGTTCGAATCCTGTCGTCCCAGTAAAAAGGACTGTCTTTTTAGGCAGTCCTTATTTATTTTAAAGGTAGAAGATTTTTTCTGTGATAAAGTTTAAGCATAGGTGCAAGGCTGGCAGCAAAAATATGTAATGCATGACTTAGAAACAGTACTCTTGCTGCTGCTCTGTACAAATCAGTATTGAAAAAGACAGCGGATAATATTTTTAGTTTCAGATGTTATAGCTCTTACAGCCTGATCGAAACCTGCACTCCTAACGGATTTACCGTAATTCCAACTTTCTCGTTTTTCTTCTGGGGGGCGATTTTTGAATGTATGAACGGAACAAGAAATCCGCACGTGCTTCCAACCACCGCTCCAAGCAATACATCTGTTGTAAAGTGGCAGCCGCCTGCGATTCTTGTAACTGCTACCGCCGCCGCAAGCGTGTAGCTTCCGGCGATTACTGGAATTTTGAGCGCGGAATCCGGCATGAGTTTTCCGAACACGTAGCTTGTGTAAGTCGCCGCCGCGAACGCAAGAGTCGTGTGTCCTGAAAAAAATGAAGCGGCCCAGTCGCCTTTTTCAATCTCTTCCTGCGGACGTTCGTCAAAATACATGTAAGGTCTTGCGCGGTTCACGCATAGTTTCGCAAGCTCCTTGAATCCCCAGGCAAAAAGCATTGTCTCTGCGTACATCGCTCCGGCTTCGAGCCACTGGTTTTTCGGCGCAAAGGCGAGAATCGCAGGAGAAACGCAGAGCGCGGCCGAAAGAACTGTTCCTGCGGTATCGAGTGTTTTTGAGTAGGGATTTACAAAGATTCTATCGAACGCGTTTATTCCGCTTTTTTCAAATGACGTGTCTTTCAGTTCCGGCTTGTTGAAGTCCGTGAACTTGTCCAATGCGAATGTCGTTCCGCAAAGAGCCAGCGCGCTTGTTGCAAGAGAAATGTCCAGAGCCGGCGAAAGACTGAACGTCTTTTTGTTTTCAGCTGCGGAAATTGCAAAAAAGTTGTTTATCGCAACTGAAATAATCGTGATTAGTAAAAATGTTTTGTTTTTCATATCTTTAATTTTATCCAAAGTCTGAAAAATGTCGATGAATTTCTGTTTACATCTGCGATACTTTTCGTAGCATCGTCGTTTTGGTAGGACTTATCTGCCTTGCGGTTTTATAATTGCGCTAAAAAATGAAATCAGAATGAAAAATTTCAGCGCGAGCATAAAAACAAGAAAGACGCTCACGTACATCTGCCTTGTGATTATATTCCAGATGAGAGCTGCTAGCGTAATCAGAACTGAAAGAATTGTCTGGGCAGAAAAAAACTGTTTTTTGCCGGCAGCCTGCCTCTTTTTGCCGGCTTGAATATTCTGAAGAGCAAGCTCAAAAAGTCCGAATGTCGAAATCAGAATGTCGAAAAAATAATGCCCGGCTTTGGTTAGGACATTTGCGGTGTGCAGATTGTAAATCACCGCCTGCCTGAAAATTCCGTCAGAAAAATCCGTATACAATGGAAGAAAAAGAAGCAGAACGCACAGAATGTCCGTGAGCGCGATGAAAAATCTCCGGAAATTTTCGCCGGTCTGAAGAATCTGCTTTTCCGCGACGCAAACAATCTCGCTGCCGCAAAGAAGCTCGTCCACGGAAACTTCCATTATGTCCGCGAGAAGTTTTAGCGACTCGATGTTCGGGAGTCCGCGTCCGCTTTCCCACTTTGAGACTGTAACCCGCGACACGAAAAGCTTTTCTGCAAGCTGCTCCTGAGTCATGTTATTTTTGGCGCGGAGGATTTTGAGCTTTTCGCCGAATTCAGTCTGACTCCGCAGTTCCGTTTTTCCTTCGTTTTTCATTTTCGCCTCTCGTGAACAAGTTTTTTTATCATTCTGCTTGATTTGGAAAAACTTTGCAACATAGGAGATTGCCGCGTCAAGCGCGGCAATGACACAGAGGGCAATCCGGCAATGACAAGGAGATTTCTGTCATCTTCGGGCTTGACCCGAAGATCTATTGCACAGGATTATCAATCAGTTTCTTTCAGAAACATCGCAGAGTTCCGCCGGTTCTGCAAGACTGATTTCCTTTCTGTCTTTTTTCAGGTAGAAAAGCGTTATTGCGAGCGTCAGAATTTCCGTTAGGGGAGAGGTGAGCCAGATTCCGTTCATGCCGAATATTGCCGGAAGAACAAAGATTGCCGCAAGAAGAATCACAAGTCCGCGTGCGCTTGAAATCACCGCCGACTCCTTTGCCTTTCCGATTGACGTGAAGTAGAACGAGGCGATTGCGTTTAGTCCGCAGAGAATGTAGTTCCACATAAAAATCAGGATTCCGCTTTTAATCATCTGCTGAACCGCCGCATCGTCCACAAAAATTCTGCTATAGAAAGATGAGCCGAACCCGACGAGCGCGATTGTCGCAGCTCCTGCAATGAACACAAGAAGGTTTGTGCGAGAGTAGAGTTTCCGTGCCAGAAGTTTTTCCTTCGCTCCATAGACAAAGCTTGCAAGCGGCGCCATTCCCTGACCGAAGCCGCAGACAACCATGCTGAAAACGTAGGAAGTGTAGCCCACGACCGTGAACGCCGTAACTCCGTCAACTCCAATCCGCCTAATAATCACAAAGTTGTAGGCCGCCATGCTTATGCACATTGAAAGCTCGCCTATGAATTCCGAAAGTCCGTTGAGCATCGTGCTTTTGAAAACTTTGCGGTCAAAGCGGAACCTGACGAACTTGAACACGCGCGCCTTTTTCAGAAAATAAAAAAGAAGAATGGCGAATCCAATCACCGCCGAAACAAGTGAAGCCGCCGCAATTCCGCGCACCCCGAATCCGAAGCCAGATGTAAAAAGCCAGTCGAGCAGAATGTTCAGAACGCAGGTGAAAGCCGTAACGCCAAGATAGAACTGAGGTCTGCCTTCGGCACGCACGAACATTCCAAGCGATGCGTTCACGGTCATAACCGGAAGCTCAAAAAGAAGAACCTTGTAATATTGAAGAAAATATTGCGCGACTTTTCCCTCTGCGCCAAGAGCGGCAAGAATCGTCCGGAGTAAAAGGAACATGACCACGCTCAAAAGCACGGAAGCCACAGCGCAGGTTGCCATCGTCTGGCTGAAAATCGAGCGGCAGCTTTTTTCGTCTTGTCTTCCCATCGACATTCCAGCAAGAACCGAGCCGCCAACCGAAACCATAAGCCCGGTCGCAAGAAAAAGATAGATAATTGGAAGCCCCAGATTCACCGCTGCAATCGCGTCCTTGTGCACAAAGTTTCCCATAAAAAATCCGTCCGCCACGTTTATGAGCGAAGTGAGCACCATGCTGATTATCGCCGGAACCGAAAAAGCCAAAATCGCACGCGTCCTGTTTGCGCGGATTGAATCAACGTTCATAGAATTCATAATTTCACCTACAGTTGTTTTGAGTTTAGCGTCATTGCTGAGCTTGATTTTTGCGTCATTATCGGGCTTGATCCGCGACGTTTGCGAAGCAAACTCGGTTGATAATCCTTGCGGACTACAGGCTCAAGCCGCATGACATTGTGAATTGATTTTGGCGCGCCGGAATCGTTTACGCCTCTTATGTTACAGAAAAGAATAATTTAATACTTATGAATTCTTGCTTTTTTAGAATGGTTTTTTTGTCATCCTCCGGCTTGACCGGAGGATCTCATGTGTAAAGATTCCCGTGTCTGCGTTCGACTTACGTCGAACTTGCACGAGAATGACATTCCTTTTTGAAATTCTATTCAACCGGAAAGCACAGGTCGATTTCCATGTAGGTTGCGTCGGCGTTCACGTAGACGTATCTGTCGAATCCCATGCGGTCTGCGAATCTTGCACCGCTATTTGGAAACCAGACGTTGTATATATTCTGGTACGCCGCGTAGATTTCCTTGTGGTTTCCCTTGAAGTGGTAGACTGCGAATTTTCCGCCCGGAATCACGCACGTGTTCTCAAGAGGGCAGTCCTTTTCTGCCTCGATGCAAAGGTCGTAGAGGCAGTGGTTCTCGTCCGAGCATGACGGATCGTCAAAAGTCCGCTCAAAGCAGAGCGCGCCTTTTTTTGCCGCCGATTGATATTTTTCCAGAAATACGCACCAGTCGTTTTTCATGTCGTGGTAGTTCCCGATTTTGCGCTCGTAAATCACAAAATAGTCCGGAAGATTTTCAATTGTAACTTTCGCAGAAACTTCCTCAAAGCTTGCAAGCCGTGCCTTTTTGTCCTCCGCAGAATGAAAAAAATCGTGCTCAACCGAACGGCGCGCGCTTTCCTTCCGAAAATAGAACGGCGAGATTTTCTGCTGCCTCTTGAACGCCGGAACAAAGTTCGAAGGGCTGATTCCGTAGTCAAGGCAGATGTCGCTGATTGTCCTGCCGCTAGTC
>CAKULY010000025.1 GCA_934667505.1 uncultured Treponema sp. | reverse complement strand
TGATTTATAATGCAAGTGACTTTGAAAAGGCGAAAGAGCCGAAAGTCAGGGCGTTCTTGAAGTTCGTAAAAGAAAGGTCGGCGACAGATTTGTTGACGCACAAGATTCAAGAAGCCGTCGACATATGCAAGAATCACCAAAAATGGAGGGCCGAATACATGTTATGGGAAGACCAAGTCACCGAATGGAAAGAGGAAGCCCGCGAAATCGGCAAAGTTCAAGGCTTGAAGGAAGGTCTGTCTAAAGGAATTGCAGAAGGAGCTTTGAACAAAGCCGTTGAAACCGCAAAGAAGATGATAAAAAAATGCATTGACTTGAACACCATCTCCGAATGCACAGGACTTTCTTTAGAGCAGATTAAGGGGCTGTAGAAATCCTGTTATAAAATTTGTGTAAATGGCAAGGGTTAATTAAAGCTAAGAACACGTACATCAAATAGAATAACCAACTGATTTACCTTTGTCATAAATTAAACTACGGTCAGGTGTTTTTTTAAGTAAATTTAATTTATTTTTCAAACGTATTCTGCAGGAATTGCCATTACCCCTTTTGACACAGAAATTGGCTTTGCACAATTACAAACAATGCATGGTGGAGCAACTTCGATGTTTTTAATTCTTCCTGTAATGAAAAAGTTTTTTGCATCGTCTGACTTTGGCGAAGCGGTCTTTTTTATTTCAATTGGGTAAATTGTGTTATTCAAGAAAATAACCAAGTCAATTTCAATCTTGTCTTTATCTCTGTAGAAATAAAGCGGAGGCTCAATTCCGGCATTGCAGAAAGATTTTAAAACTTCACTCACAATGTAGGTTTCAAAAAATGCACCAGACATAGCACCAGAACTAAGCACATTTGAATCTGTCCATCTTGTAAGGTAGGCGGCAAGTCCTGTGTCAACAAAATAAAGTTTGGGAGTTTTTACAACACGCTTTTCAACATTCACTGAAAACGGTTGAAGCAAATAAACAAGCCCAGAAGTTACGAGGAGCGAAAGCCACTTTTTCGCCGTAACTTCGCTGATTCCGACTTCACTTGCAATGTCTTCATAATTCACAAGCTGTGCAGTTCTTGCCGCAACAACCGAAATAAACTGAAAAAACTGCATTTCGTTCGCTACTTGGGTAAGACTTCGAATATCTCGCTCGATATAAGTTTTTAGATAATTTGAATAAAAATCATTTGGCGAAATATTTTTGGTTACAACTTCTGGGTAACCACCAATAAAAATAGAATTCCATATTTCTGTTGCAGAAAATTCCTTGTTAGAAAATGCATTATTTCTCTGCAAAATATATTCTTTTGATGGAATAAAAGGTTTGTCAAAACCATCGCCGCGTTTTTCGCGTGCAGAAAGCGGATAAAGCTGTACGATTCCGATTCTTCCAGAAAGACTTTCCGTCGCTTTTTCCATAAGACGAAACTGCTGGCTTCCTGTAAGATAGTACATTCCGTTTTGCCGATTCTTGTCAATTTCAATTTTTAGATAACGAAATAAATCGGGAACATACTGAACTTCATCAAATAAAAAAGGGTTAGGATGAAAATCGATAAACATTTGCGGGTCAGATTTTGCAGACTGCTCTTCCATAGGATTATCGAATGTAAGATAGCCAACGGATTTTTTGTCCGTGATGCTTTTTAGAAGAGTTGTTTTTCCAGTTTGCCTTGCACCTGTAACCAAAACTGCCGGAAATGAATTGGAAATTCGTTCTATTGTTTTTTTTGCATGACGTTCTATAAATGACATAGTTTCTTCCAAAATTATTATATGGGATAATCCAAAGTGTAAGTTTATATTATCCCATATATATTAAAAATGCAAGTTTTAGAAAAAAACGATACAAAAATTTTCTATGTTCAATTTTGCTCATAAAAATTCTATATTAGAGCATTTAAAAAATCAGCAAATTTATCATTAAAAAAATGAAAGTTATTATTTTTATCTTCTAACCAACTTTTTGTTACATAAATATAATCAATTTTATTTGCATTAGCCCAATCAACTAAAAGATTAACAGTTGCTCCACTGCTTCTAGCTGCAGATATAAAAACATCACAATTTTTGTGTTGATTAAAGAAATTGATATTATCATTTGTTATACTAGCACTATCACCTGCAGTGCAAATGCATAGTTTTAATTTTCCTTTATTACATGTATATTTGTCATCATAATTAGTTGTAAGAGTGCCTCCTAATTTTGTGACTAAGTATTTTAAAGTATCAGATTTTCCAGAATTTGAGCTTCCAGATAAGATGATTAATTTTTTCATAATAAACTCCATAAAAAAAACAACTAGGTAGTCAAAAACACCTAGTATGTGGGTTATACAACAGATGCTTATTTTAAAAATTATTTTTCACAAGTTAAATCTTTATTCGCAGAAACAACTGTAGTATCTGGCTTTAATGAAAAGATATCGGTTCTCTTGTTGCAAGAACTGCAAAAAGGGGCAATCCATTCTCCACTCATATTATTACTATTAATAATATGAGCTCCTAAAGTTGCTTTATTATCACAATTTTGAACAGAACACGTCTCTGGCCATTTTTTGTTACTAAAATTTTGCCAGTGTTCTTTCCATGTTCCACACGAACAATTTCTATCACTGGTTCCATTTTTGTTTTGCCAATTAGAGCAATCTCCACTATTAGATAAAGTTTTACAATTCATATTTTTCTCCTATAAAAATACACCTTGCGGTTTTCCGCAAGGTGTAAAAAATAATTTTTAGTTTGCTACTTCAACTTTTGCTGTTTTTGCAGTTATGTCATAGACAAGATTTATATTCTTGTCTTTGTATTCTGAAAAACTTACAGACGCTTTTGGATCTGAGTCTGCGTAAATTTTATTTTCCCAGAATTTTCCATCATTGTCTTCCGCAGGATTTACCGCTTGTAATTTTAATTCAACGGAAGAATCTGAAGAACTAGCATCTATACAATAATCATAATTAAGTGCAAGAATAGCATTTTTACCAGCAAGAGAAGTAATTTTGTTTGAAGTTTTTACACCCCATATGTTTCCTGGTAACCAAGCCTCGCACAATGCAATGTATCCAGCATTTCCAATTGCAGGAGCATTTTTAAGAATGACATTACTAATAGTAAATTTCTTTACATATTTTGAATCTTCCTTAGTTGCCGCTGTAAATTTCTTTGCATTGGAATTAAGCATTGTGTAATCAATAGAAACTGTTACATCATTAGAACCTATATCTTTTGGAAAAAATAAGTTTATATTTCTTGAATCACCAAGAAGACATTCCCAAGGGTCTTTTTCAGTTCCTACTTTTACAATTTTAAATGCAGGTCCCACATCTTCGGCATTTGCCCAGCTAGGTTTTTTACCATAAAATGTAAATGAAATCTTAGCCACGTCTTTATCGTCTTTCGCTATGGCAGAGTCCAACCCTTCGTCAGGATTCTTTTGATCCCAATGATCTCCTAAATCAGAATCTTTTGCAGAAATAGAAGCACCTCTTACTCCATATTTCCCTCCAATATCATTATCAAGTCCTGATATTGTAATGGTGTATTTTGGATTGGTTGTTTTAGAAGTTTCAGTTTCTACTTTAATACCTGGAATTTTATTCCATTCTGCAATTGTTTTATTGCCTAAAATGCCAACTTTGTCTGCATAAATTTCATACAAGTTTGATTTTGTAGGTTCTGTAACAGAATTTGACTTCGCAAAATTATAAAGAACAGCCGCATTATCATCTACACTTGGTACGGTTATAGTTACAAAGCGTTCTTCCAAATCCTTGTCATCTGTTCCAGCCGGAGATGAAGGAATTGAAAGTGATGCATTTTCCTTTGAAGTAAAATCTTTATTCCAAACTTTCAAAGTTTTATCTGCAACAACAAGATACATTTCTATAGATGATACATGATATTTATCTCCATCAAAAATGTAAGGTGTGGTTAATTTTACATAAGCATTTCCAGACAGATAATTTAAATTACTAGAATTTGTTCCTGCAACTTCACCTTTTGCGATACATTTAGCAACTTCATTTTCGACTACATACAATGCTGCAGTTGCACCGTTATAACTTTTAAGAGCTTCGCCTGATGCATGAAAGCCAAGAATTTTCATTCTATTTATAGCAGTTGTATCGTTTACATAGTCAAGCTGATTCTTGCAACTTGCAACAGAAAAAAGTGCTGCAGCGGCAAGAATTGTACCTGCTAACTTTCCAATTATTTTTTTCATATTTTCTCCCAAAAAAATCAATCAAATGATTGGGTAATAAAAAGTTTGCAACGCAAACCTAATTTGTAATTGAAGTACCTTCAAATTACTTTTAGCAACTACGCTTTTATTTTGCTGTTACAGTCCAACTTGGAGATTCCGGATTGCTATTATCAACTGTTACAAGGTAAGTTCCCTTCTTTTTGATAACTAACTGCTTGTTTCCATAATCTTCTCGCCAAGTGAAAGCAGCCTGTGTTGCTTCGTCAGATTTATCCCAGTTGAGCTGTCCGCCGTAGTTTGCATCTTTACAAACGCTAATACCTACGTTTTTACGGTTTGTTGTAATTTCAATTTCATACAAACCTGTTCCTGCGTTGTAAGTCATTTCACATTCGCTAGAAGGTGCTATCCAGTCGCCTGTGTCGCCTGTGTGTGGAGCGAACCATTGTGTTAATGTTTCGTAATCCTTGTCATAAGTCATTTCACAACTAGTCATTGCAAATACTGCAAAAACAGCCAAAATGCTAAGTATAAATTTTTTCATATATTTTTCCTCCACTACCCAAGACTAGAGGTCCCAGTGCAATCCAATTCGTACTGCAGCGTTGTTTTCATAGTTTGAAACACCGTTCTTGAGCTTGTAGTCGTCAAGTTTGTATGCTGTCGGACCGTCGCCAAATGCGTTGTATGGATCCATTGCGTACATAAACTGAAGATATGCTGTTGGTTTTGCAAGAACTGGAAGTTTCTTTGTAGCTCCAACAAAGAAGCCAAACGGATTGTTGATTTCTACTGTTGACTCAGAGTTCTTTGTTCTTATACCGAAACCTGCCTGAACGTTGTAGTCTTTGTCGAACTTGATTGTTGAAATTACGCTGTTGAAAAGCTTGTCGCCATTTGTGTCGTCGTAGCAGTAGATTGCTTCGATACCTTTAACAACTCCGCTCAATTCCATAGAATATTTGATTCCGGCTGCTTCGATTCTGAACTGGTTGTTGCCAATTACAGAAGAAACTTTGTCTGCTTCTTTTGTGAAGTAGTTGAATTCTGCATAGCCGTCAAGTTTTCCTGGAACGTAGAATGCTTCGTCAAGGTCGAGCGCGAAGTATGGCTTTGCGTAGATTTTCATTGTGTCTGCATCTTTATATGGAGATTTAAGGTCTTTGTCCAAAGTCATTTCAAGATATGGATTCAAACCAATGTTCAAGGCTGTTGTTACGTTTGCGTTTACATCTGCCCAGAATCTCATGTGGTTCAAGTTACCAAGCTGGTCGCTAACGTTTGTATGGTCATCTGCACCTTCTTCTACGTACATAAGACCTGCTTGTTTACCGCGGAAGCGTCCACCAACTGTTGCACTCAATGTGTCGTTTGTATAGTTTACGTCTGCTGTTGCTGCCATATTTGCAAGGGCAGAAATTGTTGGATCTACTGCTCCTACGTCAGATGCAGCTGGTGCAAATGTTGTCTTTTTTACAACGCCATTTACTTTTACAAGGTCGCCATCGCCATAAAGGTTTGCAACGTAGTTAGCACGTGCTGTAACTGGACCATAAACACCTTTGTAACCAACGATGAAATCCTGTTCGTAGCAGTGACCAAAGATTGTATCGAAAGTTTTTCCAAGAGCTGCGTTGTACTGGAAGTCAACAGTAGCCATTGGTCCAACAGAAGCGTTTACCCAGCCAAAGAAGCCGAACTGTTCGCCTTTGCGGTCTGCGCTGCGGTTTGGAGCTATAGCTGCCTTGAGTGTTACAGGTCCAAGCTGCTGGAGTTTGTGTCCAAGCTCAAAGTAGTTGAATCCACCAACTGCCGAATATCCTGCTTCCCATTCCTTGTCTACTGTAATCCAGTCGTTGATTTGGTGTGGTGGAAGTTTTGCATATTTATAGCCTGTTGTCCAGTTTACATAGTCAGAACTGATTCCAAACTTGAAGTGTCCAAGATATGTTGCGTTTGCAGCTCCGCCGTCAAGTGCATCTACAGGAGAAGTAAGAATTCCTACACCGAATTTTTTCAAACCGTCGATAAAGTCGATTTTTTCTTCTTTATCGCCTTGTTTGTAAAGATTTTCAAAAGAATCTTGTTCAGCGACAGCAATTTCTACGTACATTGGAACTTTAGGAAGAACATCGCCTGCAAATTTTACATAAGATTTGAAGTTTATACCTGCAGACTGAACACCTTTGTCAAGTTCATTAGCTGTATCATCGTTCAAAAGGAATTTTGTTTGCGCCCCAAGCATGCTCCAAGTAAGGAACTTAATCTTAGGACCGCTAGCTGCAGCGCCGTCGCCGCCTGCGCCAAGAACGTTTACGTCAACAAGACCGTTCAAGCCGCCGAAACCGTCATCAACAGTATCCGGAGCCTTAATGTCGGCTGTCCAGTTGCCGTCGCTGATGAACTTGTACTTCATTATGGTACCAGGAATTTTGTTACAATGCGTTTTTTCTGCTTAGCTTAATTGTTAATGAAAAAGTAAAGTCCCAGTAATTTATGTCGCCGCCGCTTTTTACAGAAATTAAACTAAAAGGACCTTCTGAAGAACTGCCCCTGTATGAAATACCTGTTAGCATAGGCGAAAAACTTTTATTTGCGGAAAAAGAAAAAATCAATGTTTTTAAAGAGTTGTGTATATCAATAGAAGTAAAAAAACTTCCTTGAGAAAAAAATCCAGTTGCAATGTCTTTGAAAAAGTTTCCACCCTCGTTATTGTAGTGCTTATCTATTGAAGAAAAATATGCAAATGGCGAAATCCCTGCTCCAAGTTTTAAAGTTGCATATTTAAAAGGAAAAAAAATTGCTTGCGCAGAAACCCAAGTCGAATAAAGATTCTTTTTATATGCAATTCCGAACAGCTTTCCTGAAGGTATAAATTTTGCAGCTGAACTATCGTAAGAAACGTTTGTGCCGGTAGAGCTGTGGTATGCATCTCCATACCAGCCGTAACCATTTTTTGCTTCAAAATGGATGTAATCGTACTGAAATTTTGCTTCAAACGAAAATGCAAATATTTTTAATGGGGAATACTTCCAAAATAAATTAAGCCCCGCAAATAATCCTGTGTCTACAAAATTTTCGCTTATAGAATAGATATTTTTTACATCATTTAAATCTAGCCAATCTGAATCGTACATCTTTCCGCTTGGAAAATTTCCGAACCAGGCAAAAAATGGCTGCATTCCAATTTGATTTCTATTTTTTTTCCCAAATCCGAACGAAAGCGTGCTTGCAATTCCTGTATAAAACGCGGGATTAAGCTCCCATTCTAATTGACTAAGCTTTTTTAGGTCGCCAGAACTGTTTTTTTCAAGTACGTATTCGTTTATTGCGCCTTTTCTAAATCCGCAAAACTGGGTAAATAAAAAATTTGCATTTGCTGCGTTTGTTTTTTCAATCACGATGAAGAAAAAGAATACTGTAGTAACCCAAAAAACTTGTTTTTTCATTTATAGAACTATGCTAAAGGGTCAACTCCGAAGATTTTCGCAAGTTGTTTTCTTGTTGCGTCTAAGTCTTTTGGATACGGAGCCGTGAAAGTTATTTTTTCGTCATTTGATGGAGATTTTATTGTAAGTTTGTATGCGTGCAACGCAAGCCGGCTTAATAATGGTCTTTCTTCATATTCATCGCCGTTCCAGCGGCGTTTAATTTCGCTTAGCCGTACTGGTTTTTGATTTCCGCTGTACAACGGGTCGCAAACAATAGAAAGTCCGTTTTCCGCAAGGTGAACTCGTATTTGATGGGTTCGCCCTGTTTTTGGCTTTGCTTCAATCCAGGAGTAAGGTCCGCACGTTCCTATGAGCGTGAATTCGGTTAAAGACGGTTTTCCAAATCTTTTGTTTACAACTGTTCTGTGTCGAATGTCTCCGTCCGGAAGAAGCGGCAAATTCACATTTAATTTTTCCCACAAAGGATGTCCGTAAACCAAGCAGTGATAGATTTTTTCTACTTCTCGTTCTTGAAACTGCATTGAAAGTTTTTTATGCGATTCTGGATTTTTTGCGTAAATCACAATCCCGCTTGTATCTTTATCAATTCTATGGACGGCAAATAATTTTCCGAATTCTTTTTCTGCTTTAAGGTCTAGCCTTGGAGCGTCTGTGTCGTATCGGTCTGCTGCAACTAGCAAACCAGAGCGTTTGTTTAGAACTACTATATTTTCATCTTGAAAAATTAATGTATAGTCAGGTGTTTTTTTCATATTTTGATTATATCAAAAGTAACGCTAGTTGAAAACAATGTTTATAAATGTTTTGTATCAATTTAGTCAGTCTTGATATTTAGGTCAGAAGATGAGTTTTTAGCAAAAATATAGACTATTATGACAAAATTTGTTAAAATGACAATATACACGATTTTGTTGCAACCAAGTTTTTTTCAGTGTGTCTAATTGTTAAAAAGTTGTTTTGTATTTGGATTCAACCTTATTATATTTTATTAGTTTGCGTTGTAAACTTTTTATGGGAGGCATTAGATGTCTGCTTTGTATCATGATTATTTAGTTGAAGACAGAGAGTTTAAAGACTACGAAGATTTAAAAAAGAATTGTAAATTAAAAGCTCCAGAAAATTTTAATTTTGCTTACGATGTTGTGGATCGCTACGCTACAGAATTTCCTGGAAAAAGAGCTTTGGTCTGGCTTGATGACAACGGTGAAGAATACACATTTACATTTGATGACATTTCGCGAGAATCAAAAAGGGCTGCTTATTGGCTTACCTCTGTAGGAATTAAAAAAGGCGACACCGTTATGCTTATTTTACGCCGCCGTTACGAATGGTGGTTTTTAATGCCGGCTCTTCACCGCATAGGAGCTATTGTAATTCCTGCAACAGACCAGCTTCTTCAGGCAGACATTGAATACAGAACAAACGCTGCCGAAGTAAAAATGATAATTTCTTATGACAATCCGCACGTCCTTGATGAAATTGAAAAGGCTATGCCGAAATCTCCTACCGTAAAACTCCTTGCGACAGTGGGAAAAGAAAAGCGCGAAGGTTGGATTTCTTTTCACGAAGAATACGAAAAAATGCCTGCGGAATTTCCTCGTCCTGTAGGAGAGGCTGCAACTCACAATGAAGATCCAATGCTTTTGTATTTTACGTCGGGAACATCAGGCTATCCAAAGATGGTAATTCAAAATTTCCTTTACCCAATCGGGCATATAATGACTGCAAAGTATTGGCACTGCGTTGTGGAAGATGGTCTTCATCTTACGATTGCCGAAACTGGCTGGGCAAAGGCTACCTGGGGAAAACTCTACGGTCAGTGGCTTGCAGGAACTGCTTTGTTTGTTTACGACATGAATATGCTCAAGCCGGATAAAATGCTTCAGTTGATTTCGAAATATGGACTTACAACTTTCTGCGCTCCGCCTACAGTTTACAGATTCCTTGTTCGTCAGGATTTGTCAAAGTACGATTTAACAAAATGCACTCGCTTTAGCACGGCTGGCGAAGCATTGAACGGCGAAGTTTTCAATAAGTGGTATGAGCAGACAGGAAAAAAGATTTACGAAGGCTATGGTCAGTCGGAATCTACAATAATTTGCGGAAACTTTCTTGAAACTCCTGTAAAACCTGGCTCAATGGGACTTCCAAATCCTCTTTACGATGTTGACGTTCTTGATATAAACGGAAAATCTGTTCCAGTCGGCGAAGTTGGCGAGCTTTGTATTCACGTAGAAAACGGTCATCCTTTTGGACTTCTTATGGGATATTACAAAGATGTTTCGCTTACGGCGGCAGCTTTTGATGGCGGCGTTTATCACACTGGCGACAACGTTTACAAAGACAGCGACGGTTACATTTGGTTTGTAGGCAGAAAAGATGATATTATTAAGTCTTCTGGCTACCGAATCAGTCCGTTTGAAGTTGAATCTGTTTTGCAAAAGCATCCTGCCGTCCTGGAATGCGCAGTTACTGGCGTTGAAGATGCAAAGCGGGGAATGGCTGTAAAAGCCACAATTGTTCTTTCTGCCGGTTATGAAGATAAAAATCCAAAAGAAATGGAAACTATAATCTCTACTTTTGCAAAAGAAAATACGGCTATGTACAAAAGTCCTAGAATTTATGAATTTGTAAAAGAGCTTCCAAAGACCATAAGCGGAAAAATCCGCCGGGTGGAAATTCGCGAAAAAGACAAGGGGACAGAAGCAAATAAAATAAAGCAGGATTTTTAGTTTATATATGTTATAATAGTTTGCGTTGCAATCTTTTTTATTTAAGGTTGCTATGAACTTTAAAAACGCCTGTGTCAAGGTCTTTTGCTGCCTTGTGCAGACGTATTTATACAAATTGATTTTTTATGGGATTTTTTATGTCAAAGCGTCGTGTTGTAGTTACAGGGTTAGGAGCAATCTGTTCCGTTGGTAATAATGTTCAAGATTCTTGGAATGCTGTAAAAAATGGTGAATGTGGAATTGATAGAATCACATTGTTTGATCCAACTGATTTTCCTGTTCAAATTGCAGCTGAAGTAAAGAATTTTTCTTTGGACACATATAACGTTGACCACAAGCTTACTAGAAAGATGAGCCGGTTCGCAAAGTTTTTGCTGGGCGCAAGCATTGAAGCTGTTCAAGACTCTGGCTACACAAAAGAAAATATCGGTCTTGAAAATATCGGCATAGTAAATGGAATAGGAATTGGCCTTAGCGATGGAGTCGAAGCCGGGTATCGAAAATATCTTGACCCAAACGCTGGCGTAAATCGCCTTCCGCCGCTTACCGCGCCGCTTTCATTGAACAACGAGGCCGCCGCCGCTGTAAGCATGTATTTAGGAATTGAAGGTCCTAGCTACACAGTTTCAACTGCGTGCGCTTCTGGAACAGATTCAATTGGAATCGCTTTAGATATGATTCGCTCAGGCAGAATTGATATGTGTCTTGCTAGTGGCTGCGATGCGAACATAACCGGTTTCAACATCGGTTGCTATCAAGTTTTGCAGGCGCTTACTTCTAGTTTTAACGACAATCCAAAAAAAGCTTGCCGTCCATTCGACAAAAACAGAAGCGGCTTTGTTATGGGGGAAGGCGCTGCCGTTTTGGTTTTGGAAGAACTAGAACACGCAAAATCTCGCGGTGCAAAGATTTATGCAGAAGTTGCAGGTTTTGGCTCTTCAAGCGACGCTTATCATATAACAGCTCCTAGAGAAGACGGTTCTGGAGGAGCAAAAGCAATGGAAAAAGCCTTTGCAGATGCTGGCATGAAAAAAGATGAAATCCAGTATTACAACGCTCACGGAACTTCTACGCATGCAAACGATGCTGCGGAAACAAGAATGCTTAAAACCGTTTTTGGTGACTATGCGTACAAATTGCACATTTCTTCTACAAAGAGCGAAACTGGCCACATGGTCGGTGGAGCAGGGGCAATAGAAGCAGTTTTTTGTGTAAAAGCTATTGAAGACAGTTTTGTTCCTCCTACAATAAACCTTGAAAATCCAGATATAGAAGAAGGTTGTGATTTAGATTATACGCCGCAAAAAGGAATTAATTGCAGCATAACTGCTGCGGCAAGCTGTTCTTTAGGATTTGGAGGACACAACGCTTGCGTAATTTTAAAGAAATATGAATAAAATTAACTTAAAAAATCAAATTAAAAGAGGAAAATATGATTATAAAGCCAATGGTAAGAAGTAATATGTGCATAAATGCCCATCCTATAGGATGTGTAAAGGACACAGAACGTCAAATTGAATACGTAAAGAATAAAAAAACTGAACGGGGAATAAAAACTCGCTCTGAAGGTGGAAAAGGTCCCTCTTTAGTTTTAGTTTTAGGCTGTTCCACAGGCTATGGGCTTGCAAGCCGAATAACAGCAGCTTTCGAATATGGAGCTGATACAATTGGAATTTCTTTTGAAAAAGAAGCCACAGAAAAAAAAGGTGGAACTCCGGGTTGGTACAACAATGCCGCTTTTGACAGAGCCGCTGCGAAAGCTGGTCTTTTTTCAAAAACCTATAGTGTAGACGCTTTTTCCAACGAAACTCGTTCAATGATTATTGATGAAGTAAAAAAACTTGGCAAAAAAATTGACCTTATAGTTTACAGCTTGGCAAGTCCAGTTAGAACCGATCCTGTAAAAATCGACCCTGAAACAGGCGCAAAAGTCATGTATAAGTCAGTTATAAAGCCTATTGGAAAAACTTATGCGGGGCTTGGAATTGATATAATGACTGGAACTTTAAAAGAAAGTTCTGCTGAACCTGCTAACGAGCAGGAAATTGCTGCTACTGTAAAAGTAATGGGCGGCGAAGACTGGCAGCTTTGGATAGACCAGCTTTCTGAAGCAGGAATTCTTGCGCAGGGATGCAGAACGGTTGCATATTCCTACATCGGACCTGAATTGAGCCATGCAATTTACCGCGACGGAACTATTGGAGAAGCAAAAAAAGACCTTGAACGAACGGCGAAACTTCTTGATGAAAAACTTAAGAAAGAACTTGGCGGCTCGGCTTATGTAAGCGTAAACAAAGGCCTTGTAACTCGCTCTTCCGCTGTAATTCCAATAATTTCGCTTTATCTTTCTGCTCTGTTTAAAGTCATGAAGGCTAAAGGAACGCACGAAGGCTGCATAGAACAAATGGAACGCCTTTTTGCAGAACGCCTTTATACAGGAAAAGACAATGCCGCAGGAACAGTCCCTGTTGATAGCGAAAATAGAATTCGTATTGACGATTGGGAAATGGCTCCTGATGTTCAAGATGAAGTTTCAAAGATTATGTCGCAAGTAAACAACGAAAATCTTGCGCAGCTTTGCGACCTTGAAGGCTATAAGCACGATTTTCTTGCCACAAACGGATTTGATGTCGCTGGCGTAGATTACAGCAAAGATGTAGAAAAAATGGACAGCCTTGACTAATTTAGGGTTTATCAAAACCCTAAAAACGGCTGAGTCATATTAGTTCAAATTTCGAGTTTTTATGAAAAGCAATAAAAGCGTAAGCAAATTGAAAAGTCGCTGACAACGTTTTTTTTACAATCTATAAAAACTCGAAATTTTGACTTTTTAATAGATACTTTTAAGCAGGAGAGTCTTATGAAAAAAAGTTTTTTGATAATTTTTTCTTTTTTGTTCGCTTTTACACTTTTTGCCTACGATGGCGTTATGAGCGGCGAAAAAAATCTAAAAGTCTATAAAACGCAATGGTTTGATATAATCTATCCTGAATCTTGTGTCAATTCAGCGGCTTTGCTGGCTAAAAATGCTGACAAAATCTATTTGGAAATTGCAGAAAATTACAAGAGTTCTCCTTATTTTAGAATGCCAGTTGTTCTTACTTCAAAAGTTCAGCAGTTCAACGCTTATTTTTCAGAAGCTCCTTACAATCACATTGTTCTTTATGTCGCTCGCCCTTCTGAAGACATGAATGTATTTTCGCAAGAGCTTCTTTCAACCTTTAAGCATGAGCTTACACACGCCTTTACCTTTAATCATAAGAATGGTTTTTGGAAATCTATGGGAAAAATCTTTGGCGATCCAGTTAGCCTTGGTGCTATCCACATAACAACAGGAATCGCAGAAGGCGCTACTTTAACGAGCGAAAGTCTTTTTGGCGAAGGCAGGCTAAACGATGGCTTTAGTCTGCAAATGGTACGACAGGCAAAAATCGAAAATAAAATACCCAAGTATCACGATGTCCAGGGAGCAAGAGATTTTTATCCTTCGGGAACTGCATATTATTTCAACGGCTCTTTTCATCAGTGGCTGCAAGACACTTACGGAATGAAAAAATATGCGCAGTTTTGGTACAGGCTTATCAATTTTAAGAATATAACTGTTCAAGGCGCTTTTAAAAAAGTTTATAAAATAAAATTGAAAAATGCCTGGAATTTGTTTTTTGATAGCGTAAAAGTTCCAGATGTTGTTGGAAATCCTGTTACGGCTGAAATTGCAAAGGATTTTTTTGCCCCGAACGAATTTGAGCTTTCCTATGAAAATGGAGTCGGCTCTGAAAATGAGCATTTGACTTCTTCTAAAAAAGGGCTTGTGTATTGGAACAGAAATTCTTCAGGTGTCTTTTTTGTTTCTTCCGCACAAAAATTGCAAGATAAAATCGCTCCAAGAAAACTTTTTTCTTTTTCAAATATCGAAAGTCTTTCGCAAAGTTATGACGGCCGCTTTATCGCCGTAAACTACTACGATTCTGCTTCCTCAACAGTTCTTTTAAAGCAGGCTATTTACGATACTGAAAATAAAGCTTGGTTCTACACAAAAAATGTTTCAAGCTCGCAGTCGCTTGTGTTTTATGCAAACGGCTCATATTTTCTTGTGGATTCTTTTTATGAAGATTTGCGCAATTCAATCAGAATTTTCAAGTTGAACATGGATTCTAAAAATAAAATTCAAAATCTAGAATTCCTGAATGAAATTGCTTTGCAAAAAAATTGTGTTCCTTTCGATTTTATAGATTTTGGCGACGGCCGGTTTGCGTTTTTGCTCTCGCAAAACCTTGAATATTCAATTTGCTTTGCAGATTCCGCTGGAAAAATTTCTACTTGCGCAAAAATTCCAAATCCTGAAAGTTCACAGAAGAATTTTGCAGTAAGAAATCTTTCAAAATTTGGCGAGGGATTTGCTTTTTCTTGGACGACTAAAGATTTGCTGCCACGAATAGGATTTTTCGACTTAAATGCAAGGAATTTTTTGTTTGGGACAAAAGACATCAGTGGAGGCGTTCATTTTCCTGTCGATTTTGGAACATCTTTTTCAATGAAAGATTTTTCAAGTCTTGGCGATGGGCAAGCCATTAGCCTGGATGATGAGCTTGTTTTTGTCGGAAAATTTTTTGAAAGTTCTTCAATCTTAAAAACTTCTTATGTCTTAAAAGATTTAAAAGTTGTTCCTTCGAGCTTGGAAAATTCGAAAGATTTGCCAAATCAATTTGAAATTTCTAAAGAAGAGCTTCAAGCTGAAACTAACTCCTCTAAAGAAGAATTAAAATCGTCAAAAAAGTATAATCCTTTTTCTTATATGAAAAGAGGTGTTTTTATTCCGTTTAGTTTGCTTGATTCAAAAAGCTTTGCTGGTAACGAATTGTCTTATTCTCTTCCTTTTGGATTTACATACGTTTCTTCAAATCCGTGGACTTCAAAAATATTTTCTGTATCTGCAGGTTTTGGCTTTGAAACCAAATCTGCAAAGATTGAAGCAAGTCTTAATTCTGGAACTTCAACTTCCTTGTTCAATTATAATCTTGCTGCAGCTTCGGAATTTGATTCGCGCGGCTGGAAATCTGCTGAAATGTCTGCCAAGTTTTCTTCTGTTCTGTCCGTTGGCCGCGTTTCATATTTTAAGTTTGCCCTTGAAAGCTTTGCAAGCTACGGCAGACCGAACAGAAGACCTTTGACTCATAGACTGTCAGATGAGTTCAATGCGATTTTTTCTCCGGGAAGCGCGGTTTCAAGCGACATGAACCACTATCTTTACAATTCCGATGTTTTTTCTGTTGCATTTTCTACGGTTAGAAAAAGCCTTTCGCAAAGAAATTCAAAAGCAGGATTTTCAATTTCTCCGTTTGGATTTTATACGTTCAATCAAAAACTGGGCAAAAACCCTACGAATTACGCTAACAAATTTGATGTCGGGCTGACCATGCTTTTCTATATTCCGCATTTGCTGCCAATCAGAAGCAGTCAAGGGCGATTTACCTATAACTTTCCTGCAAAAATTGCTCTGGTTTTTAATCCTGCAAATTCTTCCATGCTTTTTGGCGGCCCTAAAGAATTAGTCGGAAGCTCAACATTTTTGGCTTTGAATTATGGAATGCCGTTAGTTTCATACTATGGGGAAATTGTTCTTTTTGCAGCGGAAATTCAAAAGGCAATTCCGCTTTTTACCGCCATCTATTTAAACGATATAAAATTTTCGCTAATTCACAGAGTTATGTTTTTGGAATCTGGATATTCAAATCAAAGAAGCAGAATTATGAATCTTTCTGAATATTTTGACTTTGAAAAATGGATGTACTCTGGAAGCTTAATTTCGTTAAGAACAAGCATTGGCCTTTCGCCAAATATAGGACCTTTAGCATCAAGTTCTTATAAAGCATATTTGTACAGCGAAATATCAGCCAGTTTGCTGTTTTTCTTTTCAATTGGTGTAGATGTAAGTTTTTGATTTTGATATAATTGCAAAAATTTCTAAATAGGAGTTCTTGCAATATGTTGGCAGGCAGGCATCTTATAGAACCAGGTGATCTTACAGTATCTGAAATTAATGAAATTTGTTCTTTGGCAGAACAGATGATAGTTGATCCAAAATCATTTCAAGATGTGTGTCGCGGGAAAATTCTTGCGACACTTTTTTTTGAGCCAAGCACTAGGACAAGGCTTTCTTTTGAGGCTGCAATGCTTCACCTTGGCGGAACTGTAGAAGGATTTGCGGACGCTTCTAGCACATCTTCTACAAAGGGTGAAACTCTTGCAGATACAATACGGGTTGTTTCTTCTTATGTTGACTGCATTGCGATGCGAAATCCAAAAGAAGGAGCCGCCTTGCTTGCGTCAAAGTATTCTGCTTGTCCTGTAATAAATGCTGGTGACGGCGGACACAGCCATCCTACTCAGACTTTAACAGATCTTGTTACAATAAGAAGGCTTATGGGAACTCTTGAAGGCCATACGATTGGTTTTTGCGGAGACTTAAAATTTGGGCGGACGGTTCACAGTCTAACGCAGGCAATGTGCCGTTACCCGAATAATAAATTTGTATTTATAAGTCCTAAAGAGCTTTGCATGCCGGAATATATGATAAAAAATATTTTAGAGCCTTTGAAAATTGAGTACGTAACGGCGGAACGGCTGGAAGATGTAATTGGCGATTTGGACATTCTTTACATGACTCGTGTTCAAAAGGAACGTTTTTTTAACGAGCAGGATTATTTGCGCCTAAAAGACAGCTACATACTTGATAAAGAAAAGATGAAGCTTGCAAGACAGCGGATGATTGTCTTGCATCCGCTTCCAAGAGTGAACGAAATTGCTCCGGAAGTTGATGACGACCCAAGAGCGGCTTATTTTAAGCAAGTAAAATTTGGAATGTATGCAAGAATGTCGCTGATTTCAAAAATTACAGGTTGTTTATAAAGTTTTTAGAAAATTGCATAGGATTCTAAAACTTATAGTTGCAATAATTTTTTTATTCGAGGGAAAAAATGTTAAATGTCGATACAATAAAAAATGGCTTGGTAATAGACCACATAAGAGCAGGCTCTGGCTGGAGAATCTTTCAGTGGCTTGGCCTGAACAGCGCTCCGTTTTGTGCGGCCCTTATAATGAATGTGCCTTCTGCAAAATCAGGGAAGAAAGATATAATAAAGATTGAAAACGTAATGGATATTGATTTTAGTGTTTTGGGATTCATAGATCCAAATATCTGCGTAAATGTTATTCAAAACGAGCAAATTATCCGCAAGATAAAAATGGAATTGCCAACAAGGGTTCAAAATGTGTTCAAATGTAAAAATCCTCGCTGCATAACTCAAACAGAACACTACGTTGATTCTAATTTTCTGCTGGTAGATAAGGCTAAGGCGCTTTACCGTTGCGAATATTGCGACACGCTGTACAGAGCTGGCGAGGACGGAACTGCGGTGGAGAGCTGCTGATGACAAAGGTTTTGCTGATATACAATGCTCAGCTTTTGGACGAATCTATTGACAGTTTGGGCGCAATCCTTATTGTAAATGGAAAAATCAGAAGCATTTTTCAGGGTTATTTTTCAAATCTAGAAACGCTTTTGCCATCTGTAAATGAAATCCTAAAAGACGATGGATGCAATCTTTCTTGCAGCCTGGATTTTTTTGATGCAAAAGGGCTTGTTGTAACTCCTAGTTTTATTGATATGCACGTGCATTTGCGCGACCCAGGTTTGACCCAAAAAGAAGATTTGGATTCGGGACTTCATGCCTGTATTGCAGGAGGATATGGAACTGTAGTCGCCATGCCAAACACGTTGCCGGTCATTTCTGATTCCGGCATGGCTCTTAAGAATATGTCTAAGGCAGAACATCTTGGTTTAGCGAATATGTTTCAGTCAGTTAGCATTACAAAAGATTTTGATGGAAGGACTGTTTCTCACATAAAAAATCTTGAAAGGCGATTTGTTCCGCTTATTACAGAAGATGGCCACGACGTGCTTTCTAGCGCGGTTATGCTTGAAGCAATGAAAATCGCCGCAAAAAAAGGAATTATAGTTTCTTGCCACTGCGAAGACCCTGAACTAGCTTTAGCTGCAAAGCCTCATAGAAAAAAAGCCCTTGAAATTATGAAAGAATATTCGCTTCCTGCCTGGGGAGGAGATTCTTCTTGTAAAAACATTCCAGAAGACGCCTTGAAAGATATAGAAAGAGAGCTTTCTTGCGCGAACAGTTTGCTAGAACTTGCAGAAGATATTGCAACGGAAAGAAATATGTGTATTGCAAAACAGGCTGGCTGTCATATTCACCTTTGCCACGTCAGCACAAAAAAATCCATAGAATACATCAGGAAAGCAAAAAAAGGTTTTGGAGAAAAATCGTACGAATATATTTCTTGCGAGGTAACTCCGCATCACCTTGCTCTTGAAGGAACAAAAGAGCCGAATATAAGGGCATTGGTAAATCCCCCTCTCCGTTTAAAAGCCGACTGCAATGCTATAATAGATGGAATACTCGATGGCACGGTAGACGTTATTGCCACAGACCATGCTCCTCATACCTTGGAAGACAAGGCGGAAGGCGCGCCTGGATTTTCTGGAATAGAAACAGCATTTGCCGTTTGCAATACAGTTCTTGTTCAAACAGGAAAGATTTGTTCTAGAAAACTTTCCCAGCTTATGTCGGCAAATGCCGCCAGAATTTTAAACTTAAATAAAGGTCTTTTAAAACCCGGTTACGATGCAGATATTACAGTTTTAGATCCGCAGGAAAATTGGACCGTAGACCCATCGCTTTTTTACAGCAAAGGCAAGGCGACTCCTTTTGAAGGAAAAGAACTTGCAGGAAAAGTAAAAGCAGTTTTCATAAACGGACAAAAGCTATTTGAAAACAATTAAGAAGTTGGGTTGCTACGCAGCTTTAATTGTTCTGATTGCACAAAGCCTTCGCAAATTGTAACTTCGCTTACGCTTCTGCTTGCTTTTCTGAAAACTCGAAGTTTAGGTTAAATAAAAAAGTCCTTGAAAGAGCCCAGATAATCCTAAGCACAGACCCGCATTCATACCGTTGCTTTCTTCCGAACCTGGCGGAGTTTTGAAAGGGAATCTTGAAAGGCATCTGGACTCATTCAAGGACTCTTTATTCCAATATATCATATAATTTGTTTTTCTTCAATACATAGTGAAATACAGTTATAAATCTATTTCAATTTTTCTTCCAGAATGTCTGTATGCAACGCATTCGATGCCGGCTTCGGTTAAAAGCCTTTTAGAAGCCTGGTTTGCAGGCGTTCCATCATATTTGTCGCTGTCGTAAACAACCGTTTTTATTCCAGCCTGAATTATGGCCTTTGCACATTCGTTGCAAGGAAATAGAGTTACATAGATTTTTGTGTTTTCTAAAGAACCGCCTCTGTAGTTTAAAATGGCGTTTAGCTCGCTGTGAACTACGAACGGATACTTTGTTTCAAGCATCTGACCTTCGCGTGCCCATGGAAAATTATCATCAGAGCAGCCGCGGGGAAGTCCGTTGTATCCCATTGAAAGAATTTTGTTGTCGCTGCTTACGATGCAGGCTCCCACTTGTGAATTAGGATCTTTGGAACGCATGCCGGAAAGAGCTGCAACTCCCATAAAATATTCGTCCCAGGAAATATAGTCTTTTCGCTTATCTGTCATATTTTCAGTATAAAGCAGTTATCTTCTGTTTTCAATTGCTTTTCTAGTATTTTCCGCATACTGAACCATATATAAAAAAAGCGCGTAAAATTCAGAAATTGCGTTGCTAATAGAATTTTTTAAGCGGATTTTTTTTTCTTTTGAGATGCGGGATTTGGCTGAAAGCTTAATTTTCTCCCAGGAATTAAAAATTGCTGGAATAAAAATAATTGTTACAGCAATGACTTGGGAAATCCTTATTTTTTTTATAGGAGGAAAGATTTTTGCAATTATATTTTCAATGTCTTCAAAAGCGTCAAAAATTTCAAGATTAGAAGTGGTTTCAAATATGACTAGAGCAGAAAAACTTGTTGCAAAAAGTCTGTAAACGTATAGCAAATTTTTTAGAAGCAGTTTTTCGTTTATTCGATAGTTTAATAAATCTTGCGAAGAGTTTGGAATCAGCGCTAAAAATAAAATGCAAAGCCCCCATATAACAATAAATGAAAGTTTCTTTAAGCTTTGAAAAGGTATTTTTGCCGAAAAAAAAGCCGCCGTTGTAAAAGCGACATATATCGTAACTCTTAGCCAAATCAGCCATTCGCATGAAGCTGCGTATGTCGAGTTGCTAAAAACTCTGAATGTTATTAGCGCAAGAAGAATAAATTTTAATATGGCAGGGATTTTTTTCATCTTATTCTTTTGAGCCCCAAAACAAATCTTGAATTTCAGTGTATTTTTGAAATGGATTTTTTATTCCGAAGTCTTCAAGGTTTTTGCTTAGGCCGTCGTTCACTGTCCCGTTAAAAACAATTTTTCCTTTGCTTAGGATTATAAAATTATCCGCTAGGGCAAGAATTTTTTCAAGCTCGTGCGTAAGAACGATTACAGTTTTTTCTTCCGACTTTAGTTTTTTTAAGATATTGCAAACTTGGCTGACACCTGGAAAATCTAGATTTGCGAAAGGCTCGTCAAATATAAAAAAATCTCGTTTCAGTGCGAGAATTCCTGCTACGGCTAAACGCCTTTTTTCTCCTCCGCTTAATGAACGCGACGGAAAATCTTTCTTTTCAAGAAGATTCATTTCTGCTAAGGCTTTTTCAGCCTCGATTTTTCGCTCTTTTTTTGGAAGCCCAAAATTTCTAAGGCTAAATGCGATGTCTTCTAAAGGAGTTTCGCCTAAAATCTGCGCATCTGCATCTTGGAAAACCAAGCCCGCTGGCTTTGAAACTATTTTTCCAGAATCAGCTTCGTCTAGTCCTGCAATTAACGACATAAGCACGCTTTTTCCGCTGCCATTAGGTCCTGCAATAACGGTAAATGAGCCTTTCTTTAAGGAAAAAGAAACATCGCAAAGCGCCTGTTTTTTTTCAAACGATTTGCAGACATTTTGAATTAGAAGAATCTGATTTTCCATCTCTATGTTTTCAGTTTTAAGCATTTTTTTAACTTGCCGCGCTTGTTAAAATCCTATGACTTTTCTAAGTTTTACAGAAAGCGGAATCATAATTGCAAGCTTTAAAAGATTTCCTGGAATAAAAGGAATTAGAACGGCTTTTAAAACTTGATCCATTGGTTTGTCCGGGATAATTCTTTGAAATCCTATTATGCCAAGTATAAAAACAACTGCTGTTGCAGCAATTGCAGCAATGCCAGTCCAAATCCATATCCAGGCTTTTTTTTCAGCATCTTTTTTGCAGGTAAAATAAACTATTAGACCGCCTATAAATGCTGCTGCAAGGTAACCTATAAGAAATCCGCCAGTAGGTCCGTGTAGAATTATTTGAATGCCAGCTTTTCCGCTAAAAACAGGTATGCCTGCGCAGCCTGCAATAAGAAAGATTAAAACTGATAGAGAACCCCAAACAGGACCTAGCACAAGACCTGCAAGCATGGCCATCATGTCTTGTATAACAATTGGAACGCCTGTTCCTAAAGGAATCTGTATAAAACAGCCAGCGCAGATAAAGGCTGCAAAAAGTGCTGTGAAAATTAGTTTTTTGCTAAGTGAGTTGTTCATAATGACAAAAAGTATCATTTTGTAAATCTAAAGTCAATCTAGCTTTTTGCATCTAGTGCATTTGTAAAAGTGCTTAAAAAATGTTAGAGTAATTTTATTATGGCAAAAAAAGCGGTTGAAAAAAATAGATTAGACATTCCTTGGAAGGAGCACGCTCAGCACGATAGCAATGTGCAAATTAAAAATGCAACTTTAGCGGAGCGAACCATGATTGTTGGCAGAGTCGGGCTTGAGCTTTTGTCTTGCGGAACAGGCGCATGGCGAGTTAGAAATTCCATGAACAGAGTCGCAAAGACTTTAGGACTTACTTGTACGGTTGACATTGGTCTTATGGCCTTGAATTTTAACTGTTCAGACGGCTCTGAATGCATTTCGCAGTCTTATAATCTTTCAAAAACTGGAATAAATACATTTAAGCTCTACCGCCTCGAACAATTTATAAAAAGATTTCCAAAAGAGAGTTCTAATTTTACAGTTTCAACTATTCACCAAAAGTTTGACGAATTTGACAAAATAAGTTCCCTTTATCCTTCTGTAGTCTTAGGATTTGCTTCGGCGTTGGCTTGCTGCGCATTTACTTTTCTTCTGGGAGGAGGCTTTTGGGAAATGCTATTTGCATTTGCTGGAGCTGGCATAGGAAATTTTGTTCGCTCAAAATTAATAAAAAAGCATTACACGCTGGTAATGAACGTTTCTATCTCCGTGATGGCAGCCTGCCTTGTATACGCTGTTCTTTTTAAGATTTGCAATTTGGCTTTTGGCTTGGATGCAGTCCATCAAGCAGGGTACATTTGTTCAATGCTTTTTATAATTCCTGGTTTTCCATTTATAACTTCTGGAATTGACCTTGCAAAACTTGATTTGCGTTCTGGACTAGAGCGTTTGACTTATGCAATCATAATAGTTTTGGCAGCAACGCTTTCTGCTTGGATTATGGCATTAGTTCTAGGATTAAAACCCCTGCCGTTTGCTCCTTTAGGATTTTCTAGTTTGCAAGTTTTTTTACTCAGGCTTATTGCAAGTTTTTGCGGCGTTTTTGGTTTTTCTATAATGTTTAACAGTTCTGTAAAGATGGCTCTTACAGCGGCTTTCATAGGTTCTGCGGCAAATACTCTGCGCTTGGAGCTTGTGGACTTTTGCAGTTTTCCGCCGGCATTGGCAGCTTTTTGCGGTGCTTTTGTGGCAGGCCTTTTAGCTTCTCTTTTAAAAAGAAGGGTAGGTTACCCGCGTATTTCTATAACAATTCCTTCTATTGTAATAATGGTTCCAGGTCTTTACATCTATAAAGGAATTTATAATCTGGGTGGCATGATGCTTTCTGAATCTGCATCTTGGCTAGCAGCCGCCCTTTTAATTACGGTTTCGTTGCCGCTTGGTTTAGTTGCGGCTAGAATTCTTACGGACAGAGCATTCAGGTACAGTTCTTAGACGCTTTTATTGGTTTTTCTGAAAACTCGGTTTACGCGCTATTAATTTTCTGATTCTGGATATAGGCCTAAGAGTTTTATGTCAGATGCGGAGTCTTTCATTTTTTTTAAGAAAATTGCAATGTATTCCGTCGGATTTTCAATTTGCTCTTCTAATACTGCGTCTGTAAAGAATCTATAAGTCCATGGTTTTTGCGGAATTGGTCTTGATTCAAGGCGTGTAAGGTTTAAGTGGCAGTTTTTTATGATTCCTAAACATTCGTATAAAGCTCCGGGTTTGTTTTCTGTGCAAAAACTTAAAGAAGCGATTAGTTTTCCTTTTGGAAAGTCTTTTCGGGGCTGATTTGCAATGACTACGAATCTTGTAAAATTATCTTCGTTGTTTTGAATGGAATTTTTTAGGACTTTTAAGCCATAAATTTCAGCATTTCCTGCATCTGCAATAGCGGCGCAATCTATGGAATTTTTTGAACTTACAAGACTTGCCGCCGTTGCTGTAGAAACTGTGTCGGTCTGCGCCCATCCCTTATGTTGCTCTAAAAAGTTTGAGCACTGGCAAAGCGCTTGCGGATGCGAATACACGTTTTTTATAGTTTCAATAGAAGCGTCTTTGCAAGCTAAAAGCGAATGTTCAATTTTAAGCGTTGTCGTTCCTATGATATGCACATTTTTGAACACTGCAAAATTGTCGTAGTTTTCGTAAACACTTCCAGCGGTGCTGTTTTCTATAGGAACCATACCGTATTGAGCAAGACCTTTTTCTACATCTTGAAAGATGCTTTTGAAACTATCAACAGCTAAGGATTTTACTTTTTTATTAAAATATTTGTCTACTGCAAGCTGGGCGTAAGCTCCGCGTTTTCCGCTGTATGCGCAGATTTCTAAATTTATTTCAGATTTCATAAGGTTTTCCATGTTCTAAAAGATTTGATTTAAGGCTTATACAAACCTTAAGGACTGCAAAGTCAAGGTCTTGGCTTAAGCGTACATTGTCCATGTGTGTTTTTCAGGTTACCGTGCAAGTTCTTGTCTTCTGCACAAAAAATAAACTACGCTCGCCAAAAGGCGAAGAATAAAGTAGGAAAACAGATTAAAAAGATTTGAATTTTTAGAGAAAAAATATTTTTCTGCATTGTGGATAAAATATAGCAGTTTTTATAAAGATTGTAAATGATTTGCTGTTAAATAAAAAAAACTCGCCGTCGTGACGAGTTTTTGAGACTGACACGATTCGAACGTGCGACCCCCACCTCCGCAGGGTGGTGCTCTAATCCAGCTGAGCTACAATCTCATGCATTATGCATAAACAGCTAAAGCTGTCGGGTATTCGGAGGCGACAGGAGTTGAACCTGCCCAGCCCTTTCGGAACTGACGGATTAGCAATCCGTTGTATTACCGCTCTACCACACCTCCAGCTAATCGGAGCGAGAGGGATTCGAACCCCCGGACCCGTGAAGATCAACGGTTTTCAAGACCGCCCCAGTACGACCGCTTTGGTATCGCTCCAAAAATGTATTAGTAGAATATCAAAACAAAACAACTATGTCAAGATAACTATAAAAAAAATGTAGAATTTAAGAAAAAAAAACATTATACTTTATATAAAGTTGAATATGGCAAAAGCCGAGTTTTTATAAATTGTGAAAATTCGCTTACGCTTTTGTTTGTTTTTTTGAAAAACTTGACTTTTTGTATATTCAATTCTCTCTAAAAAACAAAAAGGATAAGAATTTTATGGATAAAAAGAATTTGTTTTACGGAATTTTATTTGCAGTTATAGGTATTTGTATGCTGTTCGCCCCTAAGTTTTGCACGAATGTGATAATCGCCCTTTTAGGAATTGAAGGTGTAGCAAATGGTGTTTACAATTTAGTGTACACAAGAAAGCTGTTGCCTAACTCTTCTTTTCAGTATGCAATAATAATCCGGGGTATGCTAAGCATTGTAATTGGTCTTTCTGCCTTTTTCTTCCCTATTATATGGTCAAAAACGGTTTTTGAAATCTGTAAAATCATGATAAGGATTTTTGCAGTTTATCTTATTGTGGCAACTGTTTTGCAGCTGTTTGCTTCTGCAAAGATGCGTGACACAGGAATAGAGCGCAAGAAGTTTATTCAGGAATCTGTTGTTTCTTTAATAGGCGCCGTAGTTTTGTTTATTATTGCTGCGAAAGTTGGTCCTTTAGTTATAAGGATTATAGGAATCGCAACTCTTCTTTTTGGAGCTGCATACATAATATACGGTTACAAAAATCGACCTATAATTCAAGAAGGCGTAGAAGTTGTTGACGATATTTCTGGAGATATTGAAAAAAGTTAATTTTAAGGATTTTTAAGATGATTTTTATTGAAAAAACTGAGATTTTTGGATGGGAAGCAGCTATTCGGGGAATGAGAAATTCTTTTAATAGCTGGAATCGCTCTGACAGCGCTTATGATGTTTCAACAGGAAAATATAATATTGGTCCTGCCGATTTAGAGCTTATGGAAAGGCTTTGCAAAAGCGGTCCAAGCCATGCAAAATTTTTGCGCTATATAAATGTTACAATGGATGTCAATGCGCCTCGTTATTGGTGGGCGGAAATGGACACTTATAAAGTTGGAACCGTAAGAAATAGCTGTTCTACAATGCATAAAATTCAAGCAAAAGAATTTGTGCGCGAAGATTTTAGCTGCGAACATTTAACTGAAGAATCGTTAAAAACTTTAGATATTCTTATAAAGACATTAAACGATGCAAGAAATTGCTTTAATGAAAAAAAAGATAAAAGCGATTGGTGGCAAATGATTCAGCTTCTTCCTGCTAGTTTTAATCAAAAGGCTACGCTTCAGTTGAACTATCAGGTTCTGCAGAATATTTATTTTACAAGAAAAGCTCATCGCCTTGATGAATGGCATACTTTTTGCCATTGGATAGAAAATTTGCCTTGCTCAAGCCTTATCATAGGAAAAACAGATATATAATTGGTCAAAGTGTTTCTTTATCTAAAAACTCGAAGTTTAGGCATTTAGTTAATTAGTCCGAACTTTGAGTTTTTAGAAAGAGAATAAATTCGTTGAAAGCGTTTTTTTCACAATTTATAAAAAACTCGAAGTTTAGGCTGATTAAGGTGAAATTATGGTTTATATAGTTGCTTCGGTTGCGGTTGTGTTTTTTATAGCGGCGCTGATGTATTTTAAATATTTTAGTTTAAGCAAAAAAAATTATAATCTTGAGCAATCTGCTGGCAGCAGCTCTTTTGTGCAGTGCCCTGTTTGTTCAAGCTGCCTTTTAAAAGGTCAAAAACTGTTTTCAAAGGTTTTTAGACCGAGCAAAAGCGCAAATGATCAATTGTGTTATATTTATGGTTGTTCAAACTGCTATCCGGTTTGTTCAAAAGAAATAAAAAGAAGCTGCCCGGTTTGTAAAAAAACGCTTCCTCAAGACGGTTTTTTGCTTGCAAGAATGTTCAATAAAACAAAAAGCGGCAAACCTCATGTGATAATAAACGGCTGCGGAAATTGCGGCAAAAAAAACTAATAGGCCGAAAGTCGAGTTTTATATAAATCGTGAAGGAATTGCTTACGCTTTTATTCATTTTCCTAAAAACTCGACATTTATGCTGTTTATGGAAGAATTGTCATATTAAAGTCTTTTGATTCTTCATTTATTTGCAAGAGCGCCCATTTTCTCTTGAATCTAAAAGAAGGCAATGTGTATTGCGTCATTTTTCCAAGCTCATATATTTCAAGGCGGTGAAGATGACCGTTTATGTATAAAAGCACGTCGTTTGTAGCAAGAAGGTCTACGAGCCGGTTTCGTTCATTTGTATCGTTCATGCTAAAAAGAAATTTGTTAGAATAAAGTGGATAGTGCGAAAAAATAATTTTAGGCAGCGTGTCTTGCAGAACTTTTTCTTTTAGTATAGAAAACTGTTTCTTGCCGACCACTCCAGAGCCAGTGTCCAGGCTGTACCAGCTAAAATTCGTTGTTTTAAAATTATAAAAAGATGTGTGCGGAAAAGAGTATTCTTTCCAAGAATCCCAACCGGAATTGTAAAGGTCGTGGTTTCCAACTGAATTAAAAACAGGAATTCCGGCATTTTCGATTTTTTTTGTAAAATCTGCAAAAGATTTCATTTCACTTTCGTAACCGTGGTCGGCAACATCGCCTAAGCAAAGGCAAAACTTTATATTTTTAGATTCCTTGTTTTTAGAAATCCAGTCTAAAAATTCTTCTACAGGCGGATTTCCTTTTTTTGCTCCAAAATGTGTGTCAGTTATTATTAAGACCGAATATTCAGTTCCGCAGCTGGGAAAATCTGAACTGTTTATTATGGCAAGATTTTCAATTCTGTTGTTTACATTGTTCTGCTCATAAAAAATATTGTCTACACCGTAAGTGCAGTTTGAAAAAGTAAAAGTTATAAAAGCGAGCAAAAAAATACAAAAAATTTTTGCAAAAGGCATAAAAGTCTTGTTTGAAAAATCTTTTTTCATAATTCAACCTGGATAAAAGAATTTAAAGTAAAGTTGGTTGGGCTTGCGCTTACTGTGAACATGTCTATCCATATAGAAGAAAGTTCTGCCCCGAACGAAAATTGTTCCATAAAGTGCAGCCGCGTTCCGATGGCAAAAATCGGAGAGCAAAAAACCGGATATGAAAAAAATGAATTTGAAAGAAAAGAAAGATAAAATTCACTGTTTTTAGCAAAGCAGAATAAAAACTTCATGCCAATATTCATTGTGTCGTTTTGCAATGCGTTTGCCATCGATTTTATTGCGTCGATTTCTGAAATCTTTTTGTGATAGCCAATTTGTGAAAAAAATGTAAAAAAATCGTTTGCCCTGAACTTAAAGGCAAGGCAAGTTAGAAAGTCGCGTTCTGTAAAAATGTTTGGTCTTGATTGAGCGTGATAAACTAATTTCGGGCCAATGTTGAAACGTTCTAAAATTGTAGGCCAATAAGTTGCTTGTATAGTAAAATCCGTATCTTTAAAGTTCGTTTGCAGTCCAGTTGAAATAACAAGTTCTTTCATGTCCAGTGAAAACTTTGTGTTGAACCCCAGAAAAGTGTCTTCTTCTGATTCCAATATATTAAAAAAAAGACTTTGTTCTATTAGAAGATTTGGTTTTGAGGCTGTAAAAAAATTGATGCTTTTTGCAGATAAATTAATAGTAGAAACTATAAAAAAAAGCAGCAAAAAGATTTTTTTCATATAAAAATAATATACTTTGCAATTTTTTTTGTAAATAGTGTAATTTTTTTCTTAAGTAAAAATTTGATATTCCGATATTCAAGTAAAGGGTGGTGGAAACCACGTGAAATTAACTTTTTTTGGTATGCACCAAGGAGATAAAATATGGTTATTAATCACAATATGAGTGCTATGTTCGCTCAGCGTTCCCAGGGGATTCAGGATTTGGCTTCACAGAAGAGTATGGAAAAACTTTCTTCTGGAATGAAAATTAATCGTGCTGGCGATGATGCTTCTGGACTTGCTGTTTCTGAAAAGATGCGCGCACAGATTCGAGGGCTTAATCAGGCTTCAAGAAACGCACAGAACGGTATTTCTTTTATACAGACAACTGAAGGATACCTTCAGGAAACTTCTGACATTGTACAGAGAATCCGCGAACTTGCAGTTCAGTCTTCAAACGGTATTTATTCTGCTGAAGACCGCATGCAGATTCAGGTAGAAGTTTCTTCTTTAATCGCTGAAGTTGACAGAATTGCTTCTGCCGCTCAGTTCAACGGAATGAATATGCTTACAGGTCGTTTTGCTCGTCCTACAGGAGAAAACGTTGTAACTGGTTCAATGTGGCTTCATATTGGTGCAAACATGGATCAGCGCACTCAGGTTTATATTGGAACAATGTCTGCAATGGCGCTTGGTCTTCGCAATGTTGGCGATGAAACAATCATGACTTTGGAAACTCCAGATGAAGCAAACCGAGCAATCGGAACTTTGGATGAAGCTTTGAAGAGAATCAACAAGCAGCGTGCAGATCTTGGTGCTTATCAGAACCGTCTTGATTTGACTGTAAAAGGCCTTGATATTGGCGCTGAAAATCTTCAGGCTTCTGAATCAAGAATCCGCGATACAGATATGGCTAGCGAAATGGTTGAACTTACAAAAGACCAAGTTCTTTCTCAGGCTGGAACTGCAATGTTGGCGCAGGCAAATCAGTCAAGCCAGAATGTGCTTAGTTTGTTGAGATAGTTCTAGTTTTTGCTGGAATTATAAGGGGATGTCTAATAAGTTCTAAATGTCATTGTCGTACTTGATACAACAATCTCTAAATGATTGCAATATATGCA
>CAKULY010000024.1 GCA_934667505.1 uncultured Treponema sp. | reverse complement strand
AAAAATCAGCAGTTATTTCTGTAGCTGCTTAGAAATTTAGGGTATTTTCTGACTGTACTAAAGTTGACTTTTTCAGAACGCTATGAAAACAAAAGTATAAAATACACCAGAAGGTTTGAAGACGGAAAAACTATAGAAGAATGGTGTCCAGTTTCAGAAAACGCGAAAAAATCAAAAAACGCGGAAATCAAAATTTCAGAAAACGGAAAGACAATAACAGGAAAAAGAACTTTTTCAGAAGAGGAGCATAAGCTCTATGAAGAATTTTCAGACGGTTCAAAAGGCTGGGCAAAATACACGGATGACAATAAAAAACTTCTTCACCGAGTAGACAGAACTGGCTGCGAACAGATTAACGAGCTTGATGAAAACGGAAACTTTAAGACTTACAAATACATCGAGCAAAACGGATATGATGCTTTGTACATTATTTCCAATTCTCTTTCCTACCACATTTTAGAAAAAAACGGAGTAAAAAAAGAAGAAATTAGAGTTACCGAATTTTCAAAAGACGGAAAAAAGACAAGAGAAATAACATACAAAGTGATTTAGCCTAATTCATAATTCTTAAAAACGTGCTATAATTGTTTTTATGACTATTGAAGAAACAAGGTTCAAAAATATTCATCTGGTAAAAATGCTTGCAAGACACTTTTTTGTAGCGTTTTTGCCGGATTCTCAGGAAGTTATTGACGAGTTAAACGAAAATATAAAACAGGATTCGTTCGATTTTGATTCCTTAATATCCACGCAAAATAAAAATACTCATGAATTTTTAGCCAATTTTTTGCCAAAAAACGAAGATTTTTTTACGAATAAAAAACTTCAAAACGAAATCATAAAAAAATATGAAGAAAACACGGAACTGTTCAAGTACGGTTTGCCGCAACTTTGTCTGGATTTGATTTACGATTCTAAATTTAAAAAAGAACTAAATCTGCGTGCAGACAATGTTCTTGAATCGCTGAATAAAAATTCTTTGGAAAAACGCAAAGAGTTTAATCTTGTTGAAGATTTTATGGAAAAAATAAAGTCTTCTTGGGGTTTTGAAGACAAAGATTTGTCATATTACGAAGCCGAAGTTAATTTTTACGGTCTTAAAAAGATTATAAAAACTTCTGAGCCAAAAACTCTTCTATTTAAATGGAATAATTTCAGTTCTGTTACTTCAATAAAGCAAATTGGCAAAAAGGAAAAAAACTCCAAGCCCGAAAAACTTGACAACATTTATTCTGCCTACAAAGTTTATGCTCAAGGCGAATATTCAAAAATCCTTATTGGCTATAAGGCTGGCAAAAATGCTTCTTCGCTAAAAGATTTTATAAAACTTGGTGCAAATACAATCTACCAAAAGTTGAACAGCAAGTATCATGCCGAAAAAAACACGAACGATGATTTGATTCGCCTTAGTTTTCATCTTGCGGACGAAGAAAATTTGATTAATACAGAATCCACTGATTTGGACGAATATCGGTTTAAGCATCAAAAATCTTTTCAAATAACCGAAAATCAGATTTTCTATATCAACAATGAACTTCAAAAGTTCGACGGAAGTTATGTTCCGCAGTGCTTGGAAGACGATTATAAATCTAGCGGCGAAAAGAAATCTTTGCTTGACCACTTGTACGAAAATTGCGTGCAGATTGTTCAAAATTTTCATAAAAAGTGGCTTGATTTCGATAAATACGAAAGTGGGCTTCCTTTTGAAAAAGAAGAGTTTCAGTTTGTTAATAAAATTTTTGATTCTGTAATTTCTTTTCGACTAAATCTTTCTTCAAACGAAAAAGAAAATTTTGATTCAGAAACTAACGAGAAATTCAAATTCATAGAAAATGTTCAAAGCGTTTTTGAAAAAATAAAGCTGCTTTCTGAACTTGAAAGCATTTCTAAAAATTCAAAAATTTTAGAGCCTTTAAAAAGTCTGTTCACTAAAAACTCGTGGCAGTCCGTAAAGCAAAAACTTAGTATCGACAATTCTTTGGAATATGAGGCAGAGAAAAAATCGAAAAAGCCGGTTTTTAGCGACAATATTGATTATGGCGGCGAAAACTACAGTGCGGATGAAGATTCGTATGAGGCACAACCTTACGATATGGCAAACAGTCGGTATGGCGAAGAAGCCGATGACTCCTATGAATATCTTATGAAACTTTTTTGCCAGGAATTTGAAGACGATTCTTTTTTTGTAAGAACTTTTTCAAAATTGGCCAAAAAGCAATTGCAAAACAAAAAAGATACAAATTCTTATAAGGCTTTGCTAGAACTTTTTGAAAAATGCGACAGAACTCATTCGTACAGCGCTTTGTGGACTTACTACAAAACTAAAAACGACTTGGATTCCACAAACAAAGAAATGAGAGCAATCTTTGCAAAGCAGATAAAACAAATTCGCGACACTTTTATTCGTCATTTTAAGAATGAATTGGGGGAAATCTAATATGGAAAAAAATGTTAGGGAACTTATAACAGATATTTCGATTGAAAACGGCTTTTTCCCAGAGGATTTGGCAAATTGCTACGAAAAACATTCAGAAAAAATCGACAATATTATTTCAGTTTTTGATTTGAAAACGCCGCAGGATAAAGAAATTGTTGAAGCCGCCTGCGAAATAATCAGCAGCAGTTTTGAAAAATCTGATAATCAGGTGGATTTTGAAGCGGAAATTCCAAAAGAAACAAAACTTCTTGTAATCACAGCGTTTATGAGAAATATTCAGTTTTTTTCAATGTGCTGGAATTTGGTGATTCTTGAAAAAAACAGCGTTTCAAAAAATCAGCCTAACGCATTTGTATTTGGCTGGAACTGTGCAAAAAGAATTCCTGTCTACGAATATCAGGAATATATGGCGGCCGCTGGCGACGGAATGAGAAAATTCGGCAAAGAAAACGAAATTTCCGATTTTGGAAAACTTGGCCAGATGTGCGAAATTGAAGACAAGGAATATCAGTTCTACATTGACTTGAACCAAAATGTCGCTTCAAAAAAGTTTGCTCTGGAACTGGAATTTACAAATGCAGATGAAAATTACAAAACTTCCATAGTTTCAAAGGGCGACGGAACTTGCAGATTGTATTCGCAGCCTGTGCAAGTTGGCGATATTTTCCGCGGAATAAAAAATCTAATCGTAAAAATTATTCCCGAAGAATAAACGCCAGCCAAAATGTCGAGTTTTTTTATAAATTGTGAAAAAACGCTTTCAGCAAATTTCCAATTTGCTACAGATGGTTGTGCTCAAACTTCGTTTGAAATGATTTGGGTTGCTATGCAACCTAAATTGTTCTTATCGCACAAAATCTTCACAAATTGTAAATTTGCTTACGCTTTTGTTCATTTTTCTAAAAACCCGGCTTTTGGACTATCTAAATAAAATTTATCTTCATAAGGTGAGTTTATGACAAAGTTGTATGTTCCCATTGTTTCAAACAAAAATGAATTATTTGAAATAAAAACCGTTTTCGATGAAGATTTAAGCGTAAACGGTTTTTACTATCACAGCGACTGCGAAAACGTTGATCCTTTGCTAAAAAAATTAAAAGCCGCTTTTTCAAACGACATAAAAGCTCGTATAAAAATCAGAAAAGGCGACGAAAAATTCAAGGCTTTTGATTCAAGCACGCAATCCATCCATCTTGGCATTTTTGTTTCTTTGTATTCCTATTTGAAAAGTCGTGAATTTTCAAAAAAATACAGCACAATCACAATTACAGGAAATTTTTCTGTATGCGACAAAAAAATAAAGCTGGAAGCGGTTTCAGAAATCCTTCAAAAATTTGAAGTTGTAAAGGAAACCGCTTTTTCAAATCCGAACGAAAAGCATTTGTTCATTTATGTAAGCGATGAGGAAAAGCCTGTTTTGCAAGGTTGGCACAAAAATCTTTTTGTTATCTCTCTTTCTTCAAAAGAAAAAATTGAATGTGTTTTTGCCGAAATTTTTGAACCGACCGCACTTCAAAACAAGACCATTTCTTCATTTTTGGATTCCAAGTATAAAAATGAATATGTTGAAACTCCGTCTTTTATAGAATGGAAAAAGGAACTTCTTGGCACTGAATGTGCAGGCTTTACAATTCAAGGAAAATCAAACAGCGGAAAAACCATTGCCGCAACAAATCTCTGCAAATATCTGCTTGTTGCAAATTTTTGCAAAAAAATAGTTTGGATTACAATTAATGACAACAAACGCTTTTGGAATAAAATCACAGAATCAACAGGAAACGTAATCAACCTTGACAAAACTCAAATCATAAAAAATGAATTTTTGGAGCAGTTTTGTGAGCTGGATGAATTTCTTGCGAGCAAAAAAGAAGTTTGCCTAACAATCGACAACATTGAAGGCGATTTTGTAGATGAAATATTGACTTTTATAAATGGCAACTACAAAGAGCCGATTGAGCAAGGCTTATTAAAAATAATACTTACAACCTGGTATAAAAGCAAAGACAAGAACCTTGTGCAAAGTCTGCGTTTGTCAGAAAAAAATGCTGAAAAACTGGAAGTTACCCGCAACGAATTCAATTACATCGTTTTTAGCGTTTTGGAAACTTTTCAGAACAAATCAGTTTATTTTGAAAGCCCTGCTGAATTGCAAAATAAACTTTTGAATCTGCTTTACAAACAGTGTTTTAACGGCAGGATAATCTATCCTGGCTACGTTGCACTCGCCCTTGCTCCATTGCACGAAATTGAACTTGCAGAACTTATTGAACGCTACGAGCAGGAAGACATAAAAAATCTTTCTGCAAAAAAAAGAATTCTAAAAATCGATTTTGAAGTTTTAGATCCGGTTTCACAGTTGGTTTTCTTTAGTTTTTTGGGAATCCACAATTTTTGGGGAGAAATAAATGCTGAAGAAATTTGCAAAACTCTAAACACAAAGATTTTTAACAGTTCGAATGTTGGAAAATCTTTCATTTCTGAAAGAAATGTGGCTGATTCTATAAAAAAACTTGTAAAAAAGGATTTTCTTCAAAAAAATGAAAAAAACGCATATTTCACTAAAAAAGATGTGGTTGAATATTGTATTTTTTCAAGTCCAAAAAAAGGCGAAATAGAAGAAAAATTCACTGCTGTGCGGAATGTTTTAATTCCAGATGACGTAAAAATTGAATTCACGATTCAATACAATATGTTTGATGAATTTAAAAGTTTGATAAAAGATTTTTCCGATAGCAAAAAGATAAATGACTTTTTCATTTACTGCATTGAAAAAGATAAAGGCTTGAATTACTTAAAAGTTCTTGTTGAAAAAGGAATAGATCCGAATTATAAAGACAAGGATGAACATACAGCTATTGATACGCTTTGGTGTCAAAAACCTGATATGAAAGTTCTTGATTATCTTCTTGAGAATGGTTTTAAACCAAGAAATAAATTTCCGTGTTCTGACAGAAGAGGAAATCATTATTATATTTCTCCGCTTATGATTGCATGTGACAAATGTTATGTTCCGCTTGTAAAACGAATTTTGGAAAATCACCTTTTTGACGACATCGACGAATACGAATTTCGAGGATATACGAATTTACAGCTTTATACCGTAATGGGAACAAGCCTTGAAGCTGTAAAACTTTTAATAGAAGCTGGTGCGAACATTTTTCTAAAAGCGAAAAATGGTTTAAGTCTTTTGTCCTGTGCAGTTTTTAATGACGAACATCCTGAAATCCTTGAATATTTGGTTCAAAATAAGTTATATGGCAATATTTATGAAAAAGACAATAACGGAAAAACTGCCTTAGATTATGCAACCCAAATTAAAAATAAAAAAGCAATTGAAATTTTAACTCCACTTTTTAAGTAAGGTAATGGAGTTTAATTTATCCACTGAATATGATTTTCTAACTTTTTCTCAAAACCCAAGCAGAAGGTGAACAATATGAAAGAATATTTAAAAGTCTGGTTTTTATACACTATTCCGTGGGAGCAATTAATGCTAACTTTTATGCAGGTAGGATTTCATAATTTAGCTGTAGAAAATCCACATATATTTAGAGAAGGCGACTTTAAAATTGATATTGATGACGCCATACAAAACGATTTATCAAAAATCAGGGAAAACTCTAATCGTTTGCAAAATTATATAGATAGTTCAGATGACAACGATTCCAAAAGCAAGTTGCTTAAAGAAATGAATGATAATGATTGGATTAAACTTATTAAAGACCAATATAAATTTGCTAAAAAGACAAGCACTTTGTCAAAGCAAGAGCAAATAGCTGAATCCATAAAAACTTACTTTCACGATTTTTTGCTCTTACGAAAACAGTTAAGCGAGCAATTAGCAGATATCAATCAAGCTGATTAGTGAAAAAAATATTAGGGCAAATGTCGAGTTTTTGAAAATTCGCTTACGCTTTTATTACTTTCCTAAAAACTTGATATTTGTGCGATAATTTTTTACTCTATCATCAAATGAAAGACTAAAGATTGTATGATTTGGCAGTTGTTAACTAATTTTTAAGAGGTGTTTATGATTTATGTTTTAAAAGAGTTTTTTCAAAGAATCGGGAGCAATATTGTTTGTTTTTTTACCGATACACTTTTTCCTTTTGTAAAAACTGCGCTGCTTTATCCTTTTGCAAAAATGGGAATTGTTTCTGCGCAGCTTGATATTGCAGATAATATTTTAGAAAACTATTTTTTCGAAAAAAGAAAAATCCCCGAAAAATGGCTAAAAAAAGGAATTGAGCAAGAAAATCCGCGAGCGTATGTTCTTATGGGAAGATTTATTCAAAGAAACGTTGAACTTGCTGATTGGAATAATCGACTAAGCGAAAAGAAACAAATAGCCGCTTTTAATAAAGCCTTAGATTTGTACAAAAAAGCCGCCGCTCAAAATTACGCAATCGGGTATTATTGGGTTTATCAAATTCATTATTACAAAGAATATTGCGGATGGAAAACTGACGGAACAAAAGAACTTGCTTTGGCGGCAAAAAACGGCTGTCCGAATGCTCAATTTTATTATGCCAAAAAATTCTTAGAATCTGACAATGTTGAAGAAGGTTCTTATTGGATAAAAAAAGCCGCAAGTCAGCCTAAAAGAAAGTGGAAAAAGTGTGAAAGCAATCCGCCTTTTTATGACGATGTGAAAAAATGGGTAAAAAACAACAAAGGTATTGTTCAAATTAGAAAACTTGCACTGGAAGGGGATGCGGACGCAATGTACAAATATGCACAATATATGTTGCATGATTCTTTTATGAATGACAGTTTAAAACTTGCTCATGAATGGAATACAAAAGCCGCAAAAAAAGGTTCTGTTAAAGCCATGTGCGACGAAGCAAGTTTTATTGTGCATGGCTGGGTCAGCGGAACTTTGGAAGAGGCGGTTGAATATTATAAAAAAGCGATTGCCGGCGGAAGCAAACTCGCCCATTGGGGACTTGGCGAATGTTATCTTTATGGCTGGGGAACGGAAAAAGACTATGCAAAAGCAAAATACCACCTGAACCAAGCCGCCAAGTACGGCTACAAATTTTGCCCAAAAGAACTTAAGGGTGTTACTCCAGAAAATATCGGTAAAATCGACGGAGAAAAAGTATTAAAAGACCACCGGGAATTTTATAATTAGCCTTTGAGTCGCTTTGGAAGATGTACAATAAGTTTACTCCTAGAGGTCATCTGTAAAAAAGCTCTTCTGCATTTTCAAATCTTTTGCAAACATCATTTTTACGGAGAATTTGAGCCATTTGCAGGGGGGAATTCCGTATTTGCAGCAGGTGACTTTTTTTGAAAGGAATTTTGATAAAACCGATTTTTCTTTTTTGAGGATTTCAGTTTTCTTCTCATCTTTTTGTTCCGAATAGCCGAACTTTGCAAGCAGTTCTGGAGAGATGAATGACGCTACGCTTGCTGTAAAATCCTTTTCGTTTGAGTGCTTTGCCTCAAGCTTTTTGGAAACGCAGTTTTCTGTATATGTCGACAGCTTTTGAAGATTTTTAATTGAAGATTTGTCCAATTGCTGCATTTTAAAAAGAATTCTTGCTGTGTTGAATGCGTCTGCCAAAGCGTTGTGTCTTAGTCCTTTGAATTTCAGGCGGCACAGTTTCAGAGCCGCATCCAAGGAAAGCGTTTTTTCTGCTTCAAGCATTTTTCCAAAAGCAAGCTGTAAATCGGTAAATATGTCTAGAAATCTTCTGTATTCATCATGATTTTTCGCCTTCACAGAAATTTCATTCCAAAGCTGCTTGTAATCGCTATTGCTCCAACAGAAAGTCGTTATGTCGTCTTTTCCTGCCCAGCAATATAATTTATAGAAAGCTGTTGAAAATGTGTCGGCGTGGGCGACCGTTTCATCCGAGATTTTTGTGAGCCTTGTGATTTCGTCCGAAATATGGCTAAAAACTGGCTTTACTAAAGAGTTGAACTGGCTTATGCAGGAAAAATTTTCGTCTAGCATGACCGCCCCGATTTGAATCACTTCTCCAGACATTCCTTTTGCGGATTTGCGTTCCTTTGAGGTAAGCTCATTCATCTCCAAATCGATGCAGATATAGCGTTTTTTCCTTATTACAGGTTCTGTTTTTTTCTGCGTCAAGGCAGAATGTTTGCTAATGTCGTTAAGCTTGGCTGCAGCTTCTTGTTTTCTAAGTTTTTTATCTAGCTTTTGCAGTTCTCTTTCTAACCAAAAAGAATGGCTTGTCTGCCTGATTAATGCGTTGCACTGTTTTCCAAGGCAGTTCTTTGTTTTCAGTTGCTTTGCCGTCATATACGCTTTGTGGAATGTGCAATATCCGACGCATCTGCAAAAATAGCTTTCTGTATTATACAGACACGTGCAAATCTCCATAGGATCTGACGGAAATGTGAAATCAGCCATAAAACCTCCGCTAGCAATACTCTTCATTCTTTCAAAACAATTATAATTAGTCAATGCGACAAGGAATGTCGGAGCGAACTTTAAATGTCTAATAGTGCAGAAAATTTGTGAACCACCAGCCGCAATATCGGTTAGTAAAAATCTTATTGAAAAATAAAGAAATGAATAAAAAAGAGATTTGACCAAGCGGCAAAAATATTATAAGTTTAAAGTTAGAGGACGCACGTTCTCGCATCTTGATTTTTGGGGGATTTTATGCCCGACGGGTCGATACCCTTGCTTGTTTCTCTTTTTGTTCTGATTGCCTTTTCCGCTTTTTTTTCTGCAACGGAAACCGCATACACCTGCACCAGCAGAATCCGGCTCAAGTCGCTTGCATCCGGCGGCAACAGGCGGGCCGCGAAAGTTCTTAATCTCTGCGAAAATTCCTACGACAAGCTTTTAAGCACAATCCTGATTGGAAACAACATCGTGAACCTTTCGGCTTCCACAATAAGCGCGCTTTTATTTGCGAAGATTCTTTTTGGAAGCCGCCTGAATCCGTCCGTTGTTTCAACTGCGGCGATTACGGTTGTTGTCCTGATTTTCGGCGAGATTACGCCGAAGTACATCGGCAAATTCTGCGCCGAAAAGTTTGCGATGGCGGTTTATCCTTTTATTTCCGCGCTGATTTTTTTGTTTTATCCGCTGAACATTGTTTTTTCGCTTTGGAAGAAGCTGATTGTAAAGATTTTCCGATTCAAGGCTGAGGACGTGATTACCGAAGAGGAAATCATAACGATGGTCGAGGAAGCCGAGGAGGACGGCACGATTAAAAAGGAAGAGACGAACCTTATCCGCTCGGTGATTGAATTCGACGACCTTGACGCGAAGGACATTCTTGTTCCGCGCGTGAACATCTGCGCAGTTGAGGAAAGCAGTTCGATTGAAGAAATCAGGCAGAAATTCGAGGAAAGCGGATTTTCAAGGCTTCCGGTTTACAAGGACAGCATCGATACAATCACGGGAATAATCCACGAGAAAGATTTTTTCAAGGCGTTTCAGGCTGATGAGGAAAGCAGCGCAAAAGACAGCGGCGCGTTCCTAAAGTCAATTATGCAAAAACCGTTTTTCGCCGTGGAAACAACGAAAATCTCCCTGTTGCTGCACAAAATGCAAAAAGAGCGCAGCCACATGGCGGTCGTTATTGACGAGTACGGCGGAACTTCGGGACTTGTTACAATGGAAGACATCCTTGAAGAGCTTGTGGGCGAAATCTACGACGAGCACGACAGCGAAAACAGCGGCGAGTGCATAAAGCCTTGCGGAGAAAACGCCTTTATCGTGAGCGGCGAAACTTCCGTGAGCAAGATGATGAAATACTTTGACCTTGACGAGGACGAAACGACCGGCTCAAACACTGTGAGCGGCTGGATAACCGAAAAGCTCGGCGACTTCCCGGAAGAAGGAAGAAAGCTCGGCTGGCAGAACAAGATTGAAATAGAAGTCCTGAAGACCGACAAGAACACAATCCGCAGCGTGAAGGTTGTAAAAAAATAGAATTGCAATATGAAGAAAGATTTCACTACTTTTTCCGCTTTGTTTATTTTTTCAGTTTTGCTCATTTCTTGCCATATTTTCAGCGAGGACAACGACCCGAACCTAATCCGCCCAAACTCGTGGGATTACAGAAGTATCCCTGACAGCCACAACTGCGGCGTGGATGAATCGGCGGAATTTACAGTTGCCAGCGGCGACACGGAGATTGCGCCCGGCATTACGGTCACTTTCCGCACGGACACGGACAAGTTCAATTTCTCCTCATATAAAATCAAAGAGCTTCCTGACCGCACTGTTGTCCGCAACTTTGATTTTTCCAGCCACGATTTTGTTACGCTCGGAATGGACAGATATAATGGAAGAAAAACGGTTGTTTTTGAAAACTGCAAGTTCAAGGCTTTCAGAAATGATGCGGTAGGCCCGGATTCTGCGGGAAAAGTTTATTTTGTTTTCAACAACTGCTCGTTCACAGGAAACGTGAGCAGCTCCTACATTACGTTGAACAACTGCAAGATTGGCGGATTTACTTCGGACGCGATGAATCCGCTGCGTGAATTCTACGCGAAAAATCTTTACGTTTACGATTTGGCGCACGAAGCGCTTTCCGGCGAACTTCACCTGGACGGAATTCAGATTTATGGTGACCAGCGTTCCCGGAAAAATGAAGTTGCTGGCAAATGGATTTCCAAAGTCGAGACGGGCGAGATTCATTTTGACAATGTGCGCTTTGAGATTCCTTCGATTAATTTCGGCACGGAAAACAAGGCTTATGTGAACGCTTGCGTCATGTTTCAGCTTGAATTCAGCGATGTTGACAATGTTTCGTTCAGGAATCTGTATGTGAACGGCGGCGGCAAATGGTTTCCGCTTTACCTGGATTACGGAAAAAACAATGAGCGGTCAAAAAACGGAGTTTCCTGGTCGCACAAAAATCTTGTAATGCAGAATGTGCTTGTCTCAAACAATTTTGGAAAGATTTTTTATCCGCAGCTGCTTTCGGACGCAAGAATTGAAAACGTTGACCATCATAACTATCTTTTTGTGACTTCCGTGTGGAAAGACGAAAACGGCGACGCGCGCTTTCTTGTTACTAACGACACAAATTCCGACAAAATTTTAACCGTAAAAACCGACAAAGGAATTTTTGAATATGAAATTCCGCACTGCCCCAGCAACTGGGCTTTGGGCGGAGAAATTGACAAGAGCGTGAACCCGGCAGAACCGCTCGCTGATTCCGCCGGAAGACCTTACACCGAATACAGGTTTTCAGACTTGCCTTTTGACATGGAATACACAGTTACCGGCTCGCCGAATTTTATTCTCTGCTATCAAGGAGAGGAGCAAATCCGTTACGCAAGCCTGGACGGAAAAAAGCATTATTATTCGGAGATTTTTGGAGAATAAATTTCCTGCTTTTCATTTTTACTGAACGTTTTTGTACCAGCTGATAACTTCTGCAAGATTTTCTTTCCGTACATTTTCACTGCCGTGAAGCATTATTTCAAGCATTTCATTTTCTTGTTGAGTGCGCTCTGCCTTTGCTTCGAGCTGGTTTATAACCATTTTGACCATCATGTTCATCATAAGGCGGTAGAGCCCGTGCAGTTTTTTCACATTGAAATTTCCCTGCAATGTAAAAAGCGGAACCTCGGCAGGAACGCAAGTTTTTTCGCGGATTTCTTCCGTGCGTGTTCCAGTTCTTTCCATTCCGACTGCGCAAACGGCGCGGATTTTGTATTTTTTTGCAACATTCTTGTAGCCTTTGACTTGAGCCGCCATTATCCAGCCAAGATAAATAACTTCGCTTCCTTCCTCGACTTTTGACTTTGCCTTTTTCATTGAAAAAACAGGAAGTTCTGTTTCTTCCGCGAGCATTTTTGCGTATTGTTCTGCGCTTCCTGTGTTTGTTGTGTAGATGATTGCTTCCATTTTTTTCCTCCTAGGTTCAATTTCGAGTTTTAAATTTTAGCGTCATTATCGGGCTTGACTCGATAATCCGTTGGAAAGATTGCCGTATCAAAGCACGGCAATGACACTTAAATTACTGTTCTTATCAAGACTCGGCATTTGGATTAATTAAGTAACCGTTCGTTTACTTATAAATATGTAATAGTTACTTGTCAAGAGAAATTGAATATTTCTGCCTAAAAAAATCTTGCCACTAGTTTTTTTGCTCGCTATAATTTCTTGCTAAGGAAAAAAATGAATAAAATTATCATCAGAAAATATACGGAAAAAGACATTCCCGCAATGTGCGGAATCTGGAACGAGGTTGTAGAGGAAGGCATTGCTTTTCCGCAGGAAGAAACTTTGACTGAAAAGACAGGCGCGCAATTCTTTGCGTCCCAGACTTACTGCGCGGTCGCCGAAGAAACTGAAAGCGGAAAAACCGTCGGTCTTTACATCCTGCACCCGAACAATGTCGGCCGCTGTTCGCACATCGCAAACGCAAGCTACGCCGTAAGTTCCGCCTGCCGCGGACTTCACATCGGAGAACTTCTTGTAAAAGACTGCCTTGCTCAAGCCCGGATTGCAGGATTCAGGATTATGCAGTTCAACGCCGTTGTTGCAACAAACATCCATGCGCGGCATCTGTACGAAAGGCTTGGTTTTATCCAGCTTGGAACAATAAAAGGCGGGTTCAGAATGAAAGACGGACATTTTGAGGACATCTGCCCGTATTACCGGGAAGTGTGAAATTTTCAGCAGGTTTTCGGAAAAAAAATGAACAGGCTGGAAAAAACTTCTATTTTTTGAATAAATCAGCGTGAGTTCCTGTGCGCGAAAGCTCAAGAATCAGCACATCATCTTTTATCTGATAGGTCGAATTTCGAGTTTTAATAAAAATAGCTGCTAAACAGTTATTCCTATGCCAACAAGGCTGTCATTGCCGTGCTTGACACCGCGATGTTTGCATAGCTAACTCGATTAGCAATCTTTCCAATGGATTATCGGGTCAAGCCCGATAATGACACTAAAATTTAAAACTCGAAATTGAGCCTGATAAACTAGAAGCCAGTCCGGCTTTATGTGACATTCACGGTGGTTCTTCCAGTTTCCTTCAAGCGCGTGGTCGCAGTATTTTTCATCGAGCGGAAGACCGTTTGCAAGCGAAAAGACAACTTTTTGTAATTCTTCAATTTTGTAATGTCGTTTTTTTTTCAAGTTTTATGTCTTTTTTGTATTGCGAAGTCCATTTGATTTGATATTTTGGCTCTACCATTTTTTCATCTCCTCGACAAATTCATTGAATGAATATCCTTGCACATTCGGGTCGTTCGCAATTCTGTCGCCTTCTTTCATCTCCTTGATTGTCTTGCGGTTCGGGCGGTCAACGGCGATGTCGAACGGAATGCGTCCTTCGCGGAGAACCTGCTTTGTGAAAACGTTGTAAAGCCCGGAAACCGTCATTCCGACCTGCTCGCAGAATGAAGAGATGTCTTTTTTGTCCTAATCATCCAAAGTGATTGTTAAGTTTGCCATAATATCCTCCAAAAACAGCAGTTTACACTTGAATATATGTGAATTTTATGTGTTTTTTAAGTGGGAATTATAGTTTTTCTTCGTTATTCAGCTTTGAATAAATATAGGTGTCTTTCCAGATTGGATTTCCGTTTTTGTCCTTGCGGAAGTAAATATCCTTGCGCAGATGTCCTTCGCGGACAAAGCCGAGCCGTTCCAGAAGATTCCAGGAGGCGATGTTCAGTGGATCGCAGTTCGCTTCGATTCTGTGAGTGCCGTTTGAAAATGCGTTCTTGCACATAGAGAAGCAGGCTTCAAAAGCGTAGCCGTTTCCCCAGAATTTTTTGTTCAGAACGTAGCCGAGTTCTAGCGATTCACATTCGCGTTTTCCAAGAAAAATGTTTCCTATCATTTTGCCAGTAGATTTCAACTCGATTGCAAAAATTTCATCGGAAGAAATCCGCCATTCAAGATTTTTCTTTGTTTCCTCAAGGCTAAGCGTGCTGTACGGCTCAAAACGAACGACTTCTTCATCAGAAAGATATTCGTATAAATCGTTCAAGTCTTTTTCTTCGTATTTGCGGATAATCAGGCGGTCGGTTGTGACTGGTAGTTTCATAAAATCTCCAAAAGTATTCTGCTTATAGTAAACTAATTAAGTTAGTTTAGTCAATGGAGATTTTTCATTTTTCCCATCTTGCACTGGATTGTTTTAAAATTTGTGTGTTTAATTCCTAGTAGCAAGTCCATCTCTTGAGCTGCATTTTCGTATTTTGCACGAGTATGATGAACAAGAATGTAGTCCGCTTGCTGGATTTTTCCTGAAAATTTCTTGCAAAATTCTCTTACAGGAGAGGCAAGCGCGAAAACCCAAATTGGAGAACAAATGGTTACGTGTTCAAAAGTTGAAAAATCTATTGGAATTGGCTCAATTGGCATTGGCCAGCGATGCATTGCGAATCTGCCGCACCACCAAAATCCTAGCGTTCCTTCAGTTCTTTCTGTTGATTTAATTTCAAAAATTTGAGCGCCTGTGCGGTTTGCTTCTTCGTAGGCTTGTTTTTTTACATATCCCATTCTAGAAAAATATACTACAATTCTTTTTGGATTAGTTCCAATATTTTTGTATTCACAGGCGTTTACAAAAAAAGTTTCTTGTTTCTGAAAGACCCATGCCATATATGCTGTTATAGCCTGACAAAATCCAAAGATAAAATATATAGTAGACATAAAGTTCGGCGGAAATATATAAAACTGAATACAAATCCAGAGCATAAGCGTAATGCCGAAAATTCCGCCTAGAATGATTCCTGCTTTTCTTTTTTTTAGCAGAAGAATTGCCGCAGTTAAGTTTGAAATTCCGTTTACAATCAAAAGCGCAATTCCAGAAAAAATAAAGTTTTGAAAAACAATTTCTGCAAAAGGCAAAACTTGAAAGTAGGGGAGCATCGCATCCATTCCCATGAATTTTCCAGAGGGATCAATCAACATCGCAAGTGCCCCCGCAACTGCTCCTATTCCTATAAAAAGAGTCCAAAAGATAAGAAAGTTTTTTGTTATTCTGAATCTAGATTTAGTCATAAAATTCTCCAGTAAGCAAGATAAAGCAGACGCTAGTGGTCAGGGGCGAATGTTGTTTTTTTTTGCAATGACAATTTTATCATATCAACAAGGTGAGTTCAACAAACCGAATGTTGAGTTTTTCTGGATATATAAAAATAGATTAAAAATGAATATATGAATAATATCAGATTTTGTGTATTTTAAGATAACTTTTATTAGGAGGTTTTTTATGGATAAACGGCTTCTTACAATTCAAGACATTTCTTGTGTGGGGCAGTGCTCTTTGACAGTTGCGCTTCCAGTTATTTCTGCATGCGGAATAGAAACAGCTGTCCTTCCTAGTTCAGTTCTTTCAAATCATACTGCATTTAAGGCATGGACTTTTAACGATTTGACTTCTGATATGGAAAATATTTTAAATCAATGGAAAAAAGAAAATATCACTTTTAGCGCGTTTTATACTGGCTATGTTTCTGAATCTCAAATTCCTATTATAAAAAAAATCATAAAAGAGACGGCTAGAAAAGATGCTCTTGTTGTTGTTGATCCTGTTATGGCAGATAATGGAAAAATGTATGCAGGGTTTGCCCCTGATTTTCCAAAGAAAATGGCAGAACTTTGCAAAGAGGCAGATGTTGTTCTTCCAAATATCACAGAAGCGGCTTTTCTTCTGGGAATTGAATACCGCAGCGATAACTATAAAAAGGAATATGTTGAAAAAATTTGCAAAGGACTAAAAGAACTCGGCGCAAAAAATGTAGTTCTTACTGGTGTAAGCTTTGAAAAAGATAAGCTTGGAGTTGCAGTCTATGATGGAAATTCCGTTGAATACTATTTTACAGAAAAGCTTCCTGTTCAAATGCATGGAACTGGCGACGTTTTTGCTTCGGCATTTACAGGTTCTATTTGCAACGGAAAAAACTTGCTTGAATCTGCGAAAATCGCTGCGAACTATGTTGTAAAATCAATAAAAGCAACTATAGACGACAAAGACCACTGGTATGGTGTAAAATTCGAAAAAGCTATTCCATATTTGATAGAGCAACTTGAGCTATCTAGATAATCAATGCGCTTGCGCAGTTGGTTTTTCCAGTCTTTATAAAATCGGGGTTGGAAAAATTAACTGCAAAAATTGATTTATAAAGTTTCAAGAAGCGAAAGTATCTCTTTTTTTATTTCTTCTTTGGATTTAGATTTGCTTTCTGGAAAAAAATTGCGGGGATTTGTTTCCAAAACTTCAGCAATTCTAATTATTGTCATAAGTGAAGGCTGGTTTTTTCCAGATTCTATGTGAGTATAAAAACTTTGCGAAAAATTTCCTCTTAAGCACACTTCAAGTTGCGAAAGCCCTTTTGAAAGTCTTGCTAGCTTTATCTTTTCAATAACATATTTATGAATTTCTTCATTTGTCATAGAGAAATGATATTATTCTTTAGAGTATAAAACGATTCTTTATAAAGTATAAAAATTACTTGAAAGAGTAATTAAATTGCTTTATTATGAAAAATACATTTAGAATTTATTTTTATTGGAGTTTTTATGAAAAGGATTTTATCAGCTTTAGTCATTTTTCTATTAAATTTTTCTATTTTTCCGCAAGAGGCGCAAAAAACAGGCAGTTTTGAAAAAAATAACAGCGTTGCTTCAAATTTTAATGTTGGCGATATAGGACCTGGCGGAGGAATAATTTTTTATATAAAAAATCAGAATGTTTGGGAATGTAGCAAAGTTATAGGCAAAAAAAACTGGGAAGATGCTAAAAATTTGTGCAAGAATTACAGAGCCGGCGGTTTTGATGACTGGTATCTTCCAAGCAAAGATGAATTAAATTATATATATCGAAATCTGAAAAAAATAGAAAAAATATCCAGAGAAGGTTGTTTCTGGTCATCATTGGAATTGAATGAATCTTATTCCTGGGTGCAAAGCTTTTGCGCAGGAAGCAAAAGCGTCAGTTGTAAGGATAATGTATATTTTGTTCGTGCTGTTCGTAAGTTTAGCTACTAGGTTGAAAGTCGGGCTATATAAAAATATTATTGAAAACTTTTAGTTTTGTTATTATTTTATTTCCATGAACCTTTCTGAATTTGAATTACTGAAAAATAACGCTTGCACTGAAGGGCTTTTGGGTAGTGACAGCGCATTTGCAAATTTTTTTCTTTTGCAGAATAAGTATGATATAGATTTTTTTGCGGATCAGGACTTTTTGTTGCGTCGCTATAATGGCACAGAAAGCCGCAATGGTTTTGCGTTTCCTATTTTGTTAAATACTTCAGCCTCATTGGAAGATGCCTTTTCTTATATTATAAAAATCGCTGAAAAACAGAAAGAAAAGGTGTCGTTTTGCCTTTGCACACGCGAACAGAAGAAATTGATTGATTCTTTTTTTGAAAAAAATATGCGCAAAAAAATAGAATGGAATTCAAACAGGAATGATAGCGATTATATCTATCTATCAAAAAATTTAATGGATTTGCCGGGACAAAAATTCCACAAAAAGAAAAATCATGTTTCTCATTTTATGCATCTTTATGAAAACCGCTGGACATTTAAAGCCTTTTCGCATAGCAATCTTGACTTCGATGTCTTAAAAGTTGAAGAAAACTGGTTAGAAGAGCGCATTGCTCAAAGCGGCGGCATAGAAAAACTCGAAAAAGCTATACTTTTTGAAAAGCAATGTATAGAATCTGCTGTAAAAAATTCCAAAATTCTTGGAATTTTTGGAGGAATCCTTTATGTTGACGAAAAACCTGTGGCAATGACTCTTGCAAGTAAAATTTCAGATTCAGTTGCTGATGTTCACTTTGAAAAGGCTTTTGGAGAATATGCGCAAAATGGGGCCTATGCTGTGATTAATAATCTTTTTGCAAAAGAATTTTCAAATTATCTATATATAAACCGGGAAGAAGACATGGGAATTGAAGGTCTGCGAAAGGCAAAACTTTCCTACAAGCCGGATATTGTTTTAGATAAGTTCTATGGAACTTTGGAGTAGCTTATGCTTTCAAAGATACTAAAAAAATCAGATTGCGCAGCTTGTCGTTTTTGCTGTTCTTTTAGAAGACAGAGTTTGTGGGAAACTCCTGTTTTCGACAAAAAAACAAAAGAATTGCTTGAAAAAAAATACAAGAATGCAAAGTTTAGTCCAGCCGGAAAAAGCTCGTTTACAATAAATCTCTTGGATTTGTACAAAACTCAAAATCCTGAAGAAGAAGTTCCTTGTCCGTTTTTGGATTCAAAAGAAGGTTGTTCTCTTTGCGAGCAGGAAAAACCATTTGACTGTAAGATTTGGCCTTTAAGGATAGTAAAAAAATCTAGCGGTAATGAAAATTCTATAGTCTTGATGAATACGTGTCCTTCTGTTAATAAAATTCCTCTTTCAGATTTAAAAGAATTTGTAAAAGCTGGTTTAGCTCAAAAAATTTTTGATTATGCGAAAACTCATCCAGATATAGTAAAAGATTTTTCAAAAGATTTTCAATTCTGTGTTGAACTCTTTTCTAGATAATGATATATTTATGCATATAAGGCAAAGGCGTCTTAGAAATTTAACTCAGATTTAATGGGCGGAATTTCTAAGACGCCTTTTTTTATTGGAGGCATCTATGGGAAAAGATACTGGTTTTATGGATTACTTTCGCAAGGATAATGGAAACATTGCTCCTCTTGAGCGAATAAAAAATTTCAATGAATTTCATACGTATCTTGATTTTGATGAACGGCAGAAACAAGCTGCAAGATGTATGAACTGCGGCGTTCCTATGTGCCAATCTGCCATAAAGCTTGCAGGCATGGTTACAGGGTGTCCTCTGCACAATTATATTCCAGAATGGAACGACGCTCTTTACAAAGGACAGTTCGATATGGCTGCATGGCGTTTGCTAAAGACTTCTAGTTTTCCAGAATTTACAGGACGGGTTTGTCCGGCTTTATGCGAAAAAGCGTGCAACTGTGGAAGCGATGGCGATGTTCATAATTCTGTTTCTATTCATGATAATGAACTTTTTATAATCGAAAAAGCTTTTTCAACAGGATATATGAAGCCCCAGATACCTGCAGTTCGCTCTGGCAAAAAGATTGCAGTAATTGGTTCTGGTCCTGCAGGTCTTGCTGTTGCTGACATGCTTAATAGGCGAGGTCATTCTGTTACAGTTTTTGAGCGGGAAGACAGGGCCGGCGGTCTTTTAATGTACGGTATTCCAAACATGAAGCTTGACAAGCGGATTGTAGAAAGACGAATAAATCTTATGCAGGCAGAAGGCGTTGAATTTATTTTTAATGCCGATGTCGGAAAAAACTTTGAGGCGGACAGAATTTTAAAAGAATACGATGCAGTGGCTCTTTGTTGCGGCGCAAAAAAGGCTCGTCCGCTTTCTGCGGAAGGAATAGACAAGGTCATTTGCGGCGAAGAAGGTGGAATTATTCCTGCAGTAGATTTTTTAAAGTCTGTAACAAAGAGTTTTATAAGATCAAATCTTACAGATAAAAAATTCTTTGATGTGGAAGGCAAAAATGTAATTGTGCTTGGTGGCGGAGACACAGGAAACGACTGTACCGGAACTAGCATAAGGCTTGGTTGCAAGTCTGTTACTCAGATTGAAATGATGCCTTGTCCGCCTTCTGAAAGGGCGAAGGACAATCCTTGGCCGCAGTGGCCTAAGGTTTTAAAGACTGACTATGGGGCAGAGGAATCAATCGCAAAATTTGGTCACGATCCAAGAATCTATGAAACTACTATAAAAGAAGTCCTTTCTGAAAACGGAAAAGTTACTGGTGTAAAAACCGTGCAGGTTGAATTTAAAATGGTTGACGGAAAGCGAGCTTTGTGCGAACGTCCAGGCACTGAAAAAGTTCTTCCAGCAGATTTAATATTGATTGCCGCAGGCTTTTTAGGCTGCGAAGATTATACTGCGCAAGCATTTGGAGCTAGCCTTTCGCCTAGAAACACTGTTGTTACAGATTCTCCTGAAAACTATAAGACTTCCAAGGAAAAAATTTTTACTGCCGGAGATATGCACCGCGGACAGTCGTTAGTAGTTTGGGCAATTGCAGAAGGCAGAGAATGTGCTCGTCAAATTGATGAATATTTGATGGGCTACAGCAATATGTAGGCGGAAAATAATGAATCAAAATTGTTTAGATGAAACTTCTTTTGAAACAGACAAGCTTCGCGACGAATGTGGAGTGGTTGGTGTCTTTCAGAATAAAAAGAATTCGGAAAATGCGGCGGTCCTTTCGTACTATGGACTTTATTCACTTCAGCACAGAGGACAGGAAAGCGCAGGTATAGCCGTAAGCGACGGAAGCGCAATTCAGCTTTATAAGCAGATAGGTCTTGTTTCTGAAATTTTTACAAAGGAAAACATGGCGGACTTAAAAGGTCATATAGCGGTAGGTCACGTTCGCTATGCAACCGCAGGCGGAAGAACTGTAGAAAATGCGCAGCCAATGATGAATAAGTTTAAGCTGGGGTCAATTGCAATCGCCCATAACGGACAGCTTGTAAACTATCAGCCGCTTCAGGAAATGCTGGAAGAAACTGGTTCCACTTTTGTTTCCACAAGCGATACAGAAATTATTTTAAAACTTATTGCAAAAAATTATAAAAAAGGGCTTGAGCAGTCTGTAGAAAATGCAATGAGTCTTATAAAAGGTTCTTTTGCCCTTTGCGCTATGACAGAAAATTGTCTTATAGGCGTAAGAGATCCTTATGGAATTAGACCTCTCTGCTTAGGAAAAATCGAAGATGGCTGGGTTCTTGCAAGCGAATCTTGCGCGATTGACGCAATGAATGGAACTTTTGTAAGAGATATTGCTCCTGGCGAAATTCTAATGATTTCCGAAGACGGATTAAAATCTATTAGGCTTAACGAAAGAACTGGAAAGCAGACTTGCATTTTTGAATACGTTTATTTTGCTCGTCCAGATTCCGTTATTGACGGAATACCTGTTCAGCAGGCAAGATTAAAGATGGGAGAGATGCTTGCAGAAGAAAATCCTGTTGAAGCAGACGTTGTTGTAGGTGTTCCAGACAGCGGAATTGGCGCGGCTTTAGGCTATTCGCATTATTCTGGAATTCCTTATGCCATGGGAATCGTAAAAAACAAGTATATTGGACGAACTTTTATAGCTCCTACGCAAAAAGAGCGTGAAAATATGGTTTTCGTAAAACTAAATGCGGTTCGCAGCGAAATTCAAGGAAAAAGGGTTGTGGTCATTGACGATTCAATTGTTCGAGGAACTACAAGCCGCCGTTTAGTTCAGATTTTAAGGCGGGCAGGGGCAAAGGAAGTTCACTTTAGAGTTTCTTCGCCTCCAGTAAAATTTCCTTGTTACCTTGGAATTGATACTCCTACAAAAACAGAGCTTATTTCTTCAGCCCACGATGTAGAGCAAATTCGCAAAGAAATTGGTGCGGATACGCTTTCTTTTATTTCGCTTGAAGGAATGATAAAGTCACTTGTTTCTTGCAAAAAAGATTCTGATGGTTTTTGCAGAGGATGCTTTTGCGGAGAATATCCAGTTGCATAGATTGATAAAAATGCCGAGTTTTTAAGAAAAGAAATAAAGGCGTTGAAAGCGTTTTTTAAAACTATAAAACTCAGTATTTTTATTAATTCAGTATTCTGATTAATAATCGAATTTCGCAATTATTTCTTTTGCGACTTCTGTTCGCTTTATGCATCTGTCCATGGAATCTTTTTCTATGTAGCGGTGCGCCTCTTGCTCTGTCATGCGGCTGTTTTGCATTAAAAGCATTTTCGCCCTGTTTATAAGCCGTATTTCTTCCATTTTTTCTTTTAGCTTTACCGTTTGCGAGGAAATGCGTTTAATTTTTGCCTGCACAGCAAGAGCTATTTTTATCATGTTGTAAAAATAAAAGGTATCAAACGGTTTGGTTATTGTAAGAATCCCAAAAGGTTCAACCTTGTAAGAAATTTGGTCAAACAGATGAGTCGGAGATAAAAGCAAAACTGTTGATGTCGTTTCGCTTATGTCTACGGCAAGTTCTGCTTGGCTTCCATCTCCAGAATCTATGATTATAATTTCAAAGTATGATTCAGAAATTTTTCTTCTAGCTTCGTTAAAATCGGCGCATACGGACGTTTCAAATACAGGAGCTGGCAAAACTGCTGTTATTGATGAGGAAAGTTTATCGTCGTTTGTGGCAATAAGCACTCTTGTACAAGAAAAATCCATTTTTTTACCGTTTTAATTTAGATAAGCCTTTAGAAGAGATTCTCCTAAAACTTCTTTTACAAAATCACTGTTTGCAGCGATTTTCTTTGCTTCTTCAAAAGAACCTGGTATTGATTCCAGAGTTTTTCTTGAAGCTGCGCTCTGCGAAAAAAGATTTTCTTCAATTGATTCCGGGGCAACTAGATTTTCGCGGATGCCTTCTATTGCCGCGTGTATTAAGAGCGTAAAGGCAAGGTAAGGGTTTGCTTTTGGGTCTGGCGAACGCAATTCTATCCGCTTTTCATTTTTGCTAGCGGGAATTCTTATTAAAGCGGAACGGTTTTCTTTTGCCCAGGAAATATATTTTGGCGCTTTACATTCGCCAATCCTATGGTAGGAATTTTCGCTTGGATTTAAGAATAGAGTTATTTCTTTAATGTGTTTTATAATTCCGGCAAGCATCTGGTTTGTATAGTCTTTTTCAGAATCTGCAATATTGTGGCAAGAAATATTTATGTGCATTCCGCTGCCAGGCTTGTTTGGAAAAGGCTTTGGCGAAAAATCCGCATAAAGACCATTCGCGGCAGCCTTTGTTCTTACTATCCATTTAAAAGTGATTGTGTTGTCTGCGCTAGCAAGCGCATTTCCGTAGTGAAAGTCTATTTCATTTTGGCCGGGTCCTTCTTCATGATGGCTTGATTCGGGGCTTATGCCCATTTGTTCCAGCGTAAAGCATATTTCGCGGCGGATGTTTTCTCCCTTGTCTTCAGGGGCAATATCCATGTATCCAGCTTGGTCAAAAGGTTCTTTATTAGATTTTCCGTTTTCATCAAGCTTAAAAAGATAGAATTCTATTTCTGAACCGAACATTAAATCTACTTGATACTTGTTTTTTGCCAAAGCTACTGCTTTCTTTAGAAGATGCCGGCAGTCTTTTTCGTATGGAGTTCCGTCCGGATATGTTATATCGCAGAACATTCTTACAACTTTGCCTGTTGAAGGACGCCATGGAATTATGGAAAGAGTCGCAGGATCAGGATGCAAAAACATATCTGATTTGTCTGGAGTTTGGAATCCTTCTATGCTTGAAGCGTCAAAACTTATTCCGTTTGAAAATGCATCTTCAAGCTTGTCTGGCATTATAGAGATATTTTTTTGCTTTCCATCAAGTGTTATAAAAGCAAGCCTTATGAATTTTACGTCTTCTTCTTTTATAAAATCAATTACTTCGCTCTTTGTATACATAATTCCTCCAGTTTATAATAAAGTCTTCAACGCAGCTTACAAATTGTGTTCGCAGCACGATTTTACAAATTCTACAAATAACGGATGCGGTTTGTTTGGTCTGCTTTTAAACTCTGGATGAAACTGAACCCCTGTAAAGAATACACTATTTTTTAAAGGAATTTCTACTGCTTCCACCAAAAGATTGTCTGGAGAAGTTCCGCTTATTGTAAGACCTGCATTTTCCATTTGCTCGCGATAGTTGTTGTTAAATTCATATCGATGGCGGTGGCGTTCCTCGATAAGTTCTGTTTTATATGCTTTGAACATAGTTGTTCCATCTTTTATTTTGCATGGATATTTTCCAAGACGCATTGTGCCGCCTTTTTTTACATTTTTTTGATTTTCCATCAAATCGATTACGCAGTTTTTAGAATTTTCATTGAATTCTTTAGAATTTGCGTCTTTTAGACCAAGCACGTTTCTAGCGTATTCGATTACAAGAATTTGCATTCCCAAACAGATTCCAAAGTATGGCAAGGAATTTTCGCGGGCATACTGGCAAGCGTTTATCATGCCTTCAATTCCCCTCATTCCAAATCCGCCTGGAAGAATAATTCCGCTTACGTCTTCAAAAATCTTTGGCGCAGATTCAGGTGTCACTGTGTCGCTGTCCACCCACTTGATTTTTACATTTTTACCAACGACAAAACTTGCGTGATTCAACGACTCTACAACAGAAAGATAAGAATCGTGAAGCTTTACGTATTTTCCAACAAGAGCGATTGTAACTTCTCCTTTGCGCGCGTAAATGCAAGAAACAAGTTTTTTCCACTGCTCTAAGTTTACGGTCGTGTTTTCTATTCCAAGCTCGCGGCAAACGACATCGTCCATGTTTTGGTCGTGAAGCATAAGCGGAACTTCGTAAAGGCAAGGAAGAGTTGTGTTTGATATTACGCAGTCTGGAGCAACGTTGCAGAACAGCGAAATTTTTTCTCTTATGTCTTTAGGAATATCTCGGTCGCTTCGGGCGACAATAATATCGGGATGAATACCTAAACCTTGAAGCTCGCGAACAGAGTGCTGTGTAGGCTTCGATTTAAATTCATCAGAACCAGAAATATAAGGGACTAAGCAAACGTGAATAAAAAGGCAGTTTCTTCTGCCAACTTCTAGCGCTAACTGCCTGATTGCTTCAAGAAATGGCTGAGATTCGATATCGCCTGTGGTTCCGCCAATTTCAACAATGCTTACATCAGCGTTTGTTTCTTTTTGATTTTTTAAGATAAAGTCTTTTATTTCGTTTGTTACATGAGGGATAATTTGAACTGTCTGGCCAAGATATTCGCCGTTTCTTTCTTTATTCAGAACGTTCCAGTAAACTCTTCCAGAGGTTAGATTTGAATATTTATTTAAATTTTCGTCTATAAAACGTTCGTAATGTCCTAAGTCCAAATCGGTCTCGGCGCCATCATCGGTTACAAAAACTTCACCGTGCTGATAAGGGCTCATCGTGCCTGGATCTACGTTCATATATGGGTCCAGTTTTTGCGAAGTGATTTTTAATCCCCTGTTTTTAAGCAATCTTCCAAGGCTTGCAGCTGTAATGCCTTTGCCAAGTCCTGAAACTACGCCTCCTGTTACAAAAATAAATTTAGCCATTGTATCCTCCAAAAGTGACTTAGTGCAGAGTTTTACGCTTTTATTCATTTTTCTAAAAACTCAAAACTTATGTTAAATACGTCTGGTCAAGGTACGCTTGCGCTCAAGACCTTGGCTCAGCCGTTTTTTGGGTTTTGATAACCCTAAATAAAAAAGCGTCCATTCAAAATATAGACAAAAAGATTTTCTATACTTTGAATGAACGCCTTTGCTCATTTGTGTTAATTTATATCTATTTTATGATTAAAAGTCAATCGCTGTTTTAAAATGTGTGTTTTCAATTAACCTAGACTTCGAGTTTTTTATAACAGTTAGAAAAAAAGGCTTTCAGCGAATTTTCAATTTGTTCAGACGGTTGTGATCGCGCTTCGTTTTGATTGATTTGGGTTGCTACACAACTTTAATTGTTCTAATCGCACAAAGTCTTCTCAAATTGTAAATTCGTTTACGCTCTTGTTTGTTTTTCCAAAAACTTGAAGCTTGGGCTGATTAAGATGACAAACGTAAAAAAATTTAAAAAAGTTAAATTTTCTTGTTGACATTTTTTTTATGAAAATGTATAACGTTCTCATACGGCGAAGACGTCGTGAAAAATATCTTGATAGAAATATCAGGGGATTTTTCACGGCGTCTTTTTTTTTGCTAAATTAAAAACTGTAAAGAGTTAATCTTTTAGCTAAGATTTTTACATGTTTTTATTTAAGGTTTTTTAAGGATAGGAGGTGCGTATGGACGCAACAGCTGTAATGGATGCAGTTTCTAGCGTAAGCAGTGAACTGTGGGGTGTTTGGTTTCTTATAGGAGCCGCATTGGTATTCTGGATGCAAGCTGGTTTTGCAATGGTAGAAACAGGTTTTACTCGTGCAAAAAATACTGGCAACATTATCATGAAGAACCTTATGGACTTCTGTATTGGTACAGTAGTGTTCTGTGTTATTGGTGCAGGACTTCTTTTAGGTGAAGATTTAGTTGGCATTATTGGTAAGCCAGGTTTTGACTTGTTTACGGATTATGCTAATTTTGACTTTTCTGCATTTGTATTCAACTTGGTTTTCTGTGCTACAGCCGCAACTATAGTTTCCGGTGCGATGGCTGAACGAACAAAGTTTCTTTCATACTGTGTGTATTCTGCTGTAATTTCAGCTATTATATATCCTATTGAAGCTCACTGGACCTGGGGCGGCGGTTGGCTTGCGCAGCTTGGATTCCATGACTTTGCTGGTTCGAACTGTATCCACATGGTCGGCGGTATCTGTGCGTTTATAGGCGCTGCAATGGTTGGACCAAGAATCGGCAAGTTCACCCGCGATGCTTCTGGCAAAGTCTTAAAGGTGAATGCTTTCCCAGGACACAGCATTCCTCTTGGAGCTTTAGGTGTATTCATTCTTTGGTTGGGTTGGTACGGATTTAACGGTGCCGCTGCAGTTTCTATTCCAGAATTAGGTTCTATATTCCTAACAACAACAGTTGCTCCTGCGGTTGCTACAGTAACAACAATGATATTTACTTGGGTAAAATATGGAAAACCTGATGTTTCAATGTGCTTGAACGCATCTTTAGCCGGTTTGGTTGCCGTTACAGCAGGTTGTGATGTTGTAGACTGTGCTGGCGCCGCTTGCATAGGTCTTGTAGCTGGCTTCCTTGTTGTATTCGGCGTTTGGTTCCTTGACTACAAGCTTCACATAGATGATCCTGTAGGAGCCGTTGCAGTTCATATGCTGAACGGTATTTGGGGAACTTTGGCTGTTGGACTTTTTGCAACTCCTGCAGCTCCTGCATTTGAAAGAGGAATTACTGGCGGTGCTAACCAGATTATTGGGGCTGGACTTTTTTACGGCGGCGGATTTAAGTGCTTAGGTGTTCAGGTAGTTGGTTGTCTTGCAACCGCCTTGTTTACAGCCGTTATGATTACAATCACATTCGTAATCATAAAGAAGATTTTTGGACTTAGAGTAAGCGCTGAAGAAGAAATCGTAGGTCTTGATAAGCTTGAACACGGTTTGGAAACTGGCTATGCGGGATTCAATATTTCTTATACTTCTGAAGAGCTTGAAGAAGCAAAGGAAAATGGTGTTGCAATTCCAGTTGCACAGGCAATTCCAGTTACAAAAGTGTCTTCAACAGATTCAAAGATTTCAAAGGTCGTTATTGTAACTCGTCAGAGCAAGTTTGATGCTTTGAAAGCTGCTATGAACAAGATTGGCGTTACTGGAATGACCGTTGTAAACGTTATGGGCTGCGGTGTTCAAAAGGGTGCTACAGAATACTATCGAGGAACTCCTTTGAACATGACTCTTCTTCCAAAAATAAAAGTTGAAATTGTAGTTTCAAAAGTACCAGTTTCAACCGTGATTGAAGAAGCTAAAAAAGCGCTTTACACAGGTCATATTGGAGACGGAAAAATCTTTGTATATCCAGTAGAAAATGTTGTTAAGGTAAGAACTGGTGAGTCAGGTTTTGATGCTCTTCAGGATAACGACTAATAAATAATATAGTAGAAAAAAAATCTTGCTATGCTTATTATTTAAGCGTAGCAAGATTTTAGGCAGATTTATAAAATTGCTAAAAAAGTTTGCGTTGCAAGCTTGCTTATAAACTGCAATTTCCCGCGTTGTTGCGAAATTGCGATAAAAAATCAATCATAAAACGGAAGTTTTAATATTGACTTTTTGATGGGAGAAAATATGGAAAGCATGGTTTCAGAAATATTTGGCGAAAATGTTTTTGACGAATCAGTGATGAAAGCTCGTTTGCCGAAAGAAACATTTAAAGCCTTGATGAAGACAATAAAAGGCGGCGAAAAACTTGATCCTTCTGTTGCAAATGTTGTTGCAAACGCAATGAAAGATTGGGCAGTGGAAAAGGGTGCTACTCATTTTACACATTGGTTTCAGCCTCTTACTGGCGTTACTGCCGAAAAACACGACAGTTTTATTACTCCTTCTGGGGACGGAAAAGTCATAATGGAGTTTTCTGGAAAAGAATTAGTTCAAGGTGAACCTGACGCATCTTCTTTTCCAAGCGGCGGAATCAGGGCGACATTTGAAGCGCGCGGCTACACTGCATGGGATCCTACATCTTATGCGTTCATAAAAGACGGAACTCTTTGCATTCCTACCGCATTCTGTTCATACACGGGAGAAGCTCTCGACAAGAAAACACCTCTTTTGCGCTCAATGGAAGCAATCAACAAGCAGGCATTGCGCGTTCTTCACTTGTTTGGAAACGAAGGTGTTTCAAGCGTAAAAACAACAGTAGGACCAGAACAGGAATACTTCCTTATAGACAAGAGCGTTTACGACAAGCGCGAAGACTTGATTTTTACAGGAAGAACTTTGTTCGGGGCAAAATCTCCAAAGGGACAAGAACTTGAAGACCACTACTTTGGAATGATAAAACCTCGTGTTCAAGATTTTATGAAAGATTTGAACAAAGAGCTTTGGAAGCTTGGAATTCTTGCAAAAACAGAGCACAACGAAGTTGCTCCAGCCCAGCATGAGCTTGCTCCTATTTTTACAACAACAAACATCGCTTGCGACCACAACCAGCTTACAATGGAGATTATGAGAAAAGTTGCTTCAAAACACGGAATGGTTTGCCTTCTTCACGAAAAACCTTTTGAAGGCGTAAATGGCAGCGGAAAGCACAACAACTGGTCAATTTCTACAGATACAGGCAAAAACTTGCTCGACCCAGGCGCAACTCCTGCAAGCAACGCGCAGTTCTTGCTTTTCTTAATTGCAGTTATAAAAGCTGTTGACGAATATCAGGATCTTCTTAGAATTTCTGTAGCAAGCGCTGGAAACGACCACAGGCTTGGAGCAAACGAAGCGCCTCCAGCAATAGTTTCAATGTTCTTAGGCGATGAGCTTAGCGAAATCCTTGAATGTATTGAGCAAGAAAAACCTTACGGAACTCGCGAAAAGCAAAAGATGCAGATTGGAGTTACAGTTCTTCCAGATTTCAACAAGGACACAACCGACCGAAACAGAACTTCACCATTTGCATTTACAGGAAACAAGTTTGAATTCCGAATGCTTGGTTCTTCAGAATCAATTGCTTGCGCAAACGTATTCTTGAACACTGCTGTTGCAGAGGAACTTAGACAGTTTGCAGATGTTCTTGAAAGTTCAAAAGATTTTAAGAAAGATCTTCACGATCTTATAATTAAAACAATAAAAGAACACAAGAGAATTATCTTCAACGGAAACGGATACGATGAATCTTGGGTTAAAGAGGCTGAAAAACGAGGTCTTTACAATCTCCGCTCAACTCCAGAGGCATTGGAACATATCCTTGACAAAAAGAATGTTGAGCTTTTTGAAAAACACAAGGTTTATAGCAAGGTTGAACTTACATCACGCTATGAAATTCACAATGAATGTTATTCAAAGGTGATTAATATTGAAGCGCTTACTATGCTTGACATGGCGAAAAAGCAGATTCTTCCAGCAGGAAGCAAATTTGCTCAGGAACTTGCTCAGACTCTTGCAGAAAAAAAGAGCATAGCTCCAGATTGCGATTTGTCTTATGAATCAGATTTGCTAAAACAAGTTTCTTCTTTGACAGGAGCAATCTATAGCGGAGTAAAAGAGCTTGAAAAAGCCGTTGACGGTGTAAAAGATGTTCAAGGAGGAGCCGGAAAAGTTGCAATGTACTACAGAGAAGTTGTTTTTGCCGCAATGAATAAACTCCGTGCTTCTTCAGATGTGCTTGAAACTTTGGTTCCTAAAGACTTGTGGCCGTTCCCAACATACAGCGACTTGCTTTTTAGTGTAAAATAAATTAGAAAACTGACTGATAGGCTGTTCTGCCTGTTAGCCAGAATTTCGAGTTTTTAGGAAAATGAACGAAAGCGTAAGCGAATTTACAATTTGTGAAGATTTTGTGCGATAAGAAGAATTAAGGGGCTGTCCCAAAAGTATCTTTTCTGTCATTTTCGGGCTTGACCCGAAAATCTAAATGCATATATTGCAA
>CAKULY010000023.1 GCA_934667505.1 uncultured Treponema sp. | reverse complement strand
AAGATGACCATTCGCATATTCCGTCATTATTTTTATCCCATTCAAAGAAAGAAGGCCTTCCACGGACATATTGAATTTTTAAATTCGGCTCGCAGTCGTTATCTGTATCAGAAAGCAAGATACCTTCAAATGAATTTAAATGTTCACGCACAGACTCTACAGTTATTTGGTCCGTTATATATGGAAGAATTTCTTCAAACATTTCTAAATCAACGGATTTATCAGCAAAACTGCAAAAATAATCCCAAGCTTCCTGCTGGCCTATAAGACCAACTTTTAATGCCACAATAGCATACAAAGGATGCGACATTCCGTGCGCTGTAAAAGCCTGCAACATTCGCTTTTGCTGTTCGCCAGAAGCAAACGCTGTTGCATAAATTTCAAGCTCAGCCTCCGGATTATCATATTCTGGCATTTTAGAAATAAAAGAATCTGCAATCTTTCTTACTAAAAAGTCTGAATCACCATTTGTTTTTAAACTGCGAGCTAAATCGTATTCAAATTTAAAGAAAAGAAGCGGAAAGCGCTTGTCATCTGGATAAATTTTCCTTGCAGAGTTAATTTTGTCGCGGGCTTTTGCAATGCTTTGCTCAGTTCTAATCCGGTAATATGACTTTACTCTGATATACTCTGCATCAAGGGAATATATAAATGGAGCTTCATCAAGAATTGAAATTGCTTTTTCATATTCACCTGTATCGCTTAAAAAATCCGCGTAAAGAACCCTTGCGCTGTCGCGATTGTAATCGACCCAGTCCCCAAGAGCAAGAGATTTTTCTACCAAAGGAATTGCGATTGCGCGAGGCTGCCCAATTCCGTAAAGAGCCGCCGCCTTAAAATACCACAAATCAGAAATTGAATCATCATAAGATAAAGCCAAATCAGTTTGACCAAGAGCATTAGTCCAATCTTTTGCAGAAAGATATGAGCGGGCAAGCTTTAAACATCTTACAGCAGTTTTTCGATTCGCTATGGCGGCATCGCTTTGGTCAGCAAAAATTTTCGAACAAAAAAATAATGAAAATAAAGCTAGCAAAAATAAAAACACTTTAGAATGACGTTTTTGCATAAAATCTCCAAGTTTTAGTTCTTTACAATCCAATCGTTAAAGCCAAAAACACTACCTACAACTGCAACAATGTTCTGCTCCTGTGAATACAACTCTTGCACAAGAGGAATTAAATTCTTTTTTTTAGATTCAATATGCCAATTTGACAAAATATCAGAGACAGATTTTTTTCCGCCGCTGCAAGTTTCTATAAAATCGCCAGTTTGACGACTCCTTATACAAAACGGAAAAGGTATATCTTTTAAGAGAACAGGATTTTCACATTCAAAAACAAGCTCTGCCTTTTCGTTTTTTTTGCAGACAGAAACAATTCCAAACGGAAAAGAAAAACTGCCTTCATCTTCTATTATAGCAAAAAATCCTGATTCAGTCGCTATTTTGCAAGATTTTTTTACATTAATTTTTCCATCTTTATGTTCAAGCTCAAAATCACCAATCGACATAGAAAGTTCTTTAGAACTATTTGATTTCATAACTTTTTGCTCAAAATCCAAGACAAAAGAAAAAGGAATTCTAAAATTGCACTCAAGAAGCAAAAAGGCATCGAAAATCGCCTGAATTCTTATAATTTCAGAAAGACTTGCAAAACAAGAAAAAGAAAGAGTCCTGCAATTCTTGCAAGGCGATTGCCATTCCACCTTGGAAGATTCTTGTTCAATAAAATCTTGAATCAAACAAGCTTTTTTAGCTCCTTTTAAAACCGCAGTTTGCCATCCCTGAAAAGAAGAATTCAAAAACGGGACAAGAGTGTTGCGAATTTTGTTTCTAAGATAATTATTATCAAAATTTGTAGAATCTATTCGCCACGGTATATTTTTTTGATTAAGATAACTTTCAATCTCGCTACGAGAAATATTGAGCAAAGGGCGGATATATTTTTGGCGTTTTTTGCGGATTCCGGTCATTGCAGAAATTCCGCTGCCTTGCAAAAAACGCATAAGCAAAGTTTCTTCCTGGTCGTTTTTGTTGTGGGCCAGGCACAAACAGTCCAAATTGCTTTCATTTATAAAAGATTCAAAAAGCTCATAGCGCAAAAACCGGGCGCTTTCTTCAATTCCACCATTTCGCTCTTCAGCAATAGAAAAAACCTTGCCTGCCGGAATCGTTTTTAATTCAAAAGAAAGATTTTTATTCGAGAATTTTAGTTTTTCACAAAGAGTTTGAACATAAGCCGAATCTGCGCAAGTTTCTTCGGATTTTCGTATATTGTGATTTATATTTATTACAAAGATTAAAAAATCATATTTTAAGCTTAAAGAATTCAATGCCACCAGAAGAGACACAGAATCCGCTCCTCCAGAAACGGCAATTCCAACTTTTATCTTATAAGAAGGCGAAGATTCCACATTGACTCCGCACTCTTCCAAGCCTTCTAAAACCTTTTCTTCAAAAGAGTTTTTTAAACTATTCTTATTCATTATTCATATCGATTAAACTTAAATACGACTAATCAAGGTACGCTTGCGCCCAAGAGCTTAGCACAGCCGTTTTTAAGATTTGTATAGCCCTTAAATAAAAAAAGCCACCCTAAAAGCGAAGAGAACTTAACGCTTCGCATATTAAGGCAGCTTTTTATAAAAACAGTCAAAAACTAGCGTGCAGGCGCAATGCTAACAAGAACATCCTCTGCATCTGTAAGAACTGTAATCTTGTCAGAAAGAGAAATATCTTTAACTTTGAACTGATCGCCAACGTTAAGTTTTGATACATCAATTACAACTCTTTCTGGAAGGTCAGCAATTGTACACTGAAGCTTTACATTTGGCACACGTTTTACCATGAAACCACCTTTTAAAACTCCGGCTGGTGTTCCAGAATACTGCACTTTGAAAGACTGAACCAATTTTTCATCTGCTGCAGGAACAAAGAAGTCTACGTGGAGAACTTTGTCTGTGCGGATGTTGTATTCTGTGTCTTTTATCAAAGCTGTGTAAGACTTTCCGTCTACTTTTAGCTCAACTGATGTTGTTGGTGTTATTGAACGCCATACTTTGTTGAATTCTACCTCTCCTACTTCAAGCATGGTAGATTCGCCTTTGTCATTATACATAACGGCTGGGATACTACCTACTTTTCGAAGACGTTTTGCAGATGCTTTACCGGTAACTGTGCGTACCTTTGCATTAATAACCTGCTTTTCCATTTCTTAAAGCTCCTTATATCCTAAGATAAATATTTTTTAAGTATAGTGAAAAATTAGGAGGATGACAAGGGGTATGTGTGCTGTAAACGATTCGATATATTTCACGCATAACAGTATTTTAAATCTGAAAAGAACTTGTAAACAAAGCCGTTTTTGCAATATTATTGTAATTGACGAGAAATAATAATGAACTACATTCTTTGCCACAAAGATATTCCAGTTTTAAGGTTCTCAACCGAGGATGAAGAAATCTCCGAAGTCTCTGAAATCCTATGCAGGGATCATCTTCCTGTCGGAATATCGCCAGACAACGAAAAGGGAAAAACGCTGAAAAGCCAGTTCCGCTCCTGGTGGAAAGGTCGTTCAATTCCTGCAAGCCGGCAGAATCTTGACACGGCCCTTGAACAGCTCGGAAATGTCACCACGGATTATCTTATAGAAAAAAGCTACGGACTTAGCCTTTCTGACCACTACTGGGCAAAGCCTTTAGAAAGCAAACTCTCATGGCAAGACGTGAATTTCTTTCAGAACAGTTTTTCAGACGATGTAGGAAAAGCCCTCTTCGGCGTACTGAACTCAGACAGTACGGACAAGCTGAATCTTGTTTCCCCTGACAACACATCCGACGGCTGGCTCAAGAAAAAATGGATAATCAACAACGGCGAGAGGATTCTTCTAAAAGCTGGAAGCCTTTGGCAGCAAGAACCATTTAATGAGGTTTTGGCATCAGAAATTTGCAGCAGGCTCGGAATAAAGCACGTTGAATACAAAATCATAAAAAACGATGGAACTTTCTACTCGTCATGTCCCGACTTTGTGTCGCCGCAGACTGAGCTTGTTCCGGCATGGCACATTGTGAACACCTTAAAAAAGAACAACAACACTTCGAATTTCAGCCATCTTATAAACTGCTGCGGGGGACTTGGCTTCAAGAACACAGAAAAACTGAAGCAGGAAATCTGCAATATGCTCACGGTTGACTTTATAATTGCGAACACAGACAGGCACTACAACAACTTCGGATTTTTAAGGAATCCTGACAATCTTGAATGGCTCGGGCTTGCTCCAGTGTTCGACAGTGGAACATCAATGTTCCATGATGAAATCCTTTATAACCTAAAAAATCCATATCTGAGAGAATCCTCAAAAATAAAGGCAAAGCCGTTCGCTCCAAACCAGAAAGAACAGATGAAACGGATTCCATTCAAGGAATACTGTGCAGATTTGAACTTTGAGAAACTGAATGGGATTTCAGAATTCTTCGGAAATCTCATATCAAAAAATCCATACATCGAGCCGGAGCGCGCGGAAATTTTGCGCAGAACACTGGATTCAAGAATAAAAGAGACTGAAAGGTTTTTTGAAAGCCAGTAAAAAACAATCATTTTCCATTTTTTTTGAATATTTTTAATTTTTTTGCAGTATTCTGATTTTTGCCAGTTTTCTACAAGTACGACCCGTAGCAGGCAAAAACGCCCACCGTACCGATAACATTGATGCGAAGTTTTGATTCTGAAAATTGAGTTTTTAGCAAGATTTTTTATTCATAAAGAAGCCTTTACAGTCTTTTTATTGACAAACACATTACATTCACATACATTCAAATTACAGACGCATTTTATTGTTTTTGGAGGCGCATTATGGCAAGCACATTGGTACAGATTAGGGTTGATGAAGATTTGAAGAACGAGGCTACAAGCATTTTCGAACAGCTTGGACTTGATTTGCCCACAGCATTCAGGATATTCCTTAAAAAATCCGTTGAAGAAAGAGGCATTCCGTTCAGTATGAGGATGGAAAGAAAGGTTTCTCTTAAAGAAGGAAAAAAGGCTTTTATGCAGCTTAGAAAAGAAGCAAAGAAAAACGGACTTCAAGAAATGACTCTTGACGAAATTAACGCAGAAATCCGTGCATACAGAAAGGAGGCAAGATGAAAACTGCCGAATGTGGCGTCAGTTTTGATCTTAAAAGTTTGCGTAGCAAACTTTTTTATCAACTGCAATTTCTCACTTCGTTGCGAAATTGTGTAAAAAGTCAAATCGAAAATTGATATTTTCTCATTGACTTTTTATGGAAGAAATAAAACATGAGATATTATGCTGTCATTGATACAAATGTTATAGTTTAGGCATTGCTAAAAAGGACTTCTACCCCATGAAAAGTCGTTCATCATATTTTGGCAGGAATTGCAGTTCCTGTTTTTAGTAAAGAAATTCTTTTTGAATACAAAGAAGTTTTGTCCAGAAAAAAAATTTAACTTTTCACCTAAAGTAATTGAAAACATTTTCAAAATGATTCTTGACAACGGCATTGAACTTTCCGACCCAAAAGATGCGATTTTCTACGAAGTTACAATGGATTCCCTCCAAACAAAAGAAACTTTTCTTGCAACCGGCAACATCAAGGACTTTCCAGTAAAGCCGTTCGTTGTCACTCCAAAAGAAATGCTAGAAATTATGGAAGAAAATAAAAAAAGTAATAATAGAAAATATTGAAAAATGCTATGCAACAAAACTAAAACTAAAGGCTCTATGATTGAAATAGTTGCTTTTTATAAAACCGATTATGATTACTGTTTTTAAACTTCAATCCTCTTCAAAAAATCATCTCGCAAAAAATCAAAAATTATGTTATATTAATAATTGCAAGGAGGTACCCATGAGCGATAAACAGATAGAATACTCAGTTTTCTGCATCGAAAATGTTGCAAAGCAGCTTGGCAAAACTGGCTCAGAATTGTTTCAAATTCTCAATTCATCAGGACTTCTACACTCATATATCATACCTTCTTACGAAGCGCTTCATACCCAGAGCAAACAATATATCGTAGATGAAATCATTTCCGTCCTTAAAGAAAGGAATCTCGTTGCATGAAGCTTTACCACGGTTCAACTGTAATTGTAGATAAACCACTTGTTTCTTATGGTCGCTATAACCTTGATTTTGGCAAAGGCTTTTACACATCAAATATGCAAAGTCAGGCGGAAAAATGGGTGCAGCGTTTTATTTCTCTTGGGAAAAAAGGAATCATAAATATTTATAATTATGATGATTCTGATATTCAGACAAAATACCGCTATAAAAATTTTCCTAATTACAATGAAGAATGGTTAGACTTTGTTCTTGCCTGTCGAAGTGGTTCAAAAGACTATTCCAAGTATGACATCATCGAAGGCGGAATAGCTAACGATAAAGTCTTCAACACAGTAGAGCTGTATTTCTCTGGTCTCATAGATAAATCAATAGCCCTGCAACGTCTAAAGTTTGAAAAACCAAATAATCAGATTTGCTTTATTAATCAGCAAGTTGTAGATAAGCTTTTATACTTTGAATCCAGCTACGAAGCAAAAGGAGTTTATGTATGACCGCTGACGCAACTCTTTTGCAGATGAAATACGCACGTATAATTTCTCTACTTGCAAAAAAAGCAAATGTCGATGAAGAAAAAGCTATGGAGCTTTTTTATAAATCAAACACATATATGCTCATGAGTAAAGGCATAAGCGATTTTCACTGTTTAAGTGATGCCTATCTTGTAGAAGAAATCATGCTGGAACAAAAACTGTAATCACCACTTTTTTCTGGAAAATTCTTTATATTCTTGGAAACAAATAGCAAAACAATACACAAAATTATTCTAATCACAAGCCACCTATCAAACGGATAGTTTGCACTAGTCTATAAGGTTAGTTCTTCATTTTATTAAACTTATAATTTCTTTGTATCATAAGTATATGCTTTATTCTTTAATAACGTTTTGAATAATACCATTTTCATGCTAAAATAAATCCATGTATTTTGAAATAAAATCAATAGAGGAATATATAAAAGTCATCTCAGAAATAAAGAAACATGAAAATGACACTCCTCTTTGGTTCAGAGGACAAAACCGATCTTACTACGATTTGCAGCCATCATTATTACGGTATGCAATGCAGGTCGCAAATCAATTCGGAACACCGCTACAAATTGAAGCTCCAAATTATTATTTCGGACATGGACAAATAGTTTTAGTTCCGTCTATTCCAAAACTACTTGAAAAATTCAAAAACTATTGCATACAGAATAAAGTAAACATAGGTAACCCTGTAAATGACATGGAATGGTATTTTCTCGCACAGCATTATGGCTTGCCTTCAACATTACTTGACTGGAGCGAAGACCCACTCATTGCTCTGTTTTTTGCAATTCACGAATGCGACTATTCAGCCCCTTATGTAAACATCTTTGTCTGCTCTCCGAATAATTTAAACTACAACCTTACACAAGGACTGCTAACTCAAACCTTTTCTGAGCCAATTCCTGTGACAAATGAATTTCTGCCATTCCTTTTAAAATACCTCAGCTCAGATGACATGCCAGTTTTACCAATCTGCGTAAAACCTTCTATTCAAAACTATAGAATTACACGGCAATCTGGAAATTTCATAATGCACGGAAATAATTTCCAACCGCTGAATATACAGTCTTTTAGGAATTTTTTTCATCAGCTTAAAATTCCTAAAAACTATTATTCTTATTTTGAGCAGGTATTAAATTCTTTTCAGTTAAACGAATATACTGTATATGGTAATAAAACCGCAATCGATAAAGAGGCAGAGAAAATCCGCAATGAAGCATTGGCTTTATTCTATAACTATATTAAAGAATTGAAAAATGAATTAATGTTATCATCGGGATAAAACAATCGCCACGAGTCAGACAGAATTAACCAAAAAAAGTCAAAAGAAAAAGCCATCTCCAATTTAATTCATAATCTTTAGAATGGGTTTTCGAGCAAAAAATCCCATCAGAGAAGAAACATACCTATAAATGTAAAAAAGAAGCATTTTCAAAGACAATTTTTTACTTTTTATATTATAAAAATATTCATTTTTATAATATATTATTCTTTTGCAAAATTATTTAAAATTTCAGACGTTGATTTTTCCATATTTTTATCTTCAGAATAACAAAAACTAATGCTTTTATCATCGTAAAACTCTTTATATAAATCTATTCTTAATAATTTTGTTTTTTCAGAATTAAATGCTGTACGTTTTTGACCTTTTGGATTACGCCTAACTTTATAACAAAAGACTTTGTTAGGATTTTCAGAATCACTTTTACTTAATGAATATGCCATTAAATTTCTTTGTTCCGGAGGATATTTTAATGGAATTTTCATTGGAATAAATTTATTTAGATTTTCAGAAAATTGCTTTAAAATATCTCCAAGATTTTCTCTATACTCAATTCCAAAATACTCTCGAAGTGTTTTAGGAGCAATTAATAATCCCCTGCTATTCGCCTCAACAATTAACTCATTTGAAAAATTATTTGACTTAATAAAATGAAGTTCAACCAATGCGTATTTATTTTTCTTTTTCATTGTTTCGACAAATCGTCTTACTAATACAGTATATTCAATTTTTTTATAATAAAATACAAAACATGCTATAATCCAATCATTTTGAATCATATTATCTCTTAAAAGTTTTAAATTTTCTAATGCCAATATCTTCAACTCCATGCTTAGTATTAAATTTATTGTACTTTAGAATATATTCATTTTATAACTATCATTTCAAGAAAAAAACATCTCTGTTGGCAATTTTATCTTTTCCCCACTTTATACTTCAAAACCCCGTTCATTCCCCAGCAGAACAAGTACCATGTACTTGAAAAAACATTCATTTTTAGGACTTTGCGGTAGATTTTCCATTGTGGCTTTATCATTTTTGTTTTACTTGCGGTCATGCTATCATCTCGCATTCTGTAATCAACAAGAACATCTTTGTATCCCATTGCACATAAACCGTTTTTCATTATATCAAGCCAATACGCATAATCATCACGAAGAGCTTTTAATTCTTCCTTAAAATAGATTTTCTGAGGAAGTTTTGAAGTATCAACAATTGCAGCAGATGGAAAAATCGGACAATGACGAAGCAACTGCTTAAAAGTTCGTTTTCCTTCAAAAATGTAAGGCTTTAAAAGTTCTGCGTCGCATTTTGAATTCATTCTTCTGTATGAAGAAAAATAAATCGCCACAGATTCCTCATCATTTTCTTCTATATAATTAATCATTTTAGAAAGATATTCAGGATGCCAAATATCGTCGCTATCTAAAAAAGCAAAATATTGTCCCTTTGCAACTTCCATAGCTTGATTTCGTGCTCCAGATGAACCGCGGTTTACCTTAGCCCGAATAAGTTTTATTCTTGAATCTTTATCAGCATAAGATTGCACAACATCTGCACCAGCACCATTATCAGGAGAGCAGTCATCAACAATTATCATTTCCCAAGTTTTGTAAGACTGAGCCAAAACCGACTCTATGGTCTGCCCGACCAATGCCGCCCCCTTATACATTGGCGTAATGATTGAAACGAGTTTTTCTTCCATTTTAGTTTCCTTGTAAATAATTTTTTAAAGACAATATTTTTAGCCCCATGCGAATGCACAGGGCTTGATTTGAGAAGAGAATATTTGTTTGGTTATTTTATATTTGGGCGTTTCCCTATGCTACGCTTCGGGTCGCTATGTCCGGGGTTCCGCTATCGCTCCATTGCGTCGTTCTCTCCGCTCACTTAGCAACGGCTTCGCCGCCCCTGCCAGCGCTAACGCATCAACGAGTTTTACTGCTAAAACAGAAATAAAATAAGTACCTGCAAAAGTCAAAAATAACGCAAGGGGAAAACAATCTGTATAAAAATTAAAATGAGCCATAAGTTGAATCAGCGGAAAATGAAAAAGATAAAGAGGGTACGAATAGTCCTTTTTACTTCCTATAGAACCTAAAAAAGTAAACCTAGTTGAAAAAAACACACAAATCAAAGAAAGCGAAATGGGCATCAAAAATTCAGTTTTTAAAACATAATGAAGGGCAAAAATAATCACCGACGGAACAATCAGCAAATTTATTTTTTTTAGAATCCAATCCCAGTTAAAAAACAGAAACATTCCGCTCGCAAAACAACTAACAAAGGCTGGAAATTGATTTGCAAGTTGTTCTGGTAAATGCAAAGCATTTGCATAGCGACTTAAAATAAAAGTGTATAAAATTGAAAGAACATAAAGAACAAGAAATGATATATTCAACTGCTTCAATGATTTCTTTTTTTTGAAAAACCAAATTAGAATTGGCAAAACAACATAAAATGCAATTTCAATCTTTATTGTCCAAAGAGCCCCATTTACAGCAACAAACTTTCCTTCAAAACATCCTGGAAGAGTCGGATGCATAAAATTTAAGAATATACAATTCCAAAAAAGATACTTCCAAGTTTCTGCATTTGTAAAGAACTCTTTTATAGGAAACTCACTTGCAAACGCAAATGCTACAAGCCCCCCCCCGACAGAAATATAGTACAAAGGAAGAATTCTTATACTTCTTTTTACAAAATATTCCTTCAAGCTCTTTGAAGAAAGAAAACTTTTTGTAACCCAAAAACCACTTAAAATAAAAAATACGCAAACTGCAACATGACCATCAAAAACAGGCCTTAAAATAGATACAGTTCCAGATAAATCCAAAACATGCATAGAAATAACCAAAAAACAACAAAAAAGACGAATAAAGTTAAAATTATTTTGTTTTGGAAGTACAGGAATAGTTAATATCATATTTTCCTCAGTATGCAAAATATAGTTTTCTTGATTTTTTAATTAAGAAAAAAGGATAAATTTTATTATCTTTAGTTTTTAAACTACCTAAAAACCAAACAAAGATTTGTCAAGTTTTGAAGCACGAATTATAGAGTATATAGTGCCAATAGGCAGCTGATTATTTCCATGACACGGAACAATTGTTGTTGCACCAGTCTGAGAGTTAAACCATTTTTGATGGGAGCATTTTTGAGAAAGCAATACAAATCCATTGTCTAGCAAAATACGGACAATTTCTTTTGATGTTAATCTAACTGGCATCTAAATAACCATCTGCAAGATTTTTGATTCTGCTGGAACATTAAAATCAGAAGGCTCAAAAAAAAGTTCTGCAGCTTCTTTGAAATTTTCTGCAGCTTCTTTTTGGGTTGTTCCACAAGAATTTATACCTGGAAGTTCAGGGCAATAAGCTGCCCAAGAATTAACAACATCATCATATTCCAATACAACTCGTAATGTCATTTTGTTCCTCCAAGTTTATAGTAATCAAAAAACAATCTGAAACCAAACTTTATAATACAAATATATAGTCTATTTAATTAAAAGTCAAATTTTCTTTGCCAGTTCAAAAGCGGCGGCAATTGTATCATCCATGTCAAAATACTTGTACATTCCCAGGCGACCACCAAAAATAATTTTATTTTGTTTGGAAGCAAGTTCTGCATATTTTGCATAGAGCGCATTGTTTTTCTCATTGTTCATGGCATAATAAGGCTCGTCGCCTTTTTTCCATGACGCAGGGTATTCGCGCGTAATATAAGTTACTGGCTGCGTGCTAAATTCAAAGTGCTTGTGCTCAATTATTCTTGTATATGGAGTTTTCGAATCTGTATAATTTACAACTGCGTTTCCCTGAAAATTTTCACAATCAAGCTTTTCGGTCTCAAAACGAAGGCTTCTGTATTCAAGCTCTCCATAGCAGTAATCAAAAAACTGGTCTATCATTCCTGTATAAACAATTTTATCAGCAAGATTTTCAAGTTCAGAACGATTTTCTAAAAAGTCACAATTCAACCGAACTTCAACACCGGAAAGCATTTTTTCAACCATTTTTGTGTAACCGCCAACAGGAATTCCCTGATATGCGTCATTAAAATAGTTATTGTCATAAATAAAGCGCACTGGAAGCCTTTTTATAATCGACGGAGGAAGTTCTGTACAAGGTCTGCCCCACTGTTTTTCAGTATAACCTTTTATAAGGCGCTCATAAATATCACGTCCAACAAGACTTACAGCCTGCTCCTCAAGATTTTGCGGAATCTTGTCTTTCATCTCGGCGGCCTGCTCTTCAATTCGTTTTTTTGCCTGACAAGGCGTTATGACATCCGGCCAGATTTTATTGAACGTGTTCATATTGAATGGCATATTAAAAATCTGCCCATTATAATTTGCCACAGGACAGTTTGTATAGCGATTGAATGTCGCAAAACGGTTCACAAAATCCCAAACATCTTTATTATCTGTATGAAAAATATGCGCGCCATATTTATGAACATTTATACCGTCAAGATTTTCTGTATAAATATTGCCGGCAATATGAGATCGCCTGTCAATGACAAGGCATTTTTTGCCTTTAGACGCAAAAATATTCGCGAGCGTTGCATTGAACAAGCCCGCACCAACGAGAAGATAATCGTAATGCATAGAAAGATTCCTTAATTATAATTTTTTTCGAACTAAGACGGTATTTGAAAAGTTATTGAGGCATATCTTTTTAAATATTTTATTTTTTAAATTTTTCCAGCAATTTTTCGGAAACTGGCAAGCGAACTTTTCTCATAAAAAAATATTCACCTTTTTTTATTTTATCTTCATCGCTTTCGTCCAAAATTGCAGGATAAGAACCGTTTCTTTTTTCCCACTGGATATAGCGGAAATTATTTTGAATACATCTTTTTTTCCAGTAATCTGACTGCATGAGAATTGAGCCAAAAAATACTTCTTCAGAAGCACTTCCGTATTCAAGAAAAACAAGAAATTCGGGATTTTTATAAATAAAATCAAAACAATATTCCAATGCCCCGCGAGGAATGTCTCCCCATACAAGACCTAGATATAAAGGAAAAGAAAGGTGTTTTAAACGATTAACCTTGAAAATCTTTTGCAAAAACCAAAGTCCACGAACAAAAAGTTTCCATTTAATATTTTTATAGTTTATAACATTTACAAAAGCATAATATTTCTGAGTATGAATCAATTTGTTTTTTGAAATTTCTGTAAAATGAAGTCCGACACAATCTGTTTTCTCAAAAAAATCGTAAATCTCCTCTGGAGTTTTACAAGGCCAATCCTCGCCAGAAATTATATGCACATAAGAGACATTGGGATTTTTTAGAGCTTCCCGGCACAAATACAAAATTGCCCAAAGATGACTCGCCCCCCCAATTCACGTTGAAGAGAGAATATAAATGTACATCCCTTAATTTTTCAAAATGACACTCATTTATTTTCTTGCTGTCCATTTTTTTATCAAAATGAATATAGACAAGAAATTTTCTGCTTAGATATTCAGCAAGCCTATAAACTTGCTCAGGAGCACGGTACGCAGTTATAACAACAGCCTGCATTTCTTTCCTTCTTTTACTTTAATAATTTTAGTATCAGTTTTAATGGCAAAAATTTAGCAATTTTTATTGCAATCGTATTTTTCAATGCGCCATTTATTGCTGGCAAATAAAGATATTTTTTATCTTCAATAAATTTTTCTGTAACTTCTTTACACTTAAAATTAGACTTTAAATAAGCAAGCAAATGAGCCACATATTGATTCTGAAGCCAAAAATTTGAATATTTTTTTATTTCTTCTGACTGATAATTTTTTGAAAGACAAATATCCCGGCGGATTTCATAGGAATGAAACTGATTTTCAGAAAATGTTTTATATCCTTGCATTGCAGAATCATCTCGAATCAAATAAATAAAACACTCTCTTGCGTCATAATAAAGAGAATCAGCTTTGTCTATCGCATTTAAAATGAACTCCAAATCTTCGCCGATTTTCAAACCAGGAGTAAATCTTAAATTATTTTCCTGCAGAAAGTTGTTTTCATATATGCAGCTGCATATATGAAAACAGAGTTTTTTTGACAAAAAACTCTGTTTTAATAGCGGATTTTTCAGAACTTTTTTATCAAACTGGTTATAAACATATTTTTTTTCTTTTTCGCCTGTTAAAGTTTTATACCCAAACGCGCATATATTGCAGTTTTTATCCTCAGCAAGCAACTTTCGCCAAAAATCTAAAGTTCCGCCTGCAATTGTATCATCAGAATCCATAAAATAAATGTATTTTCCGCTTGCATTTTCCAAGCCGACATTACGGGCAACAGAAACGCCTTTATTTTCCTGATTTATTACTTTTATACGAGATTCATTTTTTGCTATTTGTTCTGTAATTTCAAGAGTCTTATCTTTTGAACCGTCATTTACAACAATTATCTCGCAATCCTCAAGATTTTGAGAAATAAAAGTGTTAAGTGTCCGGGCGATAAAACGCTCAACATTGTATGCGGAAATTATGATTGAAAGAAGCATAGAGTAACCTTAAAGAAAAGATGGTATATAAAAACTAACCAAAAACAAATTTTTAGTATCAACCTATATTGGCTTATGAAAAATTTTTGAAATAAGATACTTAATAAAAAATAAAAATGGATGTCTATAAAATTCTTCCTTCTGAAGATTAAATTCATTCTTCTTTTTCATTAACTCTTCTTCTTGTTTTTTCAAATCAAGTTCTTTATCAGCATAATTTATATTATTTTCATTTTGACCTTGATAATCATAATTAGAAGTTTTCTCTTTCTCTTTAGATGATTTTTCCAAAAATTCAATAACCTTTTCTATAGATTTGTTATTTTCTATATAAATATCATTTGCTTTTTGAAGAATCTCTGGATTTTCAGAAACAAGTCTTACTAAATCTACTTTTTCATTCAGTTTTGTCAGGCGATAAGATAAAGCCAAAAAATTTTGTCTAAACTCATCTGTTATAGTATTAGAAATTAAAATTTTATCCTTTAATAATTCTTTCGGAATACAGAACTTTCCATTTTTTTCCCACAAATTATATATAATGTATTCTATACATTGAACTTCGCAAAAAATAGCATCATCATTTCTGTTACAAACGCTATTATAATTATTTTTTGTAATATTGAATAACTGTTGATTATCTGTTAGTAAAAAATATTTTGCACCTTGATAGGAACTTGGATTTTTGATTCCATTGTTTTTCCGCACAGATTGTATTCCAACTATAGAGTCTATATCTCTTAATATTCTATCAGGATAAGAAGAAAATGTTGTTTTATATTTATTTTCAAATACTTTTTTTAAATCGCTTTCATCATAAACACAATTTTCTTCTGTGAGTTCAGGTTTAGATTTAATTTCGATTTCATTGTTTAATATTATTTCTCTTAATTTTTCTCTATCTAGTGGTATAACAGAGTTATAATCTTCTTTATAGTATGTCCTTGCTTGTAAATAAGTATCTAACCCTCTTGCTGTAAAATTGTTTCTTTCATAAGCGAGTTTCCAAGAAAAAAGAATTCCCCATGTCTCCTCAAAAGTGTGCTCAAATAAATAAAATTTTACATTTAAGGTTTTTAGTTGTTTAAAAATTTTTTCGTATGTTTTTTTATAATCAATTCCATCATAACCTAAATACTTCATTAAAATTGGAGTATCTAAAAAAAAGCAACAATTAGAATAATTAAAGTCATAAATTTCCAAAGGTATTTCTTTTATTGATTGTGCTATATTAATATTTTCAATGAGTTTATATAAATCTTCTCTATTCGTCAGTAAATATTTTAAATAAGAATTTCTTAAAGAATCATTTTCTGATTGTCGATACTCTTCATTTTCATCTGAATTATCTAAAATTACTCTATAAAAAATAGCTTTACACTCTTGTTTTCTAATATTCTTATTTGTTTTGCTATAAAATTGAAAAAAATTGTTTAGCAACTCATTAAACTTATCATTAAACTTTTTTTTACTTTCTAATAATTTTCTAGAAAGTTCTTCCAAAGTTGTTTCGTATTTTTTATCAATCTCATAACAAGTTCCATTATAAATGAAATTTTCATTAACTAACTTCTCAATTTTTCCTTTTGGAATAATTATATTGTACTCATTTGAGTACGCATTTCTGATTTTTTCATAATCAGAAATTATGGATTGTTTTTTTTGAAGATTATAAATAACAATTCCCAATGCGAAAACAATAACTTTAGTTGGATTTATCTCTCCCTGAATAAAATAGACAATTCCTAATAACTTTTTATTATTTGAACTCATATTTTTCCTCTTCCATTTTTTCATTTATAAAATATGTTTCATATCTTTCACTAACTGATTTAAATATAAGTTTTTTAAAACTATCATTACATTCTCTACCAAATATAATTTTTTTTTGAGCAAAATCTTTTATTGAAAAAAAACTTACCCCTTCTTTATTATCGCATATTTTAAAAATTCTAAATTCATTTTCTCTTGAAAAAATAACATCCTTAAGAAAAGCACCATTTTTTATTATTTGAAAAAAATCAGTCCTATTTATTGTATTTTTTAATGTGGAAATATTATTAATAATATCACTTCCATATTCCACATTTCCAGCAAAACAATTTACATTTAAAGAAATTGTTTGAATTTCATTAGTAACTTTTAGTATGCCATTACTAGTAGTATTCTTGAATTCTTCATCAGGTATAGAAAACTCTATGCAAATACCTCTGTGAGAATCTCCATAAAATGACCAAAAATATCGTTTTATTTCATCATAATTATCCACTTTTTTTGAAACGTCAAACAAGCACAATACTTTTAACTGTGAAATATAATAGCGTTCTTTATCCGTTAGATTTTTCAAAAAATCATTATCCCTTAATAAAGCACAATCAAAAACATCATTAAAATTATTTGGATTGGAAAGAGTTAACTGCTCTTTCATAATATTATCCAAAACATATAACTCCATCGGACAAAATTTTCTAAAAATCATTTTATTAAGAAACTACTCCATTAATTTCTCTATCACTTCGCAAATTCTTTCAGTTGCATGACCATCTTCAAAACTTCCCAATAATTCGTGGTGTTTTTTATTTTTTTCTGCTTGAAATTCTGGAGTCCATTTCATTATTTGCTCAGCAAGTTCTTCATTTGTTTTTGCAAAGGCAAATGGCCATGTTTCAATTGGAGTATAAAATCCACGTTCGTTTTGATATTTTTCTAAGTCAGGAACAAAAAGAAATCCTGGTTTGTTTGTAAAAGAAAAATCCCACATTGAAGACGAATAATCAGTTATGAGCATATCTGCCATACATAACAATTCCTGCATATTTGGATAGGAAGATAAATTTAAATTAAAATCAGAAAATGAATATTTATTGTTGAATGTATGATGACCTCTAAAAATAATTTTTGTATTTTTTTTGAATCTTTTTTCACAGTTCTTTTTTAAATTTGGAATATCCAATTTGCAGTTAAAATAAGAATTTTGAGCCTCTCCTCTATATGTAGGAGCAAACAAAATAACAAAATCATCACTTAAAAAATTTATTTTTTTCCTAACTTTTACATTAATTTCTTTACATTTATCCTTATCAAAAAACAAGTCATTTCTAGGCATTCCAAACGGTAAATACTTATTATTTTCTATTAAATTACTTTCTGACATTATATCTGTAAATTTTTTACTGCTTGATAAAAAATAATCTATATTTTTTGAATGACTTTTTAAGCTTCTGTATAAAAACTTCCTGTGATTATTTTCCTCTACACCAACTCTTTTATATGCTCCGCCACCATGCCATGTATTTATCTTTATCTGATTTTTTCTATATGGAATATATGACGGAAAATCGTTATTTGTAATTAATATTTTTGAAGTCATTAAACTCAATATGTATGAAAAACTTCTATAATTAATAAATCTTGCTTTTATATCATCAACAAGCACAGTTGTTTTTCTTATATTCCAAATTATGTCTAAATCAAAATTATTAGATTGTAGCGACTTACAAATATAATAAGGATTACAACTTATTTGCTTTCCTTCAAATGAATCAAAGAAAATTCGATTTTTCTTTATAGGAAATATGTAAAAAATATGTAAAACAAATTTTATAACTAATTTAAAAATTTCTTTCAACAATTGCATCTATATAGTGACTCCTCTAATATTTACTAAATATAGTTTTATAGGGAACAGAACCACAAAATCCGCCTATTAAACTCAATAAAAACAAAAGAATCATGCATGAACTCATTAATAAAAAACGAGTATTATGTTTACTAGTTGATTGATAACATTTATATGTTAACATAGGAAATAAAAAAAGAATTCCTCTTCCGATTCTATTTAGGATTACTATAGATTGAGAGAAATAATCAGTTGCAATATATATCAAAAGCAAAGTTTGCAAAGATTTCGAATTTTCTTTTTTAGGAACCAAACATATAATTAAAAAATAAACAAAATACCTTGCAAGTCGCCCTAAACCACTATTAGCAGAAGCTTTATTTATCCATTCTCCACTATTTAGATAACTTTTATAAAAAGACATGCCTATAAGATTTAATATAATATCAATAATTCTAGGAAATATTATGAAAGCAAAAAAAGTCAATATAAAAAATAGAAATATAGTTGTTCTTTTTTTTAGCTTAATAAACTTTGCAATAAGCAAAATTGGAATATAAAACAATGCCGATTTATGAATAAAATAACTTAAAATTGCAATTACTAGACTTCTGATTTTTTTATGCTTTTGCCATTTTAACAAAGCATTAAAAACCATTACCATTGTTAACATTTGCCTTAATGTTGTAAAAACCCATGAATAAATTACACATATAAAAACAAATGCATAAACGAACCATTGCTTTGAATCTATTTCCTCAAAAAAAAAGAAAATTGTAAGAAACGCAACTAGTGCTATCATGCACTGTGCGTTTCCTCCCATTTTTATAACACATTCGTTTAGAAAAAACCAGCCACTTTCTTGATAAATCTTATTTCCACTTTCAACAGAATTAAATATATCTATATAATTATTATAATCAGCGCCAATTCCATACCTTAACGCAGCAGGAATAAATATAATACTAATTGTAATAAATTTAAAAATTAATCTTGAATATTTATCCTTTGAAAACGAAACACAACACGAAGAACAAATTACACTACACAATAGAAGAATATAAAAAATCATTTTTCGTTTCTCATTCCTTCAATCATTCTTCTGTAAGCTTCCTCAAGACCAACGCTAGTTTTCCAGCCGATACTTGACAATTTTTCCACGTTGAGGTTGAGGTTGAGGTTAGGAGCATACTCAGCCGGGTTTTCTATGTCAAACAGAACTTTTATTTTGCCATTTGCGATTTTATCTGCAATCATCTGGGCGGTTTCTTTTATTGTCACGAAAGTTTCAGGGTTTGCCGCCGTGTAGCACTCGCCTTTTTTTCCGTTTTTAAGAACTGTCAAAATCGCGCTCAAAGCATCGCGTGTGTACAAAACAGGACGTTTCGTTTTTCCTTCGGTTTTCAAGACAATATCATTGCTCTCAATCACGCACCGGGCAAAATACGCGGCAACTCTTGTATCGTTATAAGAAATTCCAGAGCCAAAAGTCTGGGTCAGGCGGATAGACTTCACATTCAATCCGTATTCTGCAGCAAAACAGGCGCAAAGATTCTCACACATCCGCTTGCTTTCCATATAGCTAGAACGCGGAGAACTTATGTCGATATATCCCAAGTCTTTCTCGCGAACCTCGCCCTTTCCGTCCGTGATTCCGAACGCCTCCATGCTAGAAAGATAGACAAATCCCTGAACATTTTTTGAAAGCGCGAAACGGAGCAGATTCAATGTTCCGTTAACGGCAATGTCAATTGTCTCGACCGCACGATTTATGAAATCCTTAGAAGCCGTTATGCTTGCTCCGTGAATCACAAAATCAACTTGCTCTTCAATTTTTGGAAGATTCAGAACATCGCCCAAAATAAACTTTATCGCAGGATTTTCATAATCTTCCTGAAAAACTTTTCTCGCTTTTTCAAGATTGCGAACAAGCGCAAGAATCTTCACATCAGCGTTATTTTTTTCATTTATATATAAAAGATACTTGCAGAGCTGGCTTCCCAAAAGCCCTGTCGCACCGGTTATAAAGACAGATTTTCCGTTCAAAAACGAAAAATCGTAATGTTCTGCAATATATGCAAAATCTTGAGAAATAATAGTAGATAACATTGAAATATCCTAAAATGAGAATAATGTTTGGAGAATAATTTTTTTATTTTTAGAAAAAAGGAAAGTTTTTATAAAGACTGATACATAAAAATACAATCTTCATCATATTTTGGTTTTACATGGTTATAAACAAACTCTTCTTCATTTTTTTCCAAGCGAACAAATCCCATAGTTTTATAATACGAAATCAAGGAATCTTCTGGCAAAGCATAAATGTAAATAGCATTTATAGCTATATCTTCTCTTATTTTATTTACAAGTGGGAGTATAAAGTTAATAAAAATATTTCTTCCAATTGCCTTTGTTTCTATATGTTTTTGTTTATAATCAGAATTTACTGCAAAATTAGAAAGTTCAACGGCAGGAATAGAATCAAAATAATTTTCATTTATTTGAACTGTAATAAGCCCTGTTTTTAACGAAAAATATCCTGCAATTTCTTTAGAAAACTTGTCTTTCACTCAAAATGTCTTATTAGTATTATTGTTTTCATCAGTTTGGGCATAATCTTTTAACTAAATCTCAAGACCTTTACCAGATTCTTTCTCTACAATTATACAAGCAATATTCTATTCCGAATCAAGCAAATGCTCATAGGTAAATATTTCAGTTTCGATAGGGAAATTCATTTATTTTCCTTTCTTTTATATTCAGAAAGAAGATTTTTTTCAAGAACAGAAGCTTCTTTTTTTAAGCGTGCAACAGGAGCTTTTGAACCTGATAGAATTTTTAAGAATATTTTTTTTCCTTCCGAATCAGGAAGTGAACTCAATTTTTTATTCATACTAAGTGAAAGCATAGCCATTTCCTCCTCATTTTGAATTTACTATACATTCATAGTTATGACAACTATTTTTTCCTTTACAGCCCAAATATCTGCTGGTTCTCGCGAACTTCATACAATGCCTTGAACGTGTAAAAGTCAGCAGGCGTTGTGATTTTTATGTTGTCAAAGTTTCCCTGAACTGTATAAAGTTCATGCCCATAAAATTTCATAAGTGAGGCGGAATCTATCATATTCAAGTTGCCGTCATCAATTGCTTTTTTATGAGCCTCAAAAAGCTCGTCCACATAAAAGCACTGCGGAGCTTTTGCATGGAAGCACTTGCTTCTGTCTGTTATTGTCTTTATTCTGCCGTCTTCAAGAGTTACGATTGTCTCAATTGCTGGAGTGACGGTAATCGCAGAGCCTTTTTCTTTTACACTCTTTATGCAGTCTGAAATAAGATTCTCATTCACAAAAGGGCGCACGCCGTCATGCACAAGAACAATGTCGCGAGTCTTTGAAAATTCCTTTATTGCACAAAGTCCGTTATAGATTGACTCCTGCCCTGTTTTTCCGCCCGGGACAATTTTTTTCACTTTGTCGATTTCATATTTTGCTAGCAGTTTTTCAAGATACAAGATCCAGTCCTCTATGCAGACAACAACAATATTGTCAATTTCATGATGATTCTGAAAATTTTCAAGAGTATGGATTATAAGCTCCTTTCCATAGAACTGAAGAAACTGCTTAGGCCTTGCCCGGCTGTTCATCCTTGTGCCGGAGCCGCCGGCGAAAATCAATGCGTGGTTCATCTATTCTTCCTTCCACTTGCTTATGATAATCAACTTTTTCAAGAATCCCTTATGGCCTTTTTTCGTGGTTATGTGTTCATAATGATTCCAAAGAAAAGTTAGAGTAAATAAAAATGAGTATCCATTTTTTAAGTTTTGAATCATTTTATAAATTTCATAAAATAAAAACTTATCTGTTCCATATTTGTCCGCAAGATATTCTGCATAATAAAAACGGTCTGTTAAAACTTTAGAAAAAAGGATTCTTATTTTTGAATATAAAGCGTTCAAAAAATTTCTAGATTTTTTGTTATGAAAACTAAAAGTTACGTTATCACCATGCTGACGATATTTGTTAATTACATCAAACGTGTATGCAATTCCATTTTCCATGCAAGCACAATATGCAAACCAAGCATCATGAAAACGAAGTTTTAAAGGAATTGGAAGAACACTTCTTACAAACTCAGAACGCAAAAACATAGATGCACCTTGAAAAGGATTTGCCGAAAAAAACATTTTATACAAAACAGTTTCTGGATCAAAGGAAAAAAGTCCGTCAACCTCATTCAGATTTTTGCCGAGCGATTTTCCATTCTCATCGACCATAAGGGCATTGCCGCACGCCAAGCTGTGCTCTCCAATTATTGAAAAAAGTTTTTCCAAATGATCTTTTGTCCAAATATCATCTTGGTCACTTAAGGCAATATACTCGCCATTACAAAGCAGAATCGCCTTTTCAAAATTTTTCTTGAAGCCTAAGTTCTTCTCATTTTCAAAAACTTTTATACGGCAGTCTTTACTCTCATATTCCATTAAAATCTGCAAAGTAGAATCTTTTGAGCAGTCATCGCAGACAACAAGCTCAAAATCTTTCACAGTCTGACCCAGAATTGAATCAAGCTGCTCGCGTATATATTTTTCGCCGTTATAGGAAGCAAGTGCTATAGAAACTTTTATGCTCATGAAGCCCTCCGCATTGTTAGTGCAGAAGGCACACAAACTACTCTACAGTTGTTCCCCCCCCCAGAGATTTTCAAAGTCGGCTTTTATTAGTTGAGCCAAATGAATTGCAGAAAACTCACTGTTGTAGCCATAGCTTATATTTTCTTTCTTTTTAAGCCATTCAAAATCAACGTCATTTATATTTTCAAAATATTTCATAAAACGGGAATCATAAAAAGGCAAGGAAACAATATTTGGATTATTAGTCAGAAGTTTTTTATTAAAAACCAAAGCCTCAAAATAACGCACTGTCTGGCTTTCTTGATTTTTCTGTAAAATTTCAATAATGCAGTTTGTGCTAGAAACTTTTTTTAGAACTTTTGAATAAGAAATCCATTTTTTTATATATTTTATTTTTTTGGAAAACTTTCGATTCTTCCATTGATTTTTATTTATACAAGAAAGTACAAAATCTGCTTTTAAATTATGTTTTTCACATTCTTCAAAGAGAGATAAAATCAAATTTTCTCTATTTTCCTTTAGTCCTCCAACAAAAAAAACATCGATTTTATTTTTCCTTAATTTCTGAACTGAAGGCCTTGAAGTTGAATAATAGCAAAGTCCTATATTCTTAAATCCAAACTCCCAAGCATCATTTTTATCGAATGTATAAACTTTTTTCCATAATCTTTCAAAACACAAATTTCTAAGTTTTACGGCTGTAGGACTTGAAGCATGGAACGAATCCATCAGCAAAAGCGCAAGAGAAATATTTTTCTTTTTTGAAAAATCTTGAAGCATTTTCTCTGGAAGAATTGAAGCCGCACCTGCAACAAAAACAAGAACATAATTTTTATCTGAATAAAATTTCTTGAATTTTCCAAAATTGTAGCAAAAAAACTTATTCTCAAAAAAATCTGCAAGTCTAAACTTTTTAATGATTCTTGCAACAGGGCTTTTACCGCCTATTAGAATTTTTCCAAGCAGACTTCGTTTCAACCGCACAAGGTCAAAATCTGCGTCAAATTTTATATCTGCAAAAAGATACAAAGCTAGTTCATCTGGAACAAAAAATATGTATTTTGTCATTTTTTAATTGCTCTCAAAAATAAAGGAACGGTAAGGCGTGTAGTCCATCTTATACGAATTAAAATGCTTGCTTGGAACTGTCCAAAGGTTATAGAAGTTATACAGCATGAACAACACAAACACGGTACACATTGCTATTTTTAAAACTTCTGTTTTTCTAAAAAACTTTTTAGCGTCCAAAAGCAGATTATATGCACAAAGACCACTGCCGCAGATTAAGTAATAATTTGCAATTCGTGAAAACTGGTCAAAATTTCTTCCCATTGCCTGAAAAACAAGGGCAATAAAAGCATAACGAACTAAAAATCCAAGACCGCTTCCAAATTGTCCTTGTTGCCCATAAATTTTTGAATTCAAGTAAGAATTGCCTATTATACGAATTCTTTCAGGAACAATGCTTAATTTAGTTATTAAAGCAAGCATTGAACGAATTATATTCAGTCCAAAAAAAAAGTGATAAAAACACTGGCAATAAACAGAACAATGCAAAATCTTACAGAAATTTTTCTATTTGCTGTAAAATAAAGAGGAAACGCAAGAAGTGCAGTTATATGAAACTGCATTGCAAGCAGAACAATAAGACACCATAAAATAATTTTCTTGTTTTCTATAAATTGCATTCCGCATAAAATAATTGCCATTGCAATGTGCTGCCGAGTTTGTGCCATATCCGTTTGCAGAAAAAACATTGTAAAATATAAAAACAAAGTAAAAACAGGATACGCACTTCTTTTCAGAAAACTTTTATATGTACAATAGCAACAAAAAATCATTGTGCAAAATTGCATCAAATAAAAACTGTCAAAATTCTTCTTGAAAAATTTATTCAATAATGCAAAACCGCTTTCAAAGTTAAATGATGATTTTTTTGCTAGGCAATTATTAAAATAATATATATATCCTGTCCAATCCCGTCCTGTTTTGTATCTAAACGCAGCAATACAAAAAAGAAAAAATGCTATATAAATGAAAACAATCTTATCAAGCGAGTGTTTTTTAACTGCATAAATTTTCTGTATTCCACAAAATTCTGCCAAAGAAAAAAACAACCAATAAAAATAGTGCAAGGTAATAAATCATATTTATTAAGGAAAATATTAAATTTTATAAAACTGTTTGGAATCTTTTATAGCTTTTACGACAAGCTTAATTCCTTTAAAACAGTCTTTTATGGAATTGGAAAACAAAATTCGTTGAACAATTCTAGATCTAAGCGTTGTTTTGTAATTATATTTTTTTGTATATTCTGGATAACTTTTCATCATAATCATCATATTGCGGATTATATAATAAGTTCTAAAATCAGAATGAAAATCCATGTGTGGAAAAAAACTTTTCTTCTTTTCTCCAAGCTGATGATTTAAAATCGCATTGCAGCACTTGTTTTTAAAACCGATTTTACTAAACCTAGCACAATATTCATAGTCAACTTCATCAATGAAAAAAGATTCATTAAATACTTGCCCCCCCCCGACATTTTTAATAATAGACAGTTTTATCACAGAACCACTTGTTATAAAGCGGTCAGAATGTTGAAAGTTGTCATAAAATTTGGAACTTTTTCTATGCAGAATTTTTCGTTTTATATCTCCAAGCGCACTAGGAAAAAGTTCTCGTCGTATTGTTGGAGAAAAATTTTCATAACCGCACTTTTCAGCTTCTATAATAGAAAAATATTTTTTTATTTCATCTTCGTTCCAAAATGAATCTTGATCCATTGTCATGCAAAACTCAAAACCGTCTTTTATTGCTGACTTGCAACCAACATTTAAAGCGTGAGCAATTCCTGTGTTTTTGTAAAATGGAATATACTCCGCATTTTTTATTTCTGATAAAATATTTGAGTTGTCATTTTCTGAATTATCAACTATGTAAACTTTTTCAACAAATTTTGAATAGTTTTTTACATTTTCAATAGGATTTTCAAGCTGGTTAGGATTGAACCATACTACTACAGCACAAATTTTCATTTTATTCCTCTGCTTTTTAATTCTATTTTATTCATAACTTGCCTTAAAAGATTTATGCACAAGTTTTCCCTCAGCAAAACCATCACAATAGCATACAGAACACCCCCAGCCAAAACACACACAGAAAGCCGCGCCGCCATTGGAAATTCCACAGAGACAAAAAATCTTTTTAGAAGGAACACGGCAATTCCCATCACACCTGCACCTAAAAAGTATTTCCACACATGGACTTTCAGCTCCGCTTCCATAAAAAAAACTCTGCCTAAAAAACTCATAATGCAAAGCCCTACAGTTTCCGCAATCAAAGTTCCGAAAACTGCGCCGACCTGCCCTATTTTTGGAATCATGATAAAATTAGAGACAAAGTTTACAGTTGCCGCCACGCTTACTGCGACCGTGTAATATTTTTCCTTTTTATTCGCATACAAAACCTGAAGTCCCACAAAGCTTGCAAGCCCCACAATCAAAATAATTGGACATAAAAGACGGATGCTAAAAATCGCACTCTCAAAACCGCTTCCCGCAAAAAGCAAAATTATATCGTCCGCGCACACAAGAATTCCAAAAATACAAGGAAGAGCAAGAAGCAGAACAAAGCTCAGGCTTTTGTCTAAAAGATTTTTATATTCGTCAAGATGATTATTTTTAAGCGCGCTCACGAGCTTAGGAATAATCACAGAAGAAAGGCTTGTTACAAGCGCAATGACAATTCTGACAACACGGTTCGCAGCTGTATAAATTCCGACCTCAACGTTTCCCCTGAAAAATCCTATCATCACTGTGTCCAGCTGAGTATAAATGCTCACTGCAACAACAGAAGCAAAAATCACAAGAATAGGACGCAAATGCTTTTTAAGCTCAAGACATTTATATGGAACAAAATGAACATATTTTCGCAGATGGGCAATATTGAACACAGATGAAGCTGCATTAAGACCAACAAGAATCAAGGCGTACTTCAAATAATCCGCAGTCTGTTTTATAAAAGCAAAAATCAAAACAAGCTGAGCCAACTTGATAAAAATATATCTGACTGTAATGTACCGCTGATTTTCGATTCCCTGATAAAACCACTCAAAACTAAAGTCTGAAAGAATAATAGTAGGAGCTACAATCAGAAAAAGCCTTGGCTCTGAATTAAAAAAAGGAATAAAAAAGATGCAAGCAAAATAAACTACATACCCGGCAAAAACTGTAAAGACAAGAATCAAAGAAAGCTCTGCAACCGTCTTTGAAAGAAGGAACGAATCATCACGGACACGCGAAACCTCGCGGATTCCATAGGTCGGAATTCCAAGAGCCGTAAAAAGAACAAAATACTGTGCAAAAGAATTTGCAAACTCAACCTTGCCCACTCCGTCCGTGCCAAGAATGCGGCTCACATACGGAAAAGTTACAAGAGGCAAAAGGAACGACAGCGCAAGCCGAATATCGCTCAGCAATGCGTTCTTTTTTAGGGATGGAGAAGTTAAAGTAGACATATTGATTTTTTTTGATGAAATATATTGCTTTAATAAAATTGCAATTTGATATTGGAATTTTACATATTGATTTTTTTGAACACAAAGAAGAAATATAAGCGAAATATTATCTTATTATAATCAACTTTAACCATTCACACTGTCCACTACATCATTCCATACTGGACGTTGCAAAGCCTCATACTGGACGTTATGAAGCATCATACTAGACATTACAACGTTTCACACTGGACACTGATTTGTTTTATAATCTACTTAAACGCATACACACGGCTATTATCGCGTATATCCTGTAGAAAATTATTTGATAATGAGTTTTATTTTCACCAAGCAAAACGCGTTCTTGTGCTGATAGTATTAAAAAACACTACTCTGCACTTTTTTCCAGAAAGTATTCCGCGGCAATGTAGTCCGGGCCGTTATGCCAAAGGTTGTAATTGTCGTCAAAAAGCATCTCGCCGGTCTTTGAATTCATAAGCAAGTCAAAGCCTTGAATATCAGAAATTCCGTTCTTTTTTGCTATGACCTTGCCGGCAAGAGCTGCCATTGTGTACTCATTTTCGCTTGTTTTCACAGCCGTACCTGAATCTGATACAGATTCTATTTCTGCATTTCATTCATACTAACGGCAAAAATATAACACTTTTATTGAAAAGTCAATTTGTAGTTTATTCAAAAATAACTGAAGTTTTTCCACAATGCCCACACCCTCTCCCTTTCTGGCAAGCCGTATTTTTCCAAACCGAAGCTTCCATAGTGGAACAGTTCTCTCCCTGTTGTTCCCGGAGTTTGTAGACATTGCCCTTATTTATGGACCTAACGCCCCTCGTAAACAGACTGCAATTTAATATTGATAAGATTTTATTATGCAAAGTTCCTGTTGTCAAGATGTTCAAAAATAAAATATAACACTTTGCTAACAAGGCACACTTTCTTCATAAAGAGTTTCCGGACAGAAATCTAAATCGTCACTCCAAGCAACAGAAGTTCCGTCAGCATACACTTTTTTAAAAAATGAAGGATTTTTCAGCGGCGCATTAATTTTATATTTTAAATATGGCTTAAAATCAAAAATTTTTTTTTCGCCTTTTTCAAATGTAAGCAAGAGTTTATAATCTTCCATAGCCTCTACAGCTTTTACGACCCATACCGGATTATTCATAGTTGCACCTCCTGTTATTTCAAAGGCTCAATCGGATACAATTTCTGCTGCTCCATACACAAATTCCAGTTTGCCAAAAGCTCATCTGCATGTAACAATGCCCAGGCCTTTATCAAATGTTTCTGCTTAGATGGAAAATCACCCGTCGTCAGATTCCCCTCAAGGTCAAAAACAGCCCGATAATCTTCATACCGTGCATGAAAATGAGGCGGATTATGTTCCGAACCGTTATTATACATTGTAATAACAATTCCATAAAACATAGAAATAGATGGCACTTCACAGTTCTCCTAGCAATAATATATCATAAAATTCAAAATTTTTCTATTAATAACATACAAACAAAGTACAGCATACCATTCTACCCCAGCAACTCCCTAACATTCTCTCGCACCTGCTCGTTTATGCGCTCAAGTCTTGATTCTGGGACATTATAGCGTGGATGTTTTTTAAATTTAAAATCCAGCAGTTTTTTAAGCCTTTCTTTATGCTCTGCCGTCAAGACTTTTTTGGCAGTTCCGATAAAATCATCATAAACACAAGGCTGCAGGGTTTTGTCATATTTTTTAAGAAGTTTACCGCCTTTTTCAAAACATTCAAGACCTGCAAGATTATACAGTGAATTGCCGTGATCAAACAAAGGAGCTGGCTTTTCTATTTTGTTCGTCTTATTATTCACCAAAAAGCCAAAATTTCCATAGTGTCTGTCTGTGTTTTTTATTATCGCATCAAAAACAAGCATGTCGTTCAATGAGTTCTCAAAGTCTTTTCCCAAGGATTTATAAAAATTCTGGACGGCCTCAAACCCGCCCTTTTTTACAAGGACTCCAACAGGAACAAATGAATAATCTTTGCTTGTAAAAAGCCTGCACGTAGAACACAAATTGCCTTTCCACTTGCTAAGGTTATATTCAACCGCGTCAAAGCCCATTTCTTTTGCAATCTGAAACGCGTAAAATTCTGAATATGCCTCATATCCTGCGTTTGAAAATCCGCTGGTCGAGCCTTTATAAAGCTCGATTTTTCCGTTTATCCTGCGCCAGCATTTTGGAAGCATGCCATTCGTGGTGAACTCAGGGCTGCTGAATAAGGAAGATTTTAAAGAGCTTCCATAGCCTGTAAATGCAATATAAGAAAGAACTCTGCTAAAACGGTTGTCATAAAGATTAATATCATTGAATGAGCCGTCAAAATCTTCTGGAACAACCCAGTACACGTCATTCAAAGAAAGACCTTTGGAAAAATATACAACGCTCAAAGGTCTGTTCGGGCTCAGGTTGCACTTTGCAAGAAGATTATCCATATATGCCCGATTCTTTGGAACAGAACGGCGTTTTATCCAACTTTCAAGACCTTGCTCACTGCACTCAAACCCTAAAGGCAAAAGAGCCTTATTCTCCGTTACCCAAAGAATTTTATAGTCAGGATTGCTGGAATTTTCATTTGCGGAGAATTTCAATATTTCTTCATCAAAATGCTTTAGCACAAAATTCATTTAGTTATAACGTTTTTTTTTATTTAATATAAACTTAAGATTTTCATCGAACCTTTTAAACACACCTTTTCCATTGGCAACGTCATGCTTACAAAAAAAGCACGCAAAACAACATTTCCGCTACCCAAGACTTGTCAATGGTCGCTAGCAGTTAGTGTGCTTGAACCAAGCTCCACTCTCAACACTGGCTGTATAAATCTTGCCAAAAAGCTAATTTTACACTTTTTGAACAAGTTCGTAGGAAAGACCTACTACATTCACGCCGCCCATAAACTCAAGTTCGATGTTTACACGCTTATTACGACGGTTTACAGAAACAACTTTTCCGCTCATATTTTTGAACGGACCGTCCACAATTACAATGCGGTCGTTCGTATCAAAAGTCACGGGAACGATTCCAACTGTGCTTCCAAAATTTAGTATGGACTTCACAATTTCAAGGTCTACTCCTACCAACGGATGGACGTCCTTGCTAGAAGGCAAAAAACGAATAAATCCGTTTACGTTGCGAATAAAACGAAACTTTGCGCTGTCGTTTTCTTCTGTTTCAAAAAAAACATAGCCTGGAAAAAACAAATCAATGTATTCTTTACCATTCTTTAGCCGCATCTGCTTTTTTAGCAGATAGACAGAGCCTTGCACAGGGGTTTCACAACGTTCAAGAATAGAATCAACACCCTTCTTAAAACATTCTTCCACACCAGTACGAACAGAAATGCAAAAAATACTCATCCTAAACCAACTGTTTTTTACAGACTAGCAAACATAAATATTATATCTGCATTTAAAATCTTTTTCAATTCAAATTTTATCTTATTTTGCCCAAATGTCGAGTTTTATATAAATCGTGAAGAAATCGCTTTCAGCGACTTTACAATTTGCTGCAGATGGTTGTGTTCGCACTTCGTTTGAATAGGTTTGGGTTGCTGTGCAACCTTAGCTG
>CAKULY010000022.1 GCA_934667505.1 uncultured Treponema sp. | reverse complement strand
AAAAATCAGCAGTTATTTCTGTAGCTGCTTAGAAATTTAGGGTATTTTCTGACTGTACTAAAGTTGACTTTTTCAGATTGCGTAGCAACCCAAACCAATTCAAACGAAGTGCGAGCACAACCGTCTGAACAAAGTACAAATTCGCTGAAAGCATTTTTTCTAACATTTATAAAAAACTCGAAGTTCGGGCTAATTAAGAAAAACTGTTTTTATAATTTTCAGACTGGAAACATATAAAAGAACGAGAAGAACATATATACACTTGCGGAAAGTACAATTAAGTTTCCAATTGCGTGCATAAATTTTACTTTTCTAATGCTACAGAAAATAAGTCCTAAGGTATAAAAAATTCCACTTGTTATTAACATTCCAAAACTTACGTTTGAAATAACGTGGTAAAGTTTTGTGAATATAAAAAGTCCTGACCAGCCAAGAGTTGCATAAAAAACTATGTTTACTACGTCAAAGCGGCTACCACCGATTGCGTACATTATTATGCCGACAAGACAAACCGCCCAGACAATTGAACTTAGGATTATTGCATAGTTGAATGCGACAACTTTTGTGGCAATTGCCGTGTATACGTAAATTGAAAATGCACTTGCAATTATTAGGTAAACGCAAATTCTGCAAAGCCGCTTAAAAACTTCTTTTGCACCAGCATTTGTTAGTGCGTGATGAAGAAGAGATGTTACATAGTTTAAAATCGTTGTTACGCCAAAGCAAATGTAAAGAACTCTATAGATTTTTGTGCTTGTTGCGGCAAGTTCTACAGGAAGTTTATTTATTGCTATTACGTTTAACAATGCAGTTGCGGCAATGAACAAACCTGCTCCAATTCCTTGAACAATAGAACTGAAAATTTCCTCGCTAATCTTAAAAGGTCTTAAGTTGCGTTCTTTGCTTAATCGTAATTTTTCTTTTTCAATTGATTTTGCAGCTTTCTTTTTAGCTTTTTCAGATTTTGCGTAATCTTCTGCAGCATATTTTGCTTTTAATCTTTCAGGATCTTCTGCATACTGAATATTTATTTCGCGGATTTTTGCTTCTGTTTCTGCTTTTAACTGTGAAATTCTAAGTTTTCTTTTTGCTTTTAAAGATTTTAGAGTTGAAATTCTAACAGCTTTTGCCGCGATTTCGTCTTCTCGTGTCATAGTGGAAATCCTCCTGACATTTTTTTAAAAAATGTCTAAATAGATTATAACAGTCAATTCTATTTATTTCAATATAAAGCGATATAAAGAATAAGACAAGATTTTAAAATAGGCTTGTTTTGTTTGGCTTATTCTTCCCAGATTTGCAATTCATCAGAAAGCTGAACAAGTTCTTCTTCATATAAATCATAACTGTCAACGGCAATAATATAAGATTTAGTTGAAAACGAAACTTCTTTGTTTTTATCCCAAGTATTAACAAACCAAGAATCTGCATTCTTTACAGATGAAGCGTGGCTTGTTTCTGTTGTTATGTGGGCATCCATAAACATTTGGTGAACTTGTTTTGCATTGTAGTCGTAGTCTAAATCAAAAAAGCTTACAGAAGCAAATTCATCTTCTTGACTAAAAATTGCTTTGGCATTCCAATGACCAACAATAGGAATTGCCCAGTTCGCATAACCTTTTGATTCTGCGTAAGAGTCATCTACTTTTTCAAGCGTAAAAGACAAAAATTTGCGTTCAATTTCAGTTTTTTTAGGCAGAACCAGCAAAGTTCTTCTTATTTGAGGATAAATTAAAAGAGAAGAATCGTTTTCAAAATTGTTCAAAAAAGATTCAAACTGGGATTTCGAGAAATCTTCCGTAGACATAAGAACTGCCAAATCTCTTTTTTCGTTTACACCAAAGAAAATATAATCTTCATCAGATTTAAAAATCAAAGAATTTAAGATGCCGTCTTTTAGTTGAAATTTCATATCCTGAATTTTAAAATCTTCATTTTTTTCTGGTGAAGAACTTTCTTGAAAATCCTTCTTTAAGTCCAAAATATCAGGAAGAGCGTTTTCGTCGCTGCTGAAAATAAAAATTTTCACATCTTTATTAAATAAATCGTCTTTGTAAGATGCAAATGAAACTGCATGAAGCTTTTCGCTGTTTCCAATTATGTTTGAAACTTCATCAAGCGAAGGCAATTCTTCTTCTACTGAACGCAAATTATCAAAATCAAAAATCATAAGATTTTCAAGCGCAAAATTCTTGTTTATAGGAAACTGCCGAATTATGTTTACTACCGGAGCGGAATAAATGTCGGGAATTTCATTGTTTCCAAAATCGTAAGAAACCGGCTGGGTTTTTATAATTTCATCGTACTTTTGAACTTTTTCCTTTTCTTCTTCGTAATCAGCAATTTTTGTGTCTTCAATTCCGAGTTCCTCAAGTTTTTCCTGCAAAGGTTCGGCTTCTTCTGGAGATTCAAATGCACCTGAATGTAAATCAAAAGAAAAATAGGATTTTTCATCAAAAGTTTTTAGGATAAAAGAATCGATTTTGTTTTCTTTTAATTGTTTTTTTCCGTTTTCGGCGGCTTGCTCTTCCTTGTAGGAATGAACCAAAACTGAATAAGGTTTTTCTTCCGAAACTGGTATCTCATTTTTATTTTCTTCAAGAACTATAGTTTTTTCGGGTTCTTTAATGATTTTTTCAACAGCGGTTTCTACAATTTTCTTATTCTCCGGTTTATGAGCCTGGCAAATCCAAAGTCCAGTCAGATTTAAATTTTTTGCAAAATCCGCGTTTTCCACAGAATTTCTAAAATTTCTTGCTTTTTCCTTTGAATCAAAAGCGTCGGAAAGCAAAACCCTAAACAAAGTTTGATTATTAACTTGCGTTTCAAAAATAAAAGATTCCATGCCTAAATTTTCAAGATTTTTCACAAGATTTTCTGCATTTTTAGGATTTTTAAACGAACCTACGCAAACAAAAACTTCTTCCGCAAAAGAAAAACTCAACAAAACCGAAAACAAAATAACTGAAATAAACTTCTTCATAAAACTATTATAGGACAGGAAAGGGGAAATGTATATTGTAAAAAAAATCCATGCGGACATTTCGACATTTTCAATGTCCGCATGGATTTAAGATTTATGCAAAATTTGACTTTAATTTTTTAGGACTATTTGAACAAAATTTCGTTATTTTCTGTTAATTCAAAATTTACAGTTATATTATTTTCAGTAGTATTTTCGAAATAGAATCTGTCTTCATTTTCTATGATTTTCTTTTGAACGTTTGCGCTTGACGTTGAATCTTTGGACAAAACTCTAAAAATTGTGATTGGATTTGTAGAGTCCCAAATAGAAGAATCGCATAGAAGAACTTGACCGTTTCCAATTGTATTTGCATTAACTGTGAAAGAGCCAATATTTTGAGGTGCCCAAGCACCGTTTATCGTTCCTGCAAAATACAAATTTAATGAAGAATCTTCTTTTTTAATTTCTGTTAAATTTGTGACTTCTGACTTGAAGTTTGAAATTGTTAAGTTGCAAGGAGTTTTTGTTGAAACCCAAATTTGCATTGTTCTTAAAGTTTCGTTTTTCTTTTGGTATGCAGGAACGTACATTGTAATTGTTTTAGGCGAGTTTGCGCTAAAAGAAAATTTACTGTTTCCAGAACTTGCTTCTTTGTCTGAATTAGCTTTTATCCAAACATCCATAGCAGGAACATCAACATCGCTTGTTACGTCAAAAGTAACTTTGTGAAGGCAGTTTACGCTAAGTCCTAAAGGATAAATATTTATGCCGCTAGCGTTTTCATTTTTCGAAAAAGTTGCTTTTATTTGATTTTCTGCAGATTCACAAGAGATTAAATCATCTTCACTTGAACGATAGATTCCGTAAGCAATTTTTTGTTCAACTTCTTCAACTTTATAGTTTTTTATGTAAAGTTTTGAAACTGTTCCGCATGCAATCTGGGCAAAACCTAAAGACCAATCGCTTATAGCTGTTCCAGTTTCTACAGAATAAGTTTTCCATTCTGTGCCAATTGTGTGTTCAATAAAAACTGAATCGTTAGAATTTGAAAAATCGCAAGCAGAAAGAATAATTTTTGACTCTTTGTCCGCTTTTAGGTCAAAACTGATTTTGTAATTTTTGCCTTGCTTTGCTTCCACTGGTATTTTTGAAACCAATATATAATCCCATATTTTTGAATATTCAGAAACAGCTTTTGTATTTGAAACTACAATTTCTGTCTTTTGTTTTTCAATTGAAACTTCGCTTATTTCTTGGACAGAAGAGTCTGAATATCCTTCAAAGGATTCTGAAATTTTATCTTGATTTGCAACTATGAAATTCATTTTTTCAACAATTTCAGCTTCTTTTTTAATTTTTTCTTCCTTTACCTTTTCGATTTCAGCCTTTTCTTGTTCGGAAAGTTCTATTGTTGTATCTTTTATTTCCTCTGATTTTTTATTGAACTCTGAGTTTTTTTCGTTATTTTTCACAGCCTCTTTTACAGTAGAATCTGCCGCAACGATTGTTACATCTGCTTCTACAACAATTGTAATATTTGGGTTTTCAGAATCTGTTGCTGTAGAAACAATTTTTTCAATTTTTGTTTTGCCGGCAAGTTCAAGATTTTTTACGATTTCTGAAACTATTACATCACCAAATGAAGAATCTGCATTGCTTGAATCGAGTTTACAGTCTTCAAGAATAAATGTTTTTTCTATTTTAGTTGAATTGTCTCCAGAAAGTGCAATGCGAACATCTTTTTTTTGAACAACAAGTTTTTCAACAGCAGTTTTTTCAATATGAACAGAATTTTTGCCGCCACCGTTTACGTAAACTTCGCCTATTGTTTGGCAATTTTTTAGATTAAAATCACCCTCGCCAACTTTTTCATCTACAATAATGCTTTTGATGTCTGTGATATTTTCGAGCGTAACATTTGTGCTTTCAACAACAAAAGTTGCTTTTTTTATGTTTCCATTTTTGATTGTTAATGGCTTTGAAATTGTGTAGGAATCTGCCTCTTCAATTTTTAATTCTTCTGAGCCTAAGTCGATTATGGCACCATCTTTTGCGGCTGCAATTTTTTGTTTAAGCGTGGTTTGGCTTGGTGTTTCTGGCGTTGGATTTACAGAAGGATTTTCATCTGTACCCGAAGCATTGTTCTGGCAACCTGTAAACAAGGCAAGAACAACACAAAATGCTAAAAGTAGCTTTTTCATTTTTTTCTCCTGTTAAATTGTAAAATAACAGGTCATTCTACCCCCCCCCGTCGTTTTGTCTAGTGGTAATGTGGGTAGTATTAGAAAATCGGGGTTAATTTATAGAAAAATGAGAAACTTTATTCAAGGAACAGATTAAGAAGCAGCCTACTCCCAAACCTCTTTCGTTTCCAAATCGAGTTCTGCCGTCGTCTGCGCGGAATCTACAACCCAAATGGATTTTCCGTTTCTTAGGAAAAATACAACTTCGTTTTGAGCGTATTCTACAAAATGCATTCCTTTTGTAAGTGGCGTAATTTGAGGCACACCTTTATCAAGTCCAGCACCTAGTGTGCAGCGAACCATTTTCATGTCTTGTGGCAAATAAACATTTCTTCCTGTTGCATTTTGTCTGTAGACTGGCGCAATCATAATGTCATCATCGAGCAAAAGCTGGTCTTCTGTCTGAAGAGCGATTTCATCATCTGAAAATTCAAACGCAAGCGGCTTAAAGAAAAGAGAATTTTCCGCGCTCGCCTTTTTTAGTTTTTCATAAAGATAAGGAAGAATTCTGTACCTAAAACTTATAATTCCCCTAAAATCTTCTGCATTTTCAAACTGATAACATTCCTGCTCGCGAGTTCCAAGAGCTGAATGATTCCTCATAAGCGGAGTCCATATTCCAACGCCCAAAAACCGAAGCAAAAGCTCGCGGCTTGTGTTTCCGCCAAAACCGCCCAAATCGCAGCCTGTATACAAAAAGCCACACATATTCAATCCCGGAAGCTGATGGATTAAAAGTTCAATATGATTCCACCACGAAGCGTTGTCGCCAGTCCAAATGCCACCGTATCTATGCGCGCCAATATACGAAGCCCGGCTAAAAATAAGCACATCATTTTTGCAGTTTTGCCTAAAGAATTCGCTTGCCGCGCGAGTCATGTTGAAGCCGTAAAGATTGTGAATCTTTGAATGTTGAACGGTTGCAACTTCTCCCTGAACAGATTCTGCAAGCCCGCCGGCAATATCAGCAGGAACTTTGTGGTAAAAACTTTTGTAGTCATCCATTGAATTTTGAACGCCAAGAACCGCATCTTTTAACTTCCAGGTGTCATAAACTTGTGGATTTTTATTATTGATTACAGAAAAAATTTCTTTATAAGCGTTTTTTAGCCCGTCTTCAGAGTAAAAAAGAGCCGGCTCGTTCATGTCGTTCCAAAAACCGTCAATTCCCATGTCTGTAAGTTTTTTGTAAAGACTTCCAAACCATTTTCTAGCGTCAGGATTTAAAAAATCTGTAAAATGCGAAAGTCCTGGCCAAACGCCTGCCGCAAAAAGAGAACCGTCCGCTTTTTTGCAAAAATAATCTTTTTGAACGCCTTCGGAATCAGGCTCTGCGTCTTCTGCTTTTATACCGGCATCAATTATTGGCACGATGTGAACATTTTTTTCCTTGAAATCAGAAACGGTCTTTGAAAAGTCCGCAAATTTTTCCTTATTAATAGAAAAATCCCTAAAACCGTTCATATAATCAATGTCCAAAAAAATCGCATCAAGCGGAATATTTTTTTCCTTATAGTTTTTGTAAACTCTTTTTAAATCTTCTTCAGAACCATAACCCCAGCGGCTTTGCATAAAGCCCAATGACCAAAGCGGCGGAACATAACTTGCGCCAATCATTTTTCTGAACTGATTTGCAATGTCTAAAAGAGTGTTTCCTTCTATAAGATACATATTCAGATGCACATCATCAATTTTTACGCTGACTGTATCAAAACTGGAAAAAGCCGCGTCAATCTGAACCAATCCCGGATAGTCAAAGAAAAGACCGAACGCATTTTTTGTGTCCGGCTCGTAGAAAACCATAAAATTATGCGCGCCGTAAAGAGAAGTCTTTTCTTCTGTATGACTAAATTCATCCGTGCACCAGCTGTTGTATATTCGGCCTCTTTTGTTGATTCCGCCCATAGTCTGTCCAAGCCCAAAAATCATTGTTTTTGGCGAAATTTGGGTCTGAAAACAAAAGCCGTTTTTTTTATCTATGGTGATTTTTCCATATTTAAAAGAGCTTGCGTCATCTATAAAAAATTTTGCTTCATCAGGAATGCAAACCACCGCTTCCGTTTTAAAAGGTTTTCCAAAAATATATTTGCTAATCATGATATTAGTATAATAGTAGAAAATTAGAATGTCGAACTTTTTATGATATGATGTTTACAGTTTGCGATATGTTTAATCAACTTGCAAAATCGATTTATTTTGACCTTGCTGTTGCCGTTTAGTATAATGCAAATTATGAAGCTTCCTACAGAAAAATTAAACGCAAAGATTATTGCCTTGGATTTGGACGATACCCTTTTGAACAGCAGTCTAAAAATTTCTCCGCGAACTATATATATTTTGCAAAAAGTAGCTTCCAAAGGAATTTATATAGTTTTATGTTCTGGTCGTGCAGAAAATGCGATTTTACCTTATGTTAGAGCTTTAGATATTGCAGGAAGTCAGCAAGGCAGATATTTAATAGGAATAAATGGAGCTAGTATATTTGACCTTCATTTAAGAAAACCAATTTATTCTGAAAAAATTAGTGGCGATATTTTAAAGTTTGTTTACGAAGAGGCAAAAAAACGCGGACTTCCAGCACAGGTATACGATCCTTCTACGATTTATGCTTCAGAAGACAATGCTTGGACTCAACTTGACGCGCAGATGTGCAAGCTTCGCCTGAAGATTGAAAACAATTTTTCTAAGTTTTTAGAGCAAGGACATCCCAAAATGGTTATTCCGGCAGAACCTTCCGATGTGGCAAAATTTTTACCATTCTTAAAGGAACAACTGGCAGGCCGGGCCGATGTTTTTATATCAAAACCGTATTTTTTAGAGGTAATGCCGTTTGGCTGCGGAAAAGGTTCTTCTGTTTTGTGGTTAGCAAATTATTTGGGAATTCCAAAAGAGCAAACAATGGCTTTTGGAGACAGCATGAACGATGAGTCTATGATAAAGCAGTGTGAATATGGAATTGCAATGATAAACGGTTTGGATTACATAAAAAACGAAGCAAAATACATTACACGAAAATCTAACGATGAAGATGGAATTGCTGATTTTCTTGAAGAATTTGTTTTATAGGTTGAAAGTGCGTTTTTATGAAAGATTATATTTTTTTTGATTTAGATGGAACTCTTACAGACAGTCAAGAAGGGATTATAAATTCTTTTAAGTTGGTTTTAAGCCATTTTAAAATATCAAAAACAGAAAAAGAACTGCGCAGTTTTATAGGACCTTCTTTGCAGGATACTTTTCAAAAGTCTTTAGGTTTTAACCAGGAAGATTGTAAAACTGCTATCCGCATATTTAGAGAATATTTTTCAAAGAAAGGTCTTTTTGAAAATAAAGTTTATGAAGGAATTCCAAATCTGCTTGAAGAAATAAAAAAATCTGGCAGGCACAGCGTTATTGCCACCTCAAAGCCTGAAAAATTTGCAAAACAAATCGTGGAGCACTTTGGTCTTAAAGACTTTTTTGAACGTGTTTGCGGAAGCCGAACGGATGAAACTAGGACGGATAAAGCAGAAGTTATCGCTTATGCAAAAAAATGTTGCCACCTTAAAACGGAAGATTCTTCTAGAATTTTAATGGTTGGAGATCGCCAAAACGATGTTATTGGCGCACACAAAAATGGAATCCAAGTTGTCGCAGTTCTTTATGGCTACGGTTTCCGTTCAGAAGTTGAAAATGCTGGCACTGATTTTATTGCAGATTCTGTGCAGACTTTAAAAGATTATATTTTAAAATCATAAACTTATTAGTCTAGATTTCGAGTTTTTATAAATTATGAAAAAAACGCTTTCAACGAATTTACAATTTGTTCAGATGGTTGTACTCGCACTTCGTTTGCATTGATTTGGGTTGCTACGCAACCTTAGTTGTTCTTATCGCACAAAATCTTCACAAATTGTAACTTCGTTTACGCTTTTGTTTATTTTTCAAAAAACTTGAAGTTTTGACTATTGGGTAAAAGCGGAACTTAAATAAAGGATTTTTAAATGAAATATTTTTATTGGATATTAGCATTTATCTTTAATGCATATTTTGTTGCTCTTCAAATAGCAAGTCCCGGAACTTTTTTTGGAACAATATTTAACTTCAGTTTTGTTTGGTTCTTGCTTTCCGTTGCATTTATTTTTTTAGGATTTGCAAGCTCAAAAGGACTTTTAAAACGGCTTAAAAGAAATCAAAAAATTGTTTTTGCGGCGATTTTAACTTTTTTTTGCGCAGTAGCCTTAGGCAATTTTATTGTAATTGCAAATCCTCGTTTAGCAAACGGCAGTGAAAAAGTAAAATACGTTATTGTCTTGGGCGGAGGAATAACAAAAGACGCTGAACTTACAGATTCAATAAAAGAAAGAATTTCTGTTGCGGCAGATTATATTAAAAATCAGCCAGATGTGATTGCGGTGGTAACTGGAGGAAAAGGACCTTTTTCTCCGTGTCCTGAAAGCGATGTTCTGAAACCCGCATTAGTCGCTCAAGGAATTCCTGAAGATTTGGTTCTTGCAGAAGATAAATCAAAAGATACGATTCAAAACTTTTTGTATTCTGCGCAAATTTTAGCCCAGCACGAAGGTGTTTCTGTTAGTCAGATATTAAATTCGCCAGTCGCAGTAGTTACAAATGATTTTCATCTTGCGCGGGCAGAAAGGCTTGCAAAACGAATGGGGTTTTCAGATGTTTATGGCGTCGCCGCTAAAACTCCAATTTTGTTTAGACTTAATACTTATTGCCGCGAAATATGCTGCTACGTAAAGCTCAATCTTAGAATCCTTTTTACCAGAAAGCCAGAAAAAATTGCGTAAGTGGCTATGCTATCTTATTAGGCCAAACTTCGAGTTCAACATTTTGCACAATGCGTTCAATATAAGCGTGTAATCTTATTCGAATTATTGAAGATAACGCAGTTTTAAAGTAAAATTAATGCATGGGAATATCTGTTTTTGGCGAATTATTGATTTTATTTTTAATAGTGCTGAATTGTGTCCGAATTTTTTTTCTTTTATATGGAAAAGTTGATAATCTTACAATTCTAGCTCCAATAAGTTTTTGCCTGTGCCTTTTGCAAATATTCGCTTGGGGATTAGATGTTTTTTCTGCTGCTTTGTTTGTAATTTCATTATTCGACTTTATTATAAATTTTAGAGCTTTGCTTAGATTTGCTTCTGGACTTTATATCGATTACTACAGCGTTGCTTTTAAACTTGGCGCGATATTCGTTTTGCTTCTTTCGATTACAGAAATTGTTTTTATCTTTATTTTTATGCCAGTTAGAATATTGCCTTCCTCTTTTAAATCAAAAGAGCAGAAGGTTCGTGTCGCAGGAAGTTTGGTTAAAGGAATTGAGCGTGCAAGATATTTTGAAAAGTCTTGTGGAGAAATAAACATTTTTGAACCAGAAAACAAAGAAATTGCAAAGCCTGAAAGAATAATTTTAATTTCCGACAAAAGAGCAGATACTTTTAATTATGAGCCATATATTTTGAATCTTACGCGAAAAGGCTATACAGTTTATTCTGCAGATTTTTATTCTAAAGACTTAAAATGGCTTCATTCTGTTGGTGACTTACGCTTTTTAAGAAAAACTTTTTTCATCTGTAAAAGTCTTTTTGAAAAAGAAAATTTTGAATCCGAAAAAGAATTTTTCACTTATAATTCAGGGATTGAATGTAATGCAGTTTTTAATTTTGTTTACGGTGAAGACGAATCGACTCAAAATCCAATTTTTATAGTCAGCGATTGGATGTCAGAAATTGCTGTTCAAGATTTTTACAAATTAAATTCAAAAAAAGTTGCAGGAATTATAAATCTCTGTGATTTTCCAGAGTATAAAACACAAGGCTATGGATTTATAGAACAGACAAATCCTTTTGTGGCATTTTATTTAGGCTTAAAAAGGGATTCAAAGTTTAGCGCTGCAACTTTTATTGCCAACGAAACAGCAAGAATCATTGAAGATAAAACAAGGTAAGATAAAAGTAGCCGGAATGCTGTTAGTTTTTATCTTTCTTATCATCGGGAGTAATTATGACATTAAACGAACTAGATATTTATTTCAGAGAGTTTTTGAAAATTGAAGAATATTCGGCCGATCCATCAAAAAATGGAATTCAAATACAAAATAGTCAGCCGGATTCAAAGCAGATTAAAAAAATAGCGTTTGCAGTCGATGCTTGCGAACAGTCTGCCTTAGAAGCTGCAAGTGCTGGCGCGGACCTTCTTTTTGTGCATCACGGACTTTTTTGGGGCGGTTGCGATCCTATAGTCGGTCATACGTATAAGAGATATTCTGCGTTTTTGAACAATAATCTTGCGCTGTATGCGTGCCATATTCCTTTAGATGCGAATAATCCTTATGGAAATAATTACGGCTTGGCTAAAAGACTTGGCTTAAAAGATGTTCAAAGTTTTGGTACTTGGAAAGGCATGAGCACAGGTGTAAAAGGGCGGCTAAAAGAGACTCTTTCAATACAGGAATTAGAAAAAAAAGTTCTTTTGCCAGGTGAAAAAGCGAATATTGTTCTTCCTTTTGGAAAAAAACAAATAGAAACCGTTGGAATAATTTCTGGCGGAGGAGGAGAAGATTATATTCAAGCAGTTGAAGCTGGTCTTGATGCTTTTATAACAGGAGAAGTAGAACATCAACTTTTTCATTATATAAAAGAAAACGAAATAAATGTTATTGCTGCTGGGCATTACCAAACAGAAACAGTAGGAATAAATTTAGTTAGGCAAAAAGTAGAAAAAGAACTTGGATTGGAAACAGTTTTTATTGATATTCCAACCGGACTTTAATAAATTTTATTTAAATAGTCCAAATGCCGAGTTTTTAGGAAAATGAATAAAAGCGTAAGCGAATTTACAATTTGTGAAGATTTTGTGCGATAAGAACAGCAAAGGTTGCACAGCAACCCAAACCAATTCAAACGAAGTGCGAGCACAATCATCTGCAGCAAATTGTAAATTCGCTGAAAGCATTTTTCGAACTGTATAAAAAACTCGACATTCGGGCTAAATAGGAAAATTTTATGAAATACGACAAAAAATATTGGATACCGTTTATTCTTTCAGGAATTGTTATCCTTGCAGACCAAATAACAAAAGCAATGATTGTAAATACTATTCCATTAAACACGATAGGATATTCATTTTTTAATGGACTTGTAAGAATTGTTCATGTGGCAAATACAGGTGTGGCATTTAGCATAGGTTATTCGTGGCCTTTAGTTATTCGTCGCCTTTGTTTTGGAATTGTTCCTTTAGTTGTTATGACTTTGGTAGTAATTGTTTATTTTAGAAATAAGACTTTTACAAATCTTCAGCGTTGGGCAATTTGCGGAATTATTGGGGGCGGAATTGGAAATATAATCGATCGCTTTTTTAGAGCAGAAGGCGTAGTTGATTTTATAGATGTAAAGTTTTTTGGAATTTTTGGCATGGAACGTTGGCCTACTTTTAATGTTGCAGATGCGGCTGTAGTCGTTTGTGGAATTATGCTTTTAATTTCTTTTATTGTGGTAACTTTGCGAGAAAAGAAAACTTCGTAATTTTTAAAATAGCAATTTTAAAGGATTTGTAATTATATGGCGAAAATTGGAATTATTGGCGCAATGGAAGAAGAGGTTTCTATCTTAATAGAAAAAATGAAAGCTTCTGGAACGGTTGAAGATTTTTATTCTGGAGAATTAGTTTTTTATAAAGGTATTATAAACGGCACAGAAGTTATTGTTGTTAAAAGCGGAATAGGAAAAGTAAATGCTGCGCTTTGTGCGCAAAGGTTAATCCTTCAGTTTGGAGCGACCCACATTATAAACACAGGAATTGCAGGTGCTTTGGGCGGTAATTTGAAAATTTTTGATATGGTTGTTTCAACAGATGCAGTTTATCATGATATGGATGCAGTTTTGTTTGGATATAAACCTACTCAAATTCCGGGAATGAAAGTAAGCGAGTTTAAAGCCGACGAAAAACTTATACAAATGGCAAAGCTTGCTTTTGAAAAAACAAATTCTGTTGAAGGCAGAAAAATTCTTGCAGGAAGAGTTGCTACTGGCGACCAGTTTATTGCAGACAAAGAAAAAAAAGAGCATATAAAAGAAATCTGTTCGCCACTTTGCGTGGAAATGGAAGGCGCCGCAGTTGCTCATGCGTGTTTTTTAAATAAAATACCGTATATAATTTTGCGATGCATTTCTGATATGGCAGATGAAAGCGTTGAAACAACTTATTCCTTTAATGAAGCTGTTGCGGCGCAAGAAAGTGCTAAAGTTGTATTGCAAATACTTAGTGAGTTTAGCACATGTTTATAAACTAAAGGACTGTAAGATAAAAACAGCTGGAAATGACGTCTGTTTTTATAGGAGGAATTATGGAACATTCACAAGGAAATTACAAAGTAGACAGTTTTAATCTCGACCATACAAAGGTAAAGGCTCCTTTTGTTAGGCTGGCTTCTAAAAAAACTGGAAAAAATGGCGATGTTGTCTCAAAGTTTGATATTCGTTTTACTCAGCCGAATAAAGAATTCATGACGACTGGAGCAATTCACACTTTGGAACATCTGGTCGCAGAATATATTCGCGATGAAATTGATGGAGTAATAGATTTTTCTCCTATGGGCTGCAGAACTGGATTTTATTTTACAGTTTTTGGAGATGTCGATGAAGATTTTATTGCAGAACATCTTTTGAACGTGCTAAAAAAGGTTGCTGCTTGGGACAAGCCTATTCCTGCAGCTACAGAAAAAGAATGTGGAAACTATAAAGACCATGACCTTGAAGGAGCAAAAAAGTATGCTGCTTTGTGGGTACAGGGAATAGAATCTGAAGGTTGGAATTGTTATAAATAGAGAGGTATTTAGGTGAATATTCTAAGCAAGTTTAAAGAAACTGCTGTTTCTGTAATTCCTATAATGCTTATAGTTTTGCTGCTAGGATTTACAGTTGTTCCGTTAGACAAACTTTTACTGGTTCGTTTTGTAATTGGCGGAATTTTGTTGATTTTAGGGCTTACAATTTTTCTTTTAGGTGTGGATTTAGGAATTCATCCTATGGGAGAACGCTGCGGGGCGGAACTTACAAAAAAACGAAGTCTTCCTCTTTTAATGGTTTCTGCTTTTTTAATAGGATTTTTAGTAACAGTCGCAGAACCTGATATTCAAGTTTTTGGAGACCAGGTAAAAGGCGTTTTTTCATACCTTCATAAAAACGCTTTTGTTTTTATAATAGGTGCAGGCGTAGGTCTTTTTCTTATGCTGGGGCTTCTTCGCTCCGTTGTACATTTTTCACTTAAAATAACACTGCTCGTTTCGTATATCATTGTTTTTGGAGTGTCTATTTTTGCGTCAACTGAATTTATAGGAATCGCGTTTGATTCTGGAGGAGCAACAACAGGTCCTATGACAGTTCCTTTTATTCTTGCTCTTGGATTAGGCGTTTCGTCTGTTCGTTCTGGTGATAAAGACAGTTTTGGTTTAACGGGCGTTACCTCCGTAGGCCCTGTTCTTGCGGTTTTAATTTATTCTCTGTTTTTGAAATATTCTGGCGCGATGACAAATGCCGTTCAAGTCGCAGAAGCAGCTGAAGTTGCGCAAAATTCAATCAGTGGCGGAATCCTTGCGCAGATTTTTGAACCTTTTGGAATGAAGACTTTGAGCACATTAAAAGAAGCAACTCTTTCAATTTTGCCAATTCTATTTTTGTTTGTTGTTTTTCAGTTGTTTCTTTTTAAGATGTCTGCACGTCAGGTTGTCAGAATGTTAATCGGTTTTGTTTACAGCTTTGTGGGTCTTACAATATTTTTGGTTGGCGTTAATGGCGGTTTTATGCAGGCAGGCCAAGCATTGGGCGAACAACTGGGTTCTAAAGCCCTTGAGTTCGGCGGAATTTGGTTTGCCCTTTTAATTTTAGTGGGGCTTATAATAGGCGCAATAATTGTTTGCGCAGAACCTGCCGTTTGGGTTCTTACAGAGCAAGTTGAATCAGTTTCCGGCGGTACTATTAAGCGAAAAGTCTTGCTATTCTTTTTGGCGATGGGAGCTTCCGTTGCAATTGGGCTTGCGCTGTGGCGAGCGGTGTCTGGCTTTAATTTGAGGTATATTCTTATTCCTGGATATATAATTGCGCTTTCGCTAATGATATTTTGCCCTCACCTGTTTACAGGAATCGCATTTGACTCTGGTGGTGTTGCAACAGGTCCATTGACATCAACCTTTGTTCTTTCTTTTACATTGGGAGCGACCTCCGGAGGAACTGGAAACGCAGATCCTTTTGGAGTTATTGCGCTTGTAGCAATGATGCCTTTGATAACAATTCAAGTTTTGGGAATTATATTTAAAATTAAGCAAAGCAAGAAGCAAAAGTCGGAGGTAAAATAAATGAAATTCAAACTTTTAATAAGCATAGTCCCTCACAATTCAGGAGAATTGATAACATCGTCTGCAGTAGACGCAGGAGCGCATGGCGGAACAATTGTAATGGGGCGAGGAACCGCTTCTAATAGCATAATTCAGCTTTTGGGATTAGGAGATACTTCAAAAGATATTGTTTTTATTGTTGTAGAAGATTCAAAAGAAGACGCTGTGCGGCAATCAATAATAAATGCTACAGAAATAAAAAAAGCACATTTTGGAATTTTATTTTCAGTTGATGTGTATAGTTTTGTAAAACAAGCAAACACTTTGCTTTCTGATGTAAAAGGAGAAAACGATATGAACAGCACTTGTAAAATGATAACGGCTATTGTAAATAAAGGTTATGCAGAAGACGCTATGGCTGCGGCACGAAAAGCTGGAGCTCAGGGCGGAACAATTATTGCGGCGCGAGGAACAGCAAAAGAAGGCGATGCAAAATTTTTTGGAATGGAAATTGTACCCGAAAAAGATATGCTGATAATCCTTGTGGACAATGAAAAATCTGAAGAAGTTTTGGATTCTATAAAAAATCTTACTTGTCTTGCTAAACCTGGTAGCGGAATTGTATTTGAAAGTCCTGCTCAAAATTTTACCTTGCTTGGCAGTAAAAAATAAATGAATAAAAATCAATTGTGGAAAATTGATGGATTCAATGTAGAATATTTTGATGCTATTGATTCTACAAACGCAGAATGTCGGCGGCGTTTGGAAAAACTTAAAGACTTTGAGCCTTTGAATAAGACGGTTCTTGTTGCTGCTATGCAAACAGCTGGAAGAGGACGTTTAAATCGCAAATTTTATTCGCCTGCAAAAACAGGTCTATATTTCTCTTTGATTTATACGGATGGAGATTTTAGCTTTCCTGCTAGTGTTACTGCGTCGGCAGCGGTTGCTGTTTGCAAGGCTATAAAAGACGTTTATAACCTGGACTGCAGCATAAAGTGGGTAAATGATGTTTTTTGCAATGGCAAAAAAATTTGCGGAATTCTTACGGAAGGCTTGATTTCTCAAGCACAAGGAAAAATAGGCGCTGTTATAATTGGGATTGGCATAAATCTTTTGTGGAATTCTGAAATTCCTGAAGATTTGCACACTTTTGCAGGCTCGTTGTTGCAGGATAACTTAAAAGATAATTCTTTTGAAGAAAAAAAAATCGTTTTATTTAAAAAAATCGTTTTATACCTGTGCAATATATTGGATAATTTTGAAAAAGAACAAAAATCAGTCTTTGAAGAATATAAAAATCGTTCTAATCTTATAGGTCGCCGAATTGAAATTAGTCCTATTATTGGAAACAGCGAAAACAACTACTTTTGCACAGTAGAAGATATTTCTTCAAATGCAAATTTAGTTGTCCGCACTGATGATGGAATTTTAAAAGAACTGAATAGCGGAGAGGTTACTCTTCATTCTTCTCTTTTTCAATGATTTTTAAGACCTGCTTTTTTGTTAAAGGTTTGTTTGAATCATAATTTTTGCGGTTTTCTTCAATTTCTTCAAATGTCCAAAGTTTTCCGCTGTTCATTCCAGGACAGTCGGCGGCGCATTCATTCCAAGTTTTTTGGTCGCGAATCATCCAAGACCAAAACGGATATGTGGAACACTGAACCGGTCTTGCTTGATAAGCAGAGCAACCTTCCTGCCACAAAATACAGTCGTAGTTCTGTTTTTCAAGCAGTGCTAAAACTTCTTCGCCGTAGTAGTAATCTGCCCAGCGGCAATATTTGTTTACAAAGTCTGTTATGCTCATTTTAAAAAAATCGCATAATTCGTAAAGGTCTCGTTCTGAAAGATAAACAAATCCTGGCGAATGTCCGCAGCAAAAAGAACATCTTTTGCAAGAAAAATTGAGACCATTTTTATAAAACTCTTTTGAATTTTTTAATTCTTCCATTTTTTTCCTTTTTACAAAAAGAGTATATCACAAAAAACAAAATTATTAAGTTGAAAGTTGACAGCCTTTTTATATAGCTTAGATTTCAGCCTTTTAAAACCAAGTTATTACATCTTTTCGTAGATTTGCAAAATTTCTTGTGTATACAGACCGGGTTTTTCATATACAACAAGCGGTTTTTCGACTGCAAGCCTAGAAGAAGCGTTCTTTTTAGCCTCTATTAGCACCATGTTGGGTTCTTTTTGCAAAAAAGGCTGAACAAGACGCATTTTTTTTGGTTCAAGCTTGAATTTTGTGAGCGCAGAAAATATTTCTACCAGGCGGAAAGGCCGGTGAATCATATAAAATCTGCCATTAGGTTTTAAAAGATATTCTGCTGCGGAAATTACATCATTTAGATTGCATAAAATTTCGTGGCGGGCAATTCGTTTGTATTCGTTTGGATTTTGTTTTCCGTGTTCATTGAGCATATATGGTGGATTACAAGTAACAACGTCAAAACTGTGCCTTTTAAAAATTGAACCGACGTTTTTTAAATCACCGTGAACAATTTTTATCTGGTTTTCTAAACCGTTCATTTCTACAGATTTTTTTGCCATTTCTGCAGAGTCTTTTTGAATTTCAATTGCTGCAAAATAAGGATTAATTTTCTTTGATTTTCCGTGCATAAGAAGAGGAACAATGCCGTTTCCAGTGCAGAGGTCAAAGATTTTCTCATTTTTTCGAACGGTTGCATAGTCTGCTAAAAGAACGGCATCTATTCCAAACATAAACTTTTCTTTATCTTGAATGATGCTGTAGCCAGAATTTTTAAGTGTATCAATTTGTTCCATAAATAAAATTAAAATTCTTTGAACACGTCTGCTGTGCCATTATAATTGTGATTAAAATCAAACCAGCCAAGGTTTTCACCATCACTTTTAAAAGTTTCTGTGCAAATCATATCTGGTTCCCACCAAAAGACGCCGCTTCCGCCAGCTTTTTGCACAATTGAGCACAAGGCTCTTAGATACGCTTTTTGTCCTTCCTGTGTTGGAGGAAACTGTTTTATTAGGGGTGAACCTTCGCCGACATTGTTTTTCATATTATCTTGCCAGTCTAAAGTCCATGGATAATGCGTTTCAACGATGCAAACAGGCTTTGAAAATTTCTTTTTGAGCATTTTTATGGCATTTTCAGGAACTTTTAAACTTGCTCCATGCCAATAAGCGTAATAGGAAAGACCAATAACATCGTAGTCCACAGAATATCGCTTTGCTTGGGAAAACCACCACTGTAACGTTTGATTGTCCGTGCAAATTACGTGCAGCATAATCTTTGCATTCGGGCAAACTGTTCGAGCGGCTTTGCAACCAGTTTGAACTAAGTCCATAAAATTAGCACAGTTTCCATTGGAAATTGAACCGAAAGGCCAAAGCATTCCATTTATAATTTCATTGCCAATTTGAACCATGTCCGGGGAACAATTTTCTTCTGCAAATTCTTTTAAGACAGAACAAGTGTATTCGTACATGGCATTTTTTATTTGCTCGAAATTCATGTTCTTCCAGGATTTCGGGACGTTTTGTTTTTCAGGGTCTGCCCAGTAGTCTGAATAGTGAAAGTCTAAAAGAATTTTAAAACCGTACGATTTTGCCCTTTTTGCCATGGAAATTGTATTCTTTGTAGAACAATAAGCGTTTTGCGACGAATGCCAAAGCCTAAGCCTTATCCAGTTTACTCCAGAATCTTTTAGAATTTCAAAAAGTTCTTTTTTTTGTCCGTTTTGAAAAAAATCTGCGCCAGAATTTTCTAATTCATCAAGGTAAGAGATGTCAGCGCCTTTAAATTCTAATGATTGACCGTAAACTAAAAATGAAAAAAACATGAAAGCAGAAAATATAAATTTCTTTTTCAAAAGCTGTACCTGTTTTTTAGAGAGAAGATTCGGCAAGAGCGGATTTGAACCGCCGACCTCGCGCTCCCGAAGCGTGTGTTCTAGCCAACTGAACTACTTGCCGTTTAAACTCGATTTTCAATCTAGTAATCTAATATTAATCAGAATTAACTAGTTTGTCTATTAGTTCGAATATCGAGTTTTTTTATAAATTGTCTAAGCTTCGAGTTTTTGTAAATTCGCTTACGCTTTTTTTATTTTTCTAAAAACTCGACATTCGAGCTATTAATCCCGTGATAAAAACTGGTATTATAAAAATAACATAAAAATGAATATATAAATAATATCAATTTTAGGATATTTTTAAATCAATCTGGATAGTGTTTTGTTTTAAGTTTGCGTTGGCAACATTTTTTCCTTTTTATGGTCATGGGAGCTATTTATGAAGAAAAATTCTCTTTTGAAGATTTTAGTTTTATCTATTTTATCGATTTCATTTTTTTCTTGTAGCAAAAAGACTCAAGAACTTCGAATTTATTCAATAATTCACGATGAAGAAACAAGGGCTTTGACTGAACTTTTTACAAAAAAAACAGGAATTCCAGTTTCTTATTTGAGAGCGACAACTGGAGAACTTGTTAATCGTATTATCGCAGAAAAAAACAATCCAAAGGCAGACATCCTTTTGGGCGGCGCCAGTTCCTATCATATTCAGGCGGATAAAGCAGGTGCGCTTGAAAAATACGTTTCTCCTGTGGCAAAAAAAGTTCCTTCGTATGCAGTTTCGGAAAACGGAACTTGGACAGGTTTTTGCGTACTCACTTTGGGAATTGGCGTAAACAAAGAGCGCTTTGCAAAAAAGTTTCCAAATAAGCCCTTCCCTGCAACTTGGGATGACCTTTTAGACAAAGATTTTGCCGGTGAAATCGTAATGACAAATCCTGCGGCTTCTTCAACCGCTTATCTTTTTGTTCAAAATCAATTGCAAAGACTTGGCTGGGAAAAAGGCTGGGAATACTTAACGGCTCTGTCACAACTTGTAGGGCAGTTTCCAGATAGCGGAAGCGCTCCTCCAAAACTTATTGGGACTGGCGAATACGCTCTAGGAATCGCCTATCTTCATGCGCTTTCAAAATACAGCGCAGATGGCTTTGACATAAAACCTATTGCTCCTCCTCAATCTGTAGGCGATGTTGACTGCATTGCAATCATGAAAAATACAAAAAATCTTGAGATTGCAAAAAGGTTTGTTGACTTTATGCTTTCGCCAGAAGCGCAAGAATTAATGAGTTCGATTGATTTCACGGTTCCAGTAAATCCAGATGCAAAAGGTGTGGAAGGTTCAATTCCGCTTTCGCAAATAGATTTAATCGACTACGATGCCAAAAAAGCTGCTTCGCAAAAAGAAGAAGTTCTTGAAAAGTGGCATCAAATAGTAAAATAATATGTTTTAGTATGTTAGCCTTTAAAGGTTTTAGATATTTAAAAAAACAGGGACTTCCGCTTATTTTTATTTGGAGCGGTTGTCTTCTGTTTTTTGCATTTTTTACAATTTTTCCTCTAATATTTTCTTTTTCAACAGTGCGTTTTAAAGACTTCTTTGCCGTTTTTTGCACTTCTCGTTATAAAACAGTTATTTTAAATACCGTTTATGAATGTCTTGTTTCGACCTTTATTTCAGTTCTTTTTGGATATATTTATGCTTATGCAATTGAACGCGCAAATATTCCATTTTCTAAATTATTCTCATTGATTCCTTTAATCCATTTGGTAACGCCGCCTTTTGTAGGAGGGCTTTCTTTTATCCTTCTTTTTGGCAAGCAAGGTTTTATAACTCATACGCTCCTGGGATTAGATATTTCGCTTTACGGTTTTCCAGGAATTGTAATTTCTCAAGTTCTTTGCTTTTTTCCTTTAGCTTTTTTAATATGTTCGCAAACTTTGCGGGGAATCAATCCTCTTTTTGAAAAAGCTGCATTCTCAATGGGGGCAAGTCCATTAAAAGTGTTCTTTTCAATTACGCTGCCGCTTTCCGTTCCAGGTATTCTTTCTTCTGCCCTTTTTATAGCGGTCTCAGTTTTAAGTGATTTTGGAAACCCTTTAATCGTTGGCGGAAGGTTTAAAGTTCTTGCTGTGGAAATTTACACACAATTAACAGGCTGGCTAAACGCCCCAGCAAGCGTCGTTCTTGGAATTGTTTTAATAATACCTTCAGTTGTTCTTTTTTTACTGCAAACCAAATTTTTTAGGCAAAACTACATGAAGACGGCCACAGTTGGTGGAAAAGAATCTTATGCCGAAAAAGTAAAAGCAAGCTTGTCCATGCGGATTTTTCTTGCATTGTTCTGTTCTGCGCTTTCTTTTGTAATTTTAAGCCAGTTTATTTCTATACTCTTTGGAAGTTTTCAAAAACTGTGGGGAATTGACACTTCATTTACATTCGCGCACATAAAAAGCGTTTGCCGCTATGGAAAAGAAATTGCAAATTCTATATGCTTTGCACTTTTTGCAGCAGTCTTAAGCACTGTATTTGCTATTTTAGTGGCTTTTCTTGTGCAAAAAACAAAATGCCCTTTTCGCAGCTATTTCGATATTCTTGCACAACTTCCATCAGCAGTTCCAGGGACTCTTTTAGGGCTTTCGTATTCATTTGCGGCTAATAAAATAGGTTTTAATTGCGCAGCCTTTTTAATAGTTCTTGCTATGACCGTTTCGTTTTTGCCGTTTTCGTATAAAATCGTAATGGCGTCATATCTTCAGCAAAAAAACACGCTTGATTATGGGGCGCAATCACTTGGCGCAGGGAAAATCTATTCGCTTTTTACTATAACAGTTCCAATTTCCATACAGGGAATATTTTCGTCATTTTTATACGTATTTGTGCGAAGCGTGGGAACCTTAAGTGCAGTCGTTTTCTTGGTTTCGTTCAATACAAAACTTGCTTCAGTTTCAATTTTAAATCTTGCGGAACAAGGAGATTGGGGAAAGTCCGCAGCATTGGCACTTGTATTAACCACCCTAACCTTTTTAATTTTAGGATTAGGAAATTTTTTTGAAAAGAAAATAATAAAAAGAGAGGCTTGTAAATGTTAGAAATACGCAACCTTAATTTTTCTTACAATAAAAATAAAGTTATAAAAGATTTTTCTCTTTTTGTGGAGGAAGGTTCTTTTACCACTTTGCTAGGGCCTTCCGGTTGCGGAAAAACAACCTTGCTCAAGCTTATTTCTGGTTTTTTAGAGCCAGATTCTGGAGAAATTTTTATAAACTCAAACAATATTTGTGGAATTCCGCCAGAAAAACGAAAAGTCGCCATGGTTTTTCAAGATTATGCGCTTTTTCCGCATCTTACAGTTGAAAAAAACATAAGCTATGGTCTGAACCTAATTTCTAGACCGAAAGGGACTTCTAAACAGGAATATAAAAAAGAAAATAATGCGCTGACGCAGCAAATTGCAAGAATTTTGGGAATTGCAAATCTTTTAGAACGATTTCCACACGAACTTTCTGGCGGACAGCAACAACGGGTCGCCTTGGCCAGAGCTCTTGTGCTAAAGCCAGGCGTGCTTCTTATGGATGAGCCTCTTTCTTCTTTGGACGCAAAATTACGTTCACAAGTTCGCGAAGAATTAAAAGAAATTCAACAGAAGTTTAAAATAACAACAATTTACGTAACGCATGATCAGGAAGAAGCGCTTTTTCTTTCTGATAAAATTGCAGTCATTAATCATGGTCAGCTCTTGCAAGCTGGCAATCCTTCTGAAATTTATTTTTCTCCAAAAGACGCGTTTACTGCAAGTTTTATAGGAATGGCGAATTTTTTATCTTTCAAAGACGAAAAAAGCGATTCTGAAAAAACCTGCGTAATCCGACCTAGCTGGGCAGAACTTGCGCAAGTTTCAGATTTTTCTGATAAAGTTCTAGCATCAAATTCTAGCTTTTTATTCAAAAATGAAGAAAGTTCTCAAAGTTTTTACGGAACAGTTGTCTCTTCTTCATTTTTTGGAAGCTTCATCAGATATAAAATAAATCTTTTTCCAGTTGGCGCAATGTTTTTTGCAGACGTGCCTACCACATCTAGCCTTAATTTTTCAAGCGGAGATAAAGTTCAAATTCTCGTAAGAAAAAACTATTGGCTTTAAAACAACCTTTGCTTACGCTTTTATTTAGGGTTTATCAAAAACCTAAAAACGTGAAGCTTGAGTTAACTCATATAAAATAATCGAACTTGCTTGGGCCACGTTTAGGCTGTCAACAGGGGGTTCTTTTTTGCCAGATTTCATGCCTGCAAAAGGAATTATAACCAGTTCATCGCAACATTGACGGACTTCATTGCTTATTCCGCGCTCTTCGTTGCCAAGAACAACAAGGGCCGGTTTTTCCTTGCAAATATTTTGTATTTCGGAGCAAGTTTTTTTTGCAGATAAATCTGTGCCAATTCTAACCATCTTGCCAGCAATAACTTCCATAAATCTTGAAATAGAGCGAACAGAATAAATATTCACATATTCCATGCCGCCTTCTGCGATGCGGTAAGAGCTCGTTGTAATCGCGCTGGTGGAATCGTCTTCAGGAATGACTATATTTTTTATTCCAAAAAAAGCGGCGCTTCTAACGATAGCTCCAAAATTGTTTGCATTTCCAATATGGTCAAGCAAAATTGCATTTTCTTTGTTTTCAATCCAGCCGTCTGTTATGTCTGAATCCAAAGGTGTAATTTCTGGCATATAAATCATTGCCACAACGCCCTGATGGTGAACAGTTCCGCTTAGTTTTTCAAGTTCCTTAGAATCGTTTACTTTGTTATAAATGCCTTTTCTTTGCGCAATTTTTTTGCAAAGACCGCCAAAAAGAGGGGCGACTTCTTCTGTAAAATAAAGCCTTCTTATTCGTTCGCTATTGTTTTTTTCAAGCTTTTTTACGGCTGCAAAACCGCAAACGGCAAGTTCATTGTTCTGTTTATTTCTCATAAACTGATTATATCAAACAGTTTTTTAAGAAAAAAGCCATACAAGCCATTTGTTGTTCATTTGTTCAAATTATTCCAGAATCGTAATTTCTACGCGTCGGTTTTTCGCCTTCCCTTGAGGAGTTTCATTTGAGGCAATTGGTTTTCTGCCGCCGCTTCCTTTGCAAATAAATCTGCCAGCGACGATTCCCCGCTTTGAAAGCTCTGTGGCAATCGTTTTTGCACGTCGTTCAGAAAGTTCCTGTTCTCCTTTTGGATTTCCAGTGCTAGCCGTGTGCCCTTCCACAAGAAATTGCGAATTTGGAACTTCTTTTAAAATCTGTGCAATTTGATCAAGCCGTTGATTTTCGCCAAAAAGAAGTTCGTCGCTATCTGCCTTAAACTGAAGATTCTGCATCGTAAGCCGAATACCAGCTTCCGTATTTTCAACAGTAATCGGTTTTTCGTCATCGGAAGGAGAAGATTTATTTAAAGTCGAGCTAATTTTTCCAGAAATTGCGCCTTTAGTGTCATTTGTCTGAGCAGACTTCGGTTTTGAAATCGCCTCAACTTCTTCGCTCGTAAGTTTTGCAACACGCTGCAAGGTCGGCAAAATTTTGCTGCGGTCAACTGCCGGCGGATATTCCGTGAACAAAGAAATAGTTCCTCTAAACGAAACCTGCTTTCCATCTGCATACAAAAAAGTTTCATCAACAGTGTCGCGAACAACAATGGCATTTCCGCTTTGCTTGCTGATAAACATCGTAGCGGAATGTTTGCCATTCGCGCTTTTAAGCTGCTTGTCTCCGCCAAAATCAAAGTAAGAAATTCCGTATCTTGTAGCCCAATTCGCCGCAAGAACGTAGACTTCTTCGCCGTGGAAAGTTTCATCTCTAAGGTAGGTGTATTCAATCGTCATAGGAATTTTTGTTACAATTCCCTTGTACAAAGGGTCAACCGCTCGCTCTGCTTTTGAAACCCATTTTTCGCCAATTTTTATTTTTTCTGCAGGAAAAGCCGGAAAACTTCTAAAACTTGGAAAGCCGTTATCTTCAATCATAAAAAGCTGGCCATCGCTCGTTATTCTAAAAGAAGAAGGAATTGAATCATGAATGCCTTCTCCAACATCGTTAAAACCGCGACGTGTTCCTTCTTCCACAAAAAAACTTCCATCGTAATAGGAATCTAAAGGATTCGCATTTGCCGGCGGCGTTGCCCTTGAAATAAAAGAACGCACCTCGCGGCTTACAAGACCCGTGTATTTTCCGTTGTCATAGCGGCGCAAATCCGTGCGCTCCACAAGATAATAATTTCTGCTTCCGTTGTAACTAAGTTTTACGCTTTCCACCGTCGTTTGCGCATACATTCCGCAAAAAACAAAAAAATAAATAATCTCAAAAAAATAAAATCGCCTCATTTGAAATACCTGTTTTCATTATACTCCAAAAGGCTTATTTTGCTAGGAAAATCAAATTTTATAAAAAAAGGAGGGGAAAAGCCTTTCCCCTAGGCTCAGCCACTCCGTGTCTTCGCCATACCCCATTCTCCTAGGGGCTGTGCCCCTAAAACCCCGGCTTAACTACAATAAATTCAAAACATCTTCAATATCTTTTAAAATTCTCTCGCTTAATTCAGTTTTTAAACTTTTTCCATAGATTTTTGCAAAAGAATTTTGGGTATTTATAGGGCATTCTCGTTCTCCAAATAGGGATGATGTTGGAATATTTAATGCGTCGGCAATTTTATCTATTGTTTCTGCAGAAGGAAATCTTTCTCGGGCTTCCATATCGCCAATATAAGAGGTGCTCATTCCGATTTTTTCGGCAAGTTTTTCTTGTGTAAGACCTGCTTGCTTTCTATAAAATTTTAAATTCTGAATAAAAACATGGCGAATACCCATAAAAGAATTATCAGATATTTTTGAAGAATTTTTTATTTTGTAAAACACATAATTTGTAAAAAATTGACATAAATATGAGTTTTGGTTTGTATTTATATAAATTAAAACTCAGAAAAATAATAAAAAATGAAATAAAACACGTTATAAAACATAATTGTTAAACAAAAAAAGGGAGATTTTATTGAAAATAAAAGAAATTTTGTTCTGTTGTTTTGTATTTACTCTTGTTAGTTGTACAAGTTTGAAAAATGTAAAAAATAAGAATAAAAATTCTACAGATTGGATAAAAACTAAGGAAATTTCAAATTTTTATCCAAAAGAAAAATTTTTATCTTCCGTTGGACTTGGAAAATCTCCTGAGACTGCAAAAAATAATGCGGATGAGGAACTTTCATCATACTTTTCAGCTTTTGTAAAAACCAATAGTTTCTTTAAAGAGAATTTTTCTACTGACAATGATGAAATATCAAGTAAAAAAGAATTTGTAAAAACGGTTTTTGTGAATTCAGAAACTAAGCTTTTTGCGTTGAAACATTCGGATGTTTATTTTGATAGAGATTCTCAAAATTATGTTGTCTACGCTTATATAAATCGGGAAGATGCGTTGGAGCTTGTTGAGCCAAAAATTCAGGAAAAATCTGCTTGTATAAATTCATTTTTTCAAAAAGCAAAATCAGAAAGTGAAAATTTTTATAAAATCATATTTTTTAACAAAGTTCTAAATGAAAGTCAGGATTTTTATGATTTATATTATTTTCTTTTAGGAATAAATTCTGAGAAAGCAAAAAAATATTTTTTTATAACAGAAGAAATAAAGAATTCAAGAGAACTGATTTTTGAGTTAAAGCAGAATGCAAAAATTTTTATAAAGGCGGATGCTGATGTTGAAAACCGAATAAAAACAAAACTTGCGGAAGTTTTTTCAAAAGAGGGTTTTTCAGTTGTAGATGTTTTAGAAACTTCGGTAAATAAAGGAACAAATTTTTATACCGCAAACATTTTTGTAGATTTTAAAATTTCTGAAAATAACGGAATTTTTACATCATATCCAAGCTTGAATATTTATATAAAAGAAATAAATCCTTTTTTTAAGGAAAAAAACTTGGTGTCTTTTGAAAAGCGGTTTGGAAAAATTTCTTCGTATGAAAAAGAAATGTGCAAGAGACTGGTTATGCAGCGAATAGAAAATGAACTTGAAAATAATTTTATAAAAGAGGTGATGAATGATTCTAAATACTAAATACTACAAAAATCTGATTCTTGTATTTTTGATGTTTTTGAATGCTTTTTGTTTTGCGGCGCAGAAAAAAAATTCTATTGACGAAACTTTGGATTTAGTAAGTAAAGAGATTGTTTCGCGTTGTTCAAAAAATGAAATTGTTGCAGTTCTTAATTTTTCTGCAGAAACAAATGAGATGGATGAGTATATCCAAAATGGATTAACTGCATCGATTTTTGAAAATTCTACTCTGCAGGTTGTAACGCGTCAAAATATGGATAAAGTTGAAAAAGAGCTGAAATTTCAAAATTCAGGTTTGGTAAGCGATAATACGGCTCTTTCTATTGGCGAGCGGCTTGGCGCCCATAAAATAATTTTCGGTTCATTGGAAGAACTGGACAATAAATATATATTGCAAATAAAAATGCTTAATGTCGAAAAAGGAGCGTATGTTTTATTTAAAAAATACGAAATTTCAAGGTCGTCAAAAACAGAGCAACTTTTGCACCATGCGGCAACAATTTATAAATCTTCCTTGGGTTTTATTTTTGAAGGAAACAAAAATTCGATTTTTGGAATTGCTCCCGCGGCAGGATTTTCTTTTGATTATAGTATTTTTAGACGTTTTTCTGTTGGTCTGAAAGTCTTGGTAAGTTATGACTTCTTTGAAAAGAACAATTCTATTTATTCTGTTGAGCCGCTTGGTTTTATGCGGTGGTATGCGGTTTCTCCTACAGGCGAGCCAAGCGCGGGTCTTTTTGTAGAGGCTCAAGGCGGACTGGAACTTATTTTTGTAAATTCAGATTTAAAAAATTCCTTGGATATTGGCGGAGCTGTTGGTTTTCGTATGGTATCAGGAAATTTCTATGTTGAACCAATTTTGCGTGGTGGTTATCCATACATTTTTGGATTAGGAATAAATGCAGGATTCAGGTTTTAGAGGTGATTATGAAAAAAAATAATTTTTTTTCTTTTTCGTTGTTGATTTTCTTTGCAATTGTTTTTATGGCATGCAAAAATCCTTTTTTTATTGAAAAAACAGAACTGTATGAAGTTACTTTTTCTACAAATGGAGGAACAGGCATCTCTTCATATAGAACAGAAGAAATAAAAGAAGCGCCATTTACTTTGCGTTCCGAATATAGTTTTGTTGGCTGGTATTTAAACTCTGATTTTTCAGGGGAAATATTAAAATTCCCATATAAAATTTCAAAAGATACAACACTTTATGCAAAATGGCAGCAAGAGTTTACAGTAAATTTTGAAACAAACTGCGAAGAAAAAATTCAATCTTACAAAACAGGAATTATTCAGGAAATCCCGGATGTAAGTCGTTCAAATTATGTTTTTGGCGGTTGGTATACAACTTCAGATTTTAGTGGAAGCGCAGTGAATTTTCCGTATGTTGTGACAAAACCAGTTACTCTGTATGCAAAATGGATTGCAACTTATCAAGTTTCTTTTGAAGTGGATGGTGGCAGTGAAGTTCCTGCATATAGAGCGGCAGAAATTTCTTCTGCTCCTGAAACACAAAAACAAGGATATACATTTGTTTCTTGGTTTGTTGATTCTAGTTTTACTAAGAAGGCTGAATTCCCGCTTACTCTTACGGCAGATATTGTTCTTTATGCAAAATGGCAGCCTGTTTATAAGGTGACTTTTGTTACAAATGGGGGAACAGAGTTAAAAGAAATTGAAACTGGATATATAGAAAATTGTCCTCTTTCTACAAAAAATGATTTTGGTTTTGGAGGCTGGTATTTGGACGCAGAATTTTCAGAAGAATCTAAAGTTGATTTTCCATATATAGTAAATTCTGATATTACATTTTATGCAAAGTGGCAGGCAGTTCAATATGTTGTTACATATTATCCTAATGGAGCAACTGGCGGTCACGTTCCGGATTCTATTTTTGTTGAAAAAGGAAGTTTATACACGGTTCTTGGAAATGTTGGAAACTTAGAGAAAAAAGGCTATGCGTTTACAAAATGGAGCGCTCGTTCAGATGGAAATGGAAGCTTGTACAGTGCCGGTGATAAGATTACAGTAACAGGCGATATTAATCTATATGCACAATGGGGCAAGGATTATGCCGCAATGATAAATGTTGAGGGCGGAAGTTTTTATTTTGGCGAGCCAGAAGATACTTCTCGTCCAAAGATTACTTTATCAGGCTTTAAAATTGCGCAATATGAACTTACTTATGAACTATGGCTTGAAGTTTATACATGGGCAAAAGAACACGATTATGTTATAGGTTCTGCAAATAAAGGATATGGAATCAATGATGAATATAAAAATTTTGTACCTGCAACATATATAAGTTGGAATAGTGCTTGCGTATGGCTTAACGCCTATAGTGAATATAAAGGATTTGAACCTGTTTATTATAAAGGAAATTCCGTCTGGAAAGATTACAGCTTGACAAATGGTCGTGTTACTTGGGATAAGAGCAAAAATGGTTTCCGCTTGCCAACCGAATGTGAGTGGGAATTTGCTGCAGGTGGCGGCGATGCAACAACACATGATACTTGCATTTATAGTGGAAGTAATAGCATTGGTAAAGTCGCATGGTGTTACAATAATAGTGGTAATGAAAATCATCAAGTTGGCACAAAAGAGGCAAATAAACTAGGAATTTATGATATGAGTGGTAATGTCGCAGAATGGTGTTATGATTATTATGCAAGTTTTGGAACTGGCGAGTTGATAAATCCTGTGCATGATAGCGGTTCATACCGTGTTTATAGAGGTGGTTCAATTTGGGTTTATAAAGACGATTGCAAAATTTATTCTAGAGAATGGTGGACGTATTCAGAAAGTTATTCATCCTCTAGTATAGGTCTTCGCATTGTTCAAAATGCGGAATAAAATATATTTTGGAGGAAGCTATGATTGTTGAAATTGTAAGGCAAAAAATAAAGGTGGGTACTGTATTACAAAATCCATCTAAGGGAAATTCTATTGTTGAAAAGTACACAGAAGGTTCTATCCGGTATAAACGTGGAAAAAGTTCTATTTACTTAAAAAATTCATTAATAGAATCTGCATATAAGAATTTTGTTGGCAAAAAAGTTTCAACAAAGGATTTGGCAAATTTTGATATTTATTTTTCTTCAAAACGTCATCATTGTAATGCAACTTTTTTTCTTATGCTTATGGACTATTGTGGTTTTTCAAAAAGTGGAATTCATGGAGCAGGAAAAACAGGCAATCCATTTTATATTGACTTGATATGATAATTTTATTAAAAAAATGGGGGGGGGAAGGGCTTGGAATGGATATTTCTTTGAATAATGATAAGGCTCAAAAGGTTTGGACGGACAAAGAAAATTTATGGCTTCTTTTGGTCGATGGCCGGCAACTTTCAGTTCCTTTAGTTTTTTTTCCAAATCTTTCTAGTGCCTCTCAAGAAGATTTGACTCATTATGAATTAAGCGGTGGTGGTCTAGGAATTCATTGGGATTCTTTAGATGAAGATTTGTATGTTCCGAATTTATTGCTGGGAATTACTGATATAAACCGAATTGGAAGAAGAGCCTAATTTTGTTTTGATAAATTTTTCTAAAAATACGTCTGGTCAAGGTACGTTCGCTTCGCTCTCTCAAGACCTTGACTCAGCCGTTTTTAGGATTTTGATAAACCCTAAATAAAAAAAGCAGATATTGAAAAACAATATCTGCTTTTTTAGTCTAACAGACTATACACGCTGCAAACCCTTTGCGGTTTGCAACATGCCATAACTATTTATTAGCTTTAATTACAGCCTGTGCACGTCGCAAACCTTGCGGTTTGCTAACGAGTTTTGTTCGCTTGCACTCACAAAACTCGTACATCGCACAAGATTATCTTTGCAAAAGAAAAATTCTTCTACAAAGATAATTTTCCAGTTGTTATTTAGACGCTTTAATTACAGCCTGTGCACCAGCCAATCTAGCAGCTGGTACGCGGAATGGTGAGCATGAAACGTAGTTCAAGCCAAGCTTGTAGCAAAGTGCGATAGAAGCTGGGTCGCCACCGTGTTCACCACAGATTCCAAGGTGAAGATCTGCTTTTACAGAGCGTCCCTTTTCTTCTGCAAGACCAATCATTACGCCAACGCCATCTTCGTCCAAAGTCTTGAATGGATCCTGAAGAAGAATCTTCTGATCCAAGTAAGAATCAATGAACTTAGAATAGTCGTCACGGCTAAATCCGAATGTTGTCTGTGTAAGGTCGTTTGTACCGAATGAGAAAAAGTCTGCATATTCAGCGATTTTGTCAGCTGTCGCTGCGGCACGTGGGAATTCAATCATAGAACCAATCTGGAACTTCAATGAAGTCTTTTCAGATTCATTTACTTTTGCGATTACAGCTTCTGCCTGAGCGCGAATCTGTTTCAATTCAGCAAATGTAGTTACGTTTGGAATCATGATGCGAACATCGTGCTTAAGACCTTCTTTTTCAGCCTGAGCAGTTGCCAAAGCGATAGCTTCAACCTGCATTTCATAAATCTCTGGATATGTAATTGCAAGACGGCAACCACGGTGTCCAAGCATCGGGTTGTGTTCATTCAATTCAGAGTATTTCTTTTCGATGAAGTCAACCTTTACGCCAAGTTTCTTAGCCAAAGCCTTTGCCAAAGCAGGTGTTTCAGCCTGAACGAATTCGTTAAGCGGCGGGTCCAAAAGACGGATAGTTACAGCGCGTCCTTCCATTGTCTTGATGATGTTATAGAAGTCTTTCTTCTGAAGTGGAAGAATTGCGGCAAGATTAGCTTTTCTTTCTTCAGTTGTATCAGAAATAATCATCTTCTGGAAAGAAGTAAGTTTTGGTTCTTCAAAGAACATGTGTTCTGTTCGGCAAAGACCGATGCCGGCAGCGCCAAAGC